>NZ_JBHXFL010000028.1:0-96923 GCF_042724095.1 Streptomyces sp. NPDC127100
GCACTTCGGTGCCGGGCCCACCCGCGTCCCGCTGCGGCGTCCTCGGCCCGTGAACCGGACACCGGTACGGACACGGACGGACGCGACGGAGACCGACATGAAGGCGGCCGCGGAAACGGACACGGGGACGCCCGTTCGTGCCCGGTTGTGTCTGATCGATTCCGCTTGCCTGTTTACATTGCGGAAAACCGCACGTAGCCTCCGGTGAAACCACACGTTCGGGCACAAGGTGAAGGTGAACAGGCATGTACGCACCGGAGCGGCAGCAGGAGATCCTCCGGCTCGCCCGTGACGGCGGCCGGGTGGACGTCGTGTCGCTGGCCGAGGAGTTCCAGGTGACGGCGGAGACCATCCGCCGCGACCTCAAGGCCCTCGACCGCGCCGGCCTGCTCCGCCGAGTGCACGGTGGCGCGATCCCCGCCGGACGCCTCGACTTCGAGCCGGACCTCGCCGAGCGCGAGTCCACCGCGGCCGGCGAGAAGGAGCGGATCGCCAGGGCCGCCCTCGCGGAACTGCCCGCCGAGGGCACCGTCATCCTCGACGCCGGCTCGACGGTGGCCGGCCTGGCCGCCGCCGTCCCGCCCGAGGCACGGCTCACCGTCGTCACCCACAGCCTGCCCATCGCGGCCCGCCTCGCCGACCACCCCGGCATCCAGCTCCACCTGGTCGGCGGGCGCGTGCGGCACCGTACGCGGGCCGCCGTGGACGCCTGGGCGCTGCGCGCCTACGGCGAGATCCGCGCCGACGTGCTGATGGTCGCGGCCAACGGCTTCTCCGCCGAGCACGGCCTGACCACCCCCGACCTCGCCGAGGCCGCGGTCAAGCGGGCCGCCGTCGCCGCGGCCCGGCGCGTGGTGCTGCTCGCCGACTCCGCCAAGCACGGCCAGGAGCACTTCGCCCGCTTCGGCGCCCTGAGCGACGTGGACCTGCTGATCACCGACAGCGGGCTGAGCCCCGAGGACGCCGCCGCCATCGAGCGCGACGGCACGGAAGTAGTACGCGCATGATCCTCACCGTCACCCCCAACCCGTCGCTGGACCGGACCTACGAGGTCCCCGCCCTGGACCGCGGCGAGGTCGTCCGCGCCACCGGCGAGCGGGTCGACCCGGGCGGCAAGGGCGTGAACGTCTCGCGCGCGGTCACGGCGGCCGGGCGGCGCACCGTCGCGGTGCTGCCCCTCGGCGGCGCACCCGGCGCCCTCGTCGCCGACCTGCTGGACGCCCAGGGCATCGAGGTCGCGCCGGTGCCCGTCGCCGGCGCCACCCGCTCCAACATCGCGCTCGCCGAGGCCGACGGGGTCCTGACGAAGATCAACGCACCGGGCCCCGACCTGTCGGCGGCCGAACGGGAACTCCTCCTGGAGACCGTACGGCGGCAGTCGCGCGGCGCCGACTGGATCGCCTGCTGCGGCAGCCTGCCCCGCGGACTCGCCCCGTCCTGGTACGCCGCCCTCGTCGCCCGGGCGCACGCCGCCGGAGTACGCGTCGCCGTGGACACCTCCGGACCCGCCCTGCGCGAGGCGCTGCGCGAGCGGCCGGACGTCGTCAAACCCAACGCCGAGGAGCTCGCGGAGGTCGTCGGGCGCCCCCTCGCCACCATCGGCGACGCCCTGAAAGCCGCCGCGGAGCTGCGGGAACTGGGCGCGCGTGCCGTGCTCGCCAGCCTGGGCGCCGACGGGCAGCTCCTCGTGGACGACGCGGGCACCTGGTTCGGCAGCGCCCGCGTGGACGCCGTACGCAGCAACGTCGGCGCCGGTGACTCCTCGCTCGCCGGTTTCCTCCTCGCCGGCGGCGGCGGACCCGAGGCCCTGGCCTCCGCCGTCGCGCACGGCGCCGCCGCCGTCCGGCTGCCCGGCAGCGTCATGCCGACTCCGGCCGACCTGGACCCGGCCGCGGTCACGGTCACGGACCAGGTGCCGGTGGACCGCCCGCTGCGGGAGCCGGTCCCATGACCGGCCCGCGCGGCCCCGGCCCGCACGGAGGCACCCCGGTGCCCGTTCCTCCCCGACGCGTCACCCCTCCCCGCAGCACCCCCGTCCCCGCCCTCGCCCGTCACCCCGCGTACCGGGCGATACGCGAGCTAAGGAGCCCGCGATGACCGACATGATCACCGCGGACCTGGTCGACCTCGACCTGTCCGCCGACACCAAGGAAGCGGCGGCCCGCGCCCTCGCCGAACGGATGGTGGCCCAGGGCCGGGTGACCGACCTGGAGGGCTTCCTCGCCGACGTGGCCGCCCGCGAGGCACAGATGCCGACCGGCCTGGACGGCGGCATCGGCATCCCGCACTGCCGCAGCGCGCACGTCACCGAGCCGACCCTCGCCTTCGGCCGCAGCGCGCTCGGCATCGACTTCGGCGCGGCGGACGGCCCCGCCGACCTGATCTTCCTGATCGCCGCTCCGGCGGGCGCCGACGACGCCCACCTGACGATCCTCTCCTCGCTGGCCCGGCAGCTGATGAACGCCGAGTTCACGGCCGCGCTCCGCTCGGTGGGCGACGCCCCGGCCGCCGCGGCGCTGATCCGCGGGGAAGAACCGGCCGCCCCCGACGGCGACGAGGACTCCGTGGCGGTCCCGGCGGCGGCCTCCGCCGGGGCCGCCGCGGGCAGCACCGCGGACTGCACCGGGGACGGCACCGCGGACGGCACCGCGGACGGCAGCGCGGGTGCCGGCGAGGCGGCGGCGGAGGCCGAGCGGCCCTTCCGCATCGTCGCCGTCACCTCCTGCCCCACCGGCATCGCGCACACCTACATGGCGGCCGAGTCGCTGGAGAACGCGGGCCGCGAGGCGGGCGTCGACCTCGTCGTCGAGACCCAGGGCTCGGCCGGCTTCACCCGGCTCGACCCGGCGGTGATCCAGGCGGCGGACGGCGTGATCCTCGCCCACGACGTGCCCGTGCGGGACAAGGACCGCTTCGCAGGGAAGGCGACCGTCGACACCGGCGTCAAGGCGGCCATCAACCGCCCCGGCGAGCTGATCACCGAGGTCCGCGGCAAGGCGGCCCGCGGCGAGGTCACCTCCGCGACGCCGGGTGCGACGCCCGTCGAACGCGGCGGCGAACCCGGCGAGGGCTACGGCACCAAGCTGCGCACGTGGCTGATGTCCGGCGTCAGTTACATGGTGCCCTTCGTCGCGGCGGGCGGTCTGCTCATCGCCCTGGGCTTCGCCATCGGCGGCTACGAGATCAACAAGGCGCCGTCGGTGATGGACCACTTCGTGTGGACGCAGGCCGACAGCTGGGCGGCGCTGCTGTTCCAGATCGGCGGCGTGGCGTTCGGCTTCCTCGTCCCGGTCCTGGCCGGGTACATCGCCTACGGCATGGCCGACCGGCCGGGCCTCGTCCCCGGCTTCGTCGGCGGCTCGATCGCGCTGACCGTCAACGCGGGCTTCCTCGGCGGTCTGGCGGCCGGTCTGATCTCCGGTGCCGTGGTGATGGCGATCCAGCGGGTGCCGATCCCGGCTGCGCTGCGCGGCATCATGCCGGTGGTGGTGATCCCGCTGATCTCCTCGGCGGTCGTCGGCTTCCTGATGTTCGTGGTGATCGGCAAGCCCATCGCGTCCGCGCAGAAGGCGATGACCGACTGGCTGAGCGGACTCTCCGGCACCAACGCCGTCCTGCTCGGCGCGCTGCTCGGCCTGATGATGTGCTTCGACCTCGGCGGCCCGGTCAACAAGGTCGCCTACGCCTTCGCCACGGCCGGCATCGCGGTCGCCGACCCCAGCGACTCGGCGATGAAGATCATGGCGGCGGTCATGGCGGCCGGCATGGTCCCGCCGCTGGCCATGGCCCTGGCCACGACCGTGCGCGGCCGGCTCTTCAACGCCGCCGAACGCGAGAACGGCAAGGCCGCCTGGGTGCTGGGCGCCTCCTTCATCTCCGAGGGCGCGATCCCGTTCGCCGCGGCCGACCCGCTGCGGGTCATCCCCGCCTCGATGGCGGGCGGCGCGCTCACCGGCGCCCTGTCGATGGCCTTCGGCGCGACGCTGCGGGCCCCGCACGGCGGCATCTTCGTGGTCCCGCTGATCGGCAACCCGCTGCTCTACCTGGTCGCCGTCGCGGCCGGAGTCTGCGTCACCACGGCCCTGGTCGTCGTCCTCAAGGGCCTGCGCGGGCAGACGCCCGCGGCCGCGGCACCGGGAAGCGCCGACGCGGGCCCGTCGGCCTCCACGGCCGGGACGGAGCAGCCGGTGGCGGCGTGAGACGGCGGCCGACCGTGCGATGCGCCGGGCCGGATCCTTCTCCGACCAGGCCCGGCGCATCGCGCCGTTCCGCGGCCGGTCCGTGACGGCGGTTCAGGAGGGCTGCGCCGCCCGCCGCTCCATGGCCCGGCGGGCCGCCTCCTCGCTCACGTACACCTCGCACATGTGCCGCCCGTCGGGCGTGGCCGTGTGCTCGACCTCCCACAGGGAGACCTCGGCGCCGTCCCGCAGCAGGAAGGCGTGCTCGTAGAGCGAGAAGCCGATCGCGGCGCGGCCCGTGCGGCCGGGGGCGCCGAAGGCCTGCGTGATCTGGTGCGCGGACGCCGTGGCCAGCAGGGCGGCGGTGTCCGCGCCGGGCCGGTCCGCGTTCTCCGCACGGCGCAGCAGCCGGCGCGCGTGGTCCGCGGAGCCGCCCTGGACGTAGACGTGCCGCGGGGTGGGGATCGGCGACAGCTGCACCGGCACCGGCAGTTCGAAGTCGGGCGTGTCCGGCGGCAGCGCCAGCCTCGCGGTGGCGGCGCGCAGCTCCTCCTCGTCGACGTACACCTCGTGCTGCGCCTCGCCGCCCGGGGCGGTGTTGTGGACGAGCTCCCAGAGGGTGAGGGCCGAGCCGTCGGCGAGCAGCCACGTGTGCCTGTAGGTCTCGCGGTGCAGTCCGGCGCTGTGGTGCGCGGAGTGCAGCGAACCGTCGTGCGCCAGGGCGCAGTCCAGCCGCCCTATCGTCTCGTCGGGCAGCTCGAACGAGTTCAGGGCGCGGCCGAGCAGTCGCATGAGGTGCTCCTCCGGAGACTCGGGCGACTCGGCTGGTTCGTACGCTGCCGTCTCGTACGGAACGCTCAAGGTTTCTCCCGGCGTTGCTGCATGTCACCTGGTGGGTGCATACCGTAGCCCCTCGGTCGG
This sequence comes from Streptomyces sp. NPDC127100, assembly GCF_042724095.1. Lineage (NCBI taxonomy): Bacteria > Bacillati > Actinomycetota > Actinomycetes > Kitasatosporales > Streptomycetaceae > Streptomyces > Streptomyces sp. NPDC127100. Next base: position 5,100 of record NZ_JBHXFL010000028.1, read on the forward strand.
ACATCATGTTTGGGAACCGGGAAAACGTACGCACGAAAAACGCCCGGGCCGCGCGAGATGTTCCCGCGCGACCCGGCGATCCGTCAGAACCTGCTGTTCAGCGAGCCGGTGGGCCGGTCAGACGGCGCTGCCGGCGACCCATTCGCTCCAGCCCATGTTCCAGCCGTTGAGGCCGTTGTCGGGCGCGATCGTGTCGTCCGGGGAGTTCTTGACGACGACGACGTCCCCGATGAGCGAGTGGTCGTAGAACCACTTGCTCGGCGTGTCGCCCTGGCCGCCCTGCACGTCGCGCAGTCCCACGCAGCCGTGGCTGGTGCCCTGGTTGCCGAAGGGCGGATTGCCCTTCGCGTACCAGTAGTTGCCGTGGATGAACGTGCCGCTGCTGCTCAGCCGCATCGCGTGCGGCACGTCCGGGATGTCGTACTCGCCGCCGAAGCCGACCGTCGAGCCGTCCATGTGCGTCTGGAGGGACTTCTCGGAGATCACCATCTGCCCGTTGTACGTCGGGTTCTCGGCGCTGCCCGCCGAGATCGGGATCGACTTGACCGTCTCGCCGTCGCGCACGACCGTCATGGTCTGCGTGTTCACGTCCACCGTGGAGACCTGCGAGCGGCCCACGGTGAAGGTGACGGTCTTCTTCTGCACGCCGAAGACGCCGTTGGCGCCCTCCACCCCGTCCAGGTCGATCTTCATCGTGACCTTGGAGCCGGCCTTCCAGTAGTCGTCGGGCCGGAAGTCGAGCCGCTGCGCGCCGAACCAGTGCCCGACCACCTCCTGCCCGCTGCTGGAGGTGACCGTGATGTGCGACTGCACGGCCTTCTTGTCGCCGATCTCCTTGTCGAACGTGAACGACACCGGCATGCCCACACCCACCGTGGCGCCCCCGTCGGGGGTGTACGTGCCGATGAAGCTGTTGTCCGAGGAGACGGTGGTGAAGGTCGAGTCGGCCGAGGACGGCAGGCCGTCCGCGTCCTTCGCCGTCGCGCTGATCCGGTACTTGGTGCCGCGCTCCAGCTGTTCCTTCGGCTTCCAGCTCGCGCCGTCGGCGGACACCGAGCCCGGTACGGCCGTCCCCGTCCCCGCCACCGTCATCCTGACCTCGGTCAGCCGGCCGTCGCTGACCTTCACGCCGGTCGCGTTGATCGACGCGCCGGTCGAACCGTCCTTCGCGGAGATCACGACCTTCGCCACGGAGGTCTTCACCGAGCCCGTGCCGCCCTTGCCGTCTCCGCCGCTCTTGTCGTCGGCGCTGGCGCTGCCGCCGCAGGCGGTGAGGGTCAGGGCGCCGACCACGAGGGCGGCGCAGGCCACCAGTGCGCGACGCGCTGATATGTCCTGCGTTGTCACGGGCTGCTCCATGTTTTCAGGTGATGTGCGTTTCCGCTTCAGCCCTGAAGAGCGGCCCGGCGCCGGGCGGGGTTCCCGCCGGCCGCCGGAAAAGGCGATCAGTGACAGAACCGCGACAATCGCCCCTCGCCGCCTTGCACTTGACCCCGCCGGACCCCGCTCCGCTACGACGCCCCGCGCGTCTCCGCGTCCGAGGGGACCCCGTACAACGCGTCGTACGAGGGCCAGGATCCGCCCGGCCCGTCCACCGGCCCGGCGGCGCGCACCGCGCGCACGATCGCCCGGGTGACCATGTCCGCGCCCGCCGCGAGTACCTCGTTCAGCGCGAGCGGCAGCGCCGCGTCGAGCGGGCGCTCACCGGTCGCCAGGGCGAACACCGTGTCCCCGTCGTTGAGCAGGTGCACCGGACGCACGGCACGTGCGATGCCGTCGTGCGCCGTGCCGGCCAGCTTCTGCGCCTGCGCCTTGGACAGCCCGGCGTCGGTGGCGACCACGGCGACCGTCGTGTTGAGCGGAGGCGGGGCGTTGCGGGCCGCCACCTCGGCGAGGCGCCGCCGCGCAGCCTCGTGCACGTCCGCCGCCGGATACGCCACGCGCCGTCCCCCGAACAACTCCCCGTACAGCACGCCCGTCTCCGGATCCACCGCCGACCCCGCCGCGTTGGCCACCACCAGCGCGGCCACCGTGACGCCCGACTCCAGCACGGTGCTCGCGGTGCCGACCCCGCCCTTCAGGAGCCCCACCACGGCTCCCGTGCCGGCCCCGACCCCTCCCTCGGCCACCCGCGCACCCGGTGCGCTCGCGTGCGCCGCCTCCACGGCCGCCCGACCGGTCGCCGCGTCCGGCCTGGCCCGGAAGTCGCCGCCCCGCCCCAGGTCGAAGACGCAGGCGGCGGGCACCACCGGCACGACGTGCGCCGGGTCGGGTCCGACCCGCACCCCGCGCCCCCGCTCCTCCAGCCAGGCCATCACCCCGGACGCCGCGTCGAGCCCGTAGGCGCTGCCGCCGGTCAGCACGACCGCCTCGACCCTCTGCACCAGATTGCGCGGATCGAGCGCGTCGGTCTCCTTGGTGCCGGGGCCGCCGCCGCGCACGTCCACGGCGGCGACAGCCCCGCCCTCCGGCGCGAGCACCACCGTCGTGCCGGTGAGCCACCCGTCGCCGGCCCGCGTCGCGTGCCCGACCCTGACCCCGGCGACGTCCGTCAATGCGTCAACTGTCATGCCCCCAGTGTCGGCCGGTCCCCGGCACCCCGGGCCGCGGCGTGCGCTCACGCGGCCGGTGTCGTCGTCCCCCGGTCCGGCACGCCCGCGCGGGCCGTCAGTACCACCCCGGCCGCGACCGCCAGCGCCAGGACGATGCCCGCCACCAGCACGGCCGCCTCCCCGAGGAACGTGCAGCCGACCACCAGCAGCGCGGCGGCCGGCAGGACCAGTTGCTGCGCGACGCCCACCTTGAAGTGGCGCGCGTGCAGCACCCAGACCGTGAGCAGGAACGTCGCCGTCGGCAGGGTCACCGCGGCGGACGCCGCGAGCGTCGAGATGTGCGCCTGGCCGACGGCCTGCTCCACCGCCACCTCCAGCCCCGCGCCGATCGCCGCCGCCGAGGCGAAGACCAGGTAGTGGCCGTAACCCCACACGAACGCCTGCCTGCTCGTGCGCAGGTGCCCGTGGATGGGCACCACGAAGTAGATCCACCAGGCGGCGAAGACGATCAGCAGCCCGCCCACCGCGATCGGCAGCACTTCGCCCAGGGCGTCGTTCTCGTCGATGCCCGACTTCACCGCGACCGTGGCGGCGGCGATGGTCTCGCCGAGCACGATGATCGTGAACAGCCCGTACCGCTCGGAGATGTGGTGCGGGTGCCAGGACGACTGGTGGTCCTTCTCCGCGAGCGTCGGCACGCACATCTCCAGCAGCGCCATCACCAGGAACAGCCACGCCCGCCCGGCGGCCGGCACGAACAGCAGCCCCACCCAGCCGATCTGGCAGAGCAGCACGCCGCCGGCGTACCTCAGGGTCATCGCGCGTTCCGCCGGTCCGGCACCGCGCGCGGCCCGCAGCCACTGCGCCGACATGGCGAGCCGCATGATCACGTAGCCCAGCACGATGACCGTGAAGTCGTGGTCCTCGAAGGCCCGGGAGATCCCGGCGGCGAGGACCAGGACACCGGCGATCTGCACCAGGGTGACGATCCGGTAGAGCACGTCGTCGTTGTCGTACGCGGAGGCGAACCACGTGAAGTTCATCCACGCCCACCAGATGGCGAAGAAGACCATCGCGTAGTACAGGACCCCCTCGCCCGCATGCCCCTCGGCGACGGCGTGCACCAGCTGCACGCCCGCCTGGGCGACGGCCACGACGAAGCACAGGTCGAAGAAGAGCTCCAGCGACGAGGCGACGCGATGGGACTCGTGACGGGGCCGGGCCGTGAGCCTGCGCAGCGGCCGGTGACCGGCGGCCGGGGCGGAGGACTCGGGCGGGGGAACGGGACTGGACGTCATGGGTCACAGCACACCAGAGACGGGACGCGGGAGCGCGCGCGGGGGCGGGTCGTACCCTGGATTCCATGAGCACCGCCCCCGAACCCGAGCCGCGCGCGCCGAAGCCCGCGCTGGTCTTCGACGACCCGCTCGACCAGCAGTCCTCGGACGACACCGACCGGGGGTGGGGTGAGCGGCCCGACGCCGACAGCGCGGCCGACCTGAAGCGCTTCCTCGACGAGAAGCCGCCCCACCACCTGTGACCCCCGCGGGCGCTAGGTGCGGTCGCGGTCCGGACCCCGCTGCGCGATCAGCGCGTCGCGGATCTCCTTGAGCACCTCCAGCTCGGACACTTCGACGACCTCCTGCGTGCCCTCCCGCGCCTTGCGGCGGGCCTCCACGCGGGCCAGGTACTTCGACATGGGCAGGACCATCATGAAGTAGACGACGGCCGCCGTGATCAGGAAGGTCAGGGTGGCGCCGAGCACCGAACCCCACAGGATCCGGACGCCGGTCGCGCTGTCGCCCGTCCCGGTGCACGGGCCCTTCAGACAGGAGCTGTAGCTGTCGAGGTTCTGCGTGCCGAACGCACCGACCAGCGGATTGATGATGCCCTTCACCAACGAGTTGACGATGTTGGTGAAGGCGGCGCCGATGACCACCGCGACCGCCAGATCGACGACGTTCCCGCGCATCAGGAAGGCCTTGAAGCCCTGCCAGACGCTCGGATCCTTCTTCGCGCTCACCTCGGGGGCACTCCTCACATGAACAGGTTGTGGAACAAACCGCTCCGCAACCTACGCCGACGCCCGGCGGTGCTGTCCAGTCCGTCCCCTCGGTGGAGGTGCCCGGCAGGGTCAGCACAGCGTCACCGCCAGCCGCGCCCGGACGCCCGCGCCGACCAGCCGGTGCGCGGTGGCGGCCGGCACCGACAGCACGACGAGCGCCCCGGCCTCCGGTGCTCCGTCCCCCGCCACCCCGGCGGCGGGTTCCGGCACCTCCACCACCCGCGCCCGCCGCGCGATCACGGACGCACCGCCGTCCGCGCCCTCCCCGGACGCGACGACGTCGACATGGTCACCCGGTGCGAGCAGCCGCACCGTCGCGGCGTCGGCGATCCGCACGGGCGCCGCCACCGGGCCGGCCGCCCGCTCACGCGCCCGGTCGGACACCGGATGCCCCCGCGCCCGGCCGCCGTCCTGTGCCCCGGTGCCCGGATGCGGGCCCGCCGCCACCAGCGCCGCCGCGGTGACCGCGAGACCGGCGGCCACGGCGCGCCGCCGGTCCCGGACGAGCCGGTGCAGCTGATGGCGTCCGCCGCGCACCCGCACGGGAGCGAAGTGCGGCACCTCGCAGGTGGGCGGGGCGTCGGCGCCGAGCGGCTGCGGGAAGGGAACGGCGGAACGGGACACGGCGGGCACCACCTGTGACGAGGGATCGGCTGGCGGACACCACGATGGGCCGTCCCGCCGATTCCCGCCGGGGCCCGTGGACCACCGGCCGCTTGTGGAGAACTCCGTCACCCGATCGAGGCGTTCCGCCCGCCCGCTACGGCAGCGTGAAGCCCGGGTCCATCCCGCCCAGCGCCTGCCCGCACCGGCAGTCCCGCTCCCCGGCCGCCGGCAGCGCCGCCACCGCGTCGAACAGCACGCCCCGCAGCCGGTCCACATTGGCCGAGAACACCCGCAGCACCTCCTCGTGAGAGACGCCCTCACCGCTCTCGGCCCCGGCGTCCAGGTCGGTGACCAGGGTCATCGAGGTGTAGCAGAGCTCCAGCTCACGGGCGAGCGCGGCCTCCGGGTGGCCGGTCATGCCGACCACCGACCAACCTTGCGCCCGGTGCCAGGACGACTCCGCACGGGTCCCAAAGCGCGGCCCCTCGACCACGACCAGGGTGCCGCCGTCCACCGGTTCCCAGTCCCGCCCCCGCGCCGCCTTGAGCGCGGCCGCCCGCCCGGCGGGGCAGTACGGGTCGGCCAGCGACACGTGCACCACGTTGGGCACCGTGCCGTCGGCCAGCGGCAGCCCGTCGAAGTACGTCGACGCGCGGGACAGCGTCCGGTCGACGAACTGGTCCGGCACCAGCAGCGTGCCCGGCCCGTACTCGGGGCGCAGCCCGCCCACCGCGCACGGGCCGAGGACCTGGCGCACGCCGACCGAGCGCAGCGCCCACAGGTTGGCCCGGTAGTTGATCCGGTGCGGCGGCAGATGGTGGCCGCGCCCGTGCCGGGGGAGGAACGCGACCCGCCGGCCGGCGATCTCGCCGAGGAAGAGGGAGTCGCTGGGCGGCCCGTACGGCGTGTCCACCTCTATCTCGGTCACGTCGTCGAGGAACGAGTAGAAACCGGAGCCGCCGATCACACCGATCTCGGCATTCACCATGTTCGCCATGCCCGCACCCTAACCGCCCCCCGTTCGGGGGACGCGGGAACGCCGAAGACCCTGTCGTCGCACGACGACAGGGTGTCCGGTGGAACGTGCTACGCGGCGGTGGTGCTCGAGGAGGAGCTGCCGGAGCTCGACGAGCCCGTGCCGGCCGACGAACCCGAGTCCGAGGAGGACGACGAGGACGTCGAGGCGGGCTTCGACGAAGACGACGACGCCGGCGAGCTGCTGGACGAGCTGCCGCGGCTGTCGTTGCGGTAGAAGCCGGAGCCCTTGAAGACGATGCCGACCGCGGAGAAGACCTTCTTCAGGCGTCCCTTGCAGTTCGGGCACTCGGTCAGGGCGTCGTCGGTGAACTTCTGCACCGCCTCGAGGCCCTCGCCGCACTCGGTGCACTGGTACTGGTACGTCGGCACTGTCTTCCTCCTGGCACTCTCACTCGATGAGTGCTAACGACGGTCCATAGTGACGTATTCCTGGGGCTCAGTCCACTGTGGCGGGCGTGCGGTGACCCACGCCACGTGCGACCGTCCGGTCGCGGGACGGTGTCGCCAGCCGGGAGCGCAGGGCCACCAGCACCGCCAGCGCGAGCACCGTGCCGCCCATCGGGACCAGGAACCCGGCGCCGTCCCGGAACCGGTCCTCCAGCTGCCCGGCGATCGTGACGGCCGCCGCCTGGCCGAGCGCCACGGCGCCGGTCAGCCAGGTGAAGGCCTCGGTGCGGGCGCCCGCCGGGACCAGGTCCTCGACCAGCGTGTACCCGGTGACCAGGGCGGGCGCGATGCACATGCCGACCAGCAGGCCGAGGCCCGCCAGCACGGGCACCGAGTGCGCGGCCCACAGACCCGAGGCGGTCAGGGCGAGGGCGGTGTAGCCGACGAGGAGGCGCCGCTGCGGGGCCACCTTCCAGGCGACGGCGCCGCAGACCAGGCCGGAGAGCATGTTGCCCGCGGCGAAGACGCCGTACAGGACGCCGTTCATGCCGGGCTCGCCGATCGACTCGGTGAACGCGGCCAGCGAGACCTGCATGCCGCCGAACACGGAACCGATGCCCAGGAAGATCACGGCCAGCACCCGCACGCCGGGCACCCGCAGCGCCGGGACGTGCGCCACGCGCGCGTGGCCGCCGTCGCCACCGCCGACCCGCGGCTGGGTGCTCTTCTGCGCGGCGAACAGCAGACCGCCCACCAGCGTCAGCGCGGCCTCGGTGACCAGGCCGGCGGCCGGGTCCACGGCCGTGCACAGGGCGGTCGCCAGCAGCGGGCCGAGGACGAAGGTCAGCTCGTCCGTGACCGACTCGAAGGCCGCGGCCGTGCTCATCAGCGGCGAGCCCCCCAGCTTCACGCCCCAGCGGGCGCGCACCATCGGGCCGATCTGCGGCACCGAGGCACCGGTGGGCACGGCCGCCGCGAACAGCGCCCACAGCGGGGCGTCCGAGAGGGCGAGGACGGTCAGGGTCAGGCCGGACAGGGCGTGCACGAGCACGCCGGGCAGCAGGACGGCGCGCTGGCCGAGACGGTCGGCGAGCCGGCCGCTGTAGGGGGCGAACAGGGCCATGGAGACGCCGGTGACGGCCGCGGCGGCGCCCGCGACGCCGTACGAGCCGGTGGTGTGCTGCACCAGCAGCACGATGGAGATCGTCAGCATGGCGAACGGCTGGCGGGCCGCGAAGCCGGGAAGCAGGAACGTCCAGGCGCCGCGGGTGCGCAGCAGCGGTCCGTATCCGGGGCGGGAGGACGCGGTGTGCGGCGTCCCCTCCGGCGACTTCTTCGACGGGGTGACCGTGGATGCCACGGCCGTGCCTTTCTGCCGCCTGGTAGCGCCGGTCCGCCTCGTGGCTGTCGCCGTGCGGGAGCGCCGAGAGCTGTCCTCTTGCGCGGACTGCGGTAGATACCGGAGCCCGGCTCGCGGGACGTTCCGGCCGCCATACGGTCGCGCCAGCTCTGCTTCAGGCAGAGTTGGTTCGATCAGGTGCCGCCTTCATCGTACAGGGGGCAACCAGGTCGCCACCTGTGAAAGCGAGCACCCCGACCCCGCTCACCCGCCCTTCGTGCCGGTGTCCGCGGTGCCGAGCCAGCCGGCGAGCTTGCCGCCGTGTCCGACCGCGCGCAGCCGGGCCTCGGCCGCGTCCCGGACGGGGTCGGTGGCGACCACGAGGAGCTCGTCGCCGCGCCGCAGCCCGGTCGTCGGCAGCGGCACGAACGACGTGCCGTCCCGCACGACCAGCGTGACGGCGGACCCGGCGGGCAGCCGCAGTTCGCTGATCTCGACGCCGTGCATCCGGGAGCCCTCGGGGATGGTGACGGACAGCAGGTGTCCGCGCAGCCGCTCCAGGGGTGCCGACTCGATGCCGAGGTCGGCGGCCTCGTCCCCCTTGCCCAGGTGCAGCTTGCGGGCCAGCCAGGGCAGGGTCGGGCCCTGGATCAGGGTGTAGACGACGACCAGGACGAAGACGATGTTGAAGATCCGGTGGCTGCCCGCGACGCCCTCCACCATGGGGATCGTCGCGAGGATGATGGGCACGGCGCCGCGCAGCCCGGCCCAGGACATCAGGGCCTGCTCCTGCCAGGGAACCCGGAAGGGCAGCTGGCACAGCACGACGCTCAGCGGACGCGCCACCATCGTCAGCACCAGCCCGATGACCAGGGCGGGGACGATGTCGTCGCCGAGTTCGTGCGGGGTGACCAGCAGGCCGAGCAGCACGAACATGCCGATCTGGGCGAGCCAGCCGAGCCCGTCCGCGAAGCCGCGGGTGGCGGGCCAGTGCGGCAGCCGCGAGTTGCCCATCACCATCGAGGCCAGGTACACGGCGAGGAAGCCGCTGCCGTGCGCCATGGCACCGGCCGCGTAGGCGGTGACGGCGATGGCCATGACGGCGATGGGGTAGAGGCCGGAGGCGGGCAGCGCCACGTGCCGCAGCCCCCACGAGCCCAGCCAGCCCACCGCGAGTCCGATGGCCGCACCGATGGCCAGCTCCAGGGCGATCTCGCCGAGCAGCAGGTACCAGTGCTCGATCGGTCCGGCCGCGGAGAAGGCGACGACGAGGATGACCACCGGGGCGTCGTTGAAGCCCGACTCCGCCTCCAGCGTGCCCGTTATGCGTGCGGGCAGCGGGATCCTGCGCAGCACCGAGAAGACCGCCGCCGCGTCCGTGGAGGACACCACCGCTCCGACGATCAACGCCTGCCGCCACTCCAGCCCGGTCAGGTAGTGCGCGCCCGCGGCGGTCACGCCGACGCTCACCGCGACGCCGACCAGCGCCAGCGCGGAGGCGGACGGCAGGATCGGCCTGATCTCCTTCCACTTCGTGCCCAGACCGCCCTCGGCCAGGATCACGACCAGGGCCGCGTACCCGATGACCTGCACCAGTTCGGCGCTGTCGAACTGGATGTGGCCGATGCCGTCCTGGCCCATGGCGACGCCGATGGCCAGGTAGACGAGCAGGCTGGGGAGCCCGCTGCGCGAGGAGATGCGGACCGCCGCGACGGCGATGAGCAGGACGAGCGAGCAGACGAGCAGGAGCTGGTTGAGGTGGTGGACAGTCAGCGGCCGTTCCCTTCCCTGGCGCACGGGCACCCGCGCGCGTCGCGGTGCACCGAGGGCCCGCGCGCGGGTGCGCGGTCGCCGGTGCGCACGCCACGAGGCGCGGGTCGGTGTGCGGACACAGCGCGCGCGAGCGCACATACATGGCACACGAAGCCGCGGGAGTCCGCGGCCAACTACTTCGTTACCTTACCTAACTCTTGACGCTTTCTTGACGCTCGGCTTGGCAAGATCGAACGCCCGTGCCCGCCCGTACCCGACTCCGCGTCAAGGGGGAGCGGGCCCTGCGCCTACAGTTGCTCCAGCGCTCAGTACGCAGCACAGCCCGCCCCTGCCGCTCGTGTTAGGACAGCAAGGACAGCGATGCCCCCCACCAACACCGCCTCTTCGGGTCAGCAGCCCGGCAAGTCCGGCAGGAAGAAGGGGCGCAAAGCACGCCTTCTCGTCCTCGTGCTGGTGCTGGCCATCATCGGCGGCCTCGCCTACGGGGCGTACTGGTCCATCAGCACCGTCCGCGCCTCCTTCCCGCAGACCAAGGGCTCCCTCACGCTGAAGGGCCTGTCCGGTCCGGTCGACGTCAAGCGCGACGGCTACGGGATCCCGCAGGTCTACGCCTCCTCGGAGGAGGACCTGTTCATGGCGCAGGGCTACGTCCAGGCGCAGGACCGGTTCTACGAGATGGACGTGCGCCGGCACATGACCTCAGGGCGCCTGTCGGAGATGTTCGGCAAGGGCCAGGTCGACAACGACGAGTTCCTGCGCACCCTGGGCTGGGACCGGGTGGCGAAGAAGGAGTACGACGAGAAGCTGTCGCCCTCCACGAAGAAGTACCTCGAGGCGTACTCCAAGGGAGTCAACGCCTACCTCGAGGGCAAGGACGGCGCGGACATCTCGCTGGAGTACGCGGCCCTCGGCTTCACCAACGACTACGCGCCGCAGGCCTGGACCCCGGTCGACTCGGTGGCGTGGCTGAAGGCGATGGCCTGGGACCTGCGCGGCAACATGCAGGACGAGGTCGACCGCGCCCTGATGACCAGCCGTCTCGGCCCCAAGCAGATCGCCGACCTGTACCCGGCGTACCCGTACAGCCGGAACAAGGCCATCGTCCAGGAGGGCCAGTACGACGAGCTCACCGAGACGTTCGAGGGCGGCGCGGCCGGCTCCTCGGACGGCACCGGCACGGGCACCGGGACGGGTACGGGCACGGGCACCGGTACGGGCACGGGCAGCGGCAGCGCGCTGGAGAGCCAACTGGCGAGTCTGCAGAACGTCCTGGACGACCTGCCCACCGCCGTCGGCGTCAACGGCAACGGCATCGGCTCCAACTCCTGGGTCGTCTCCGGCGAGCACACCATCACCGGCAAGCCGCTGCTGGCCAACGACCCGCACCTGTCGCCCTCGCTGCCCTCCGTCTGGTACCAGATGGGCCTGCACTGCCGCACCGTCTCGGCCAAGTGCCAGTACGACGTCACCGGCTACACCTTCGCGGGCATGCCCGGCGTCGTCATCGGCCACAACCAGGACGTCGCCTGGGGCCTGACCAACTCCGGCGCCGACGTGACCGACCTGTACCTGGAGAAGATCACCGGCGAGGGCTACCAGTACGACGGCAAGGTCGTGCCCTTCACGACCCGCGAGGAGACCATCAAGGTCGCCGGCGGCGAGCCGAAGAAGATCGTCGTCCGCGAGACGAACAACGGCCCCCTCCTGTCCGACCGCGACGACGAACTCGTCAAGGTCGGCAAGAAGGCCACCGTGAACACCGCGGCGCCCGACCGCGCCGACGGCTACGGCGTCTCCCTGCGCTGGACGGCGCTGGAGGCGGGCACCACGATGGACGCCGTCTTCGCGATCGACCGCGCCAAGGACTGGGACACCTTCCGCGAGGCCGCGGCCCTGTTCGACGTGCCGTCCCAGAACCTGGTCTACGCCGACACCGAGGGCCACATCGGCTACACGCTGCCGGGCCGGATCCCGATCCGTGCCAAGGGCCACGACGGCTCCGTGCCGGCGCCGGGCTGGGACTCCAGGTACCACTGGACCGGCAAGTACATAGAGCCGGACGAACTGCCCTACGAGTACGAGCCCGACCGCGGCTACATCGTCACCGCCAACCAGGCCGTGATCGACGAGGACAAGTACCCGTACACCCTGACGACGGACTGGGGCTACGGCACCCGCAGTCAGCGGATCACCGCCCTGATCGAGCAGAAGATCAAGGACGGCGGCAAGATCTCCACGGACGACATGCGGCAGATGCAGCTGGACAACAGCAGCGAGATGGCCAAGCTGCTCGTGCCCCAGCTGCTGAAGATCGACATCGCCGACAAGGACGTGCGCGAGGCCCAGAAGCTGCTCGAGGGCTGGGACTACACCCAGGACGCCGACTCGGCCGCCGCCGCCTACTTCAACGCGGTGTGGCGCAACGTCCTCAAGCTCGCCTTCGGCAACAAGCTGCCCAAGGAGCTGCGGGTCGAGGGCCAGTGCCTGTGGGTCGACCCGGTCAACAGCACCGGGCCCGCGGACGAGATCAGCAAGGTCTACGAGTGCGGTCAGCGCGACGCCGGCCAGGCGCAGCCGGACGGCGGCGACCGCTGGTTCGAGGTCGTGCGCACCCTGATGGAGAAGCCGAAGAGCGACTGGTGGACGACCCCGGCGAACGGCACCCGCAAGGGCGCCGACCACAACCGCGACGACCTGTTCAAGCGCGCCATGGTCGACGCCCGCTGGGAGCTCACCGCCAAGCTCGGCAAGGACATCGACAGCTGGAACTGGGGCCGGCTGCACCGCCTGTTCCTGAAGAACCAGACCCTCGGCACCGAGGGCCCCGGCTTCGTGAAGTACGTCCTGAACCGCGGCCCGTGGAAGCTCAGCGGCGGCGAGGCGGCGGTCAACGCCACCGGCTGGAACGCGGCCGGCGGCTACGGGGTGGTGTGGGTGCCGTCCATGCGGATGGTGGTCAACCTCGGCGACCTCGACAAGTCCCGGTGGATCAACCTCACCGGCGCCTCCGGACACGCCTACAGCGCCCACTACACCGACCAGACGGACAAGTGGGCCGCGGGTGAGCTGCTGCCGTGGTCCTTCTCCGCGAAGGCGGTCGAGGGCAGCACGAGCGACACCCTGGTGCTCAAGCCGTAGCGCGGCGCACCGGAACGACCGGAACGACGAACGGCCCCCACGCGTGCGTGGGGGCCGTTCCCGTCGTCGGGAGCGGTCTCAGCGGAACCTGCGCACCCCCGACGGCGTCACCACCGCGTCCACCGGCCGGTCGTGCGGCTCCTCGGGGACGTGCGCGACGACCTCCCGGTCGTACAGCAGGACCAGCAGCGCGGGCCGCGCGCCCGCCCGCTCCAGCCGGGCGAGGACCCGGTCGTAGGACCCGCCGCCGCGGCCCAGCCGCATGCCGCGCGCGTCGACCGCCAGGCCCGGCAGCAGCACGACGCCGGCCGCGGTCACCGCGTCCGGGCCGAGACGCTCGCCGGCGGGTTCGTACAGGGCCATCCGCCCGCCGTGCCGCACGCGCGCTAGGGCGTCCTCCCCGGCGTAGACGCCCCAGTCGAGGTCGTTGTCGGGCAGGAGCACCGGCAGCAGCACGCGCGCGCCCCGCGCGCGCAGCGCGTCCAGCAGCGCGAGGGTGCCCGGCTCGGTGCCGACGGAGACGTACGCCGCCACGACGCCCGCCTCCGCGACCTCGGGCAGCGCCAGCGCCCGGCCGGCCAGGGCGTCGGCCGCGTCCCGCACGTCGTCCGCCGTCAGAGCGGCCCTCGCCCCGAGGAACTCCCGCCGCAGGGCCCGCTTGCCGGACTCGTCGGAACGTCCGCTGAACGTCAAAGGTGACTCCTGTACCGTTCTCGTGTGCTCATGTGAGCAAGGGCGATCCCGAGTTGCGGATTCTCCCAAAGTCACCGGATATGGTGGCGGGCATGACTCAGTCCCACCCCAGGATCAGCAAGGCTGTCATCCCCGCAGCCGGACTTGGTACCCGGTTCCTGCCGGCCACCAAAGCCACTCCCAAGGAGATGCTGCCGGTCGTCGACAAGCCGGCGATCCAGTACGTGGTCGAAGAGGCCGTCTCCGCGGGTCTCGGCGACGTCCTCATGGTCACGGGCCGCAACAAGCGCCCGCTGGAGGACCACTTCGACCGCAACTACGAGCTGGAGTCCGCCCTCCAGAAGAAGGGCGACGCCGGCCGGCTGGCCAAGGTCCAGGAGTCCAGCGACCTCGCCATGATCCACTACGTCCGCCAGGGCGACCCCAAGGGCCTCGGCCACGCGGTGCTGTGCGCCGCCCCGCACGTCGGGGACGAGCCCTTCGCGGTCCTGCTCGGCGACGACCTGATCGACCCGCGCGACCCGCTGCTGCAGCGCATGATCGACGTGCAGGAGCGGCACGGCGGCAGCGTCATCGCCCTCATGGAGGTCGCGCCCGAGCAGATCCACCTCTACGGCTGCGCCGCCGTCGAGGCCACCGAGGACGGCGACGTCGTCAAGGTGAGCGGACTGGTCGAGAAGCCCGACCCGGCCGACGCCCCCTCCAACTACGCCATCATCGGCCGTTACGTCCTCGACCCGAACATCTTCGACATACTGCGCAAGACCGAGCCCGGCCGCGGCGGCGAGATCCAGCTCACCGACGCCCTCCAGCAGCTCGCCGCGGACGAGAAGGTCGGCGGCCCCGTGCACGGCGTCGTCTTCAAGGGCCGCCGCTACGACACCGGCGACCGCGGCGACTATCTGCGTGCCATTGTCAGACTGGCGTGCGAACGTGAGGACCTGGGCCCCGACTTCCGGTCCTGGCTCCGCAGTTACGTAGCCGAGGAGATGTAACGACGTTGAGCAGCGCCGCGCCCCGTGACACCGGCCACGACGCCGCCGCGGACTTCGGTCCGGACCGGCTGTGGTCGGTGCAGGACCACCTGGACGACATCCTCGCCACCGTCCGCCCCCTGGAACCGATCGAGTTGAACCTGCTCGACGCCCAGGGGTGCGTCCTGGTCGACGACATCACGGTGCCGGTCTCGCTGCCGCCGTTCGACAACAGCTCCATGGACGGGTACGCGGTGCGGGTCGCCGACGTGGCCGGCGCGAGCGAGGAGTTCCCCGCCGCCCTGGAGGTCGTCGGCGACGTGGCCGCCGGCCAGGCCGACCCGCCGTCCGTGGGCCCCGGCCAGGCCGCCCGCATCATGACCGGCGCCCCGCTGCCGCCCGGCGCCGAGACCGTCGTCCCCGTCGAGTGGACGGACGGCGGCCTCGGCGAGGGCCCGGTCACCGGGATGCGCGCCCGCAGCCTCGCCCCCGAGGGAGCCGAGGGGCAGGTCCGGGTGTACCGGCCGGCCGAGGCGCGCGCCCACGTGCGCGCCGCGGGCAGCGACGTGAAGTCCGGCGACCGCGCCCTGGAGGCCGGCACGGTCCTCGGGCCGCCGCAGATCGCCCTGCTCGCCGCGATCGGGCGCGGCAGGGTCCGGGTGCACCCCCGCCCGCGCGTGGTGGTGCTGTCCACCGGCAGCGAACTCGTCCAGCCCGACGAGGAACTGGCCCACGGCCAGATCTACGACTCCAACAGCTTCGCCCTCACCGCCGCCGCCCGCGACGCCGGCGCCATCGCCTACCGCGTGGGCGCGGTCGACGACGACGCCGACACGCTGCGGAACACCATCGAGGACCAGCTCGTCCGCGCCGACCTGATGGTCACCACCGGCGGGGTCAGCGTCGGGGCGTACGACGTGGTCAAGGAGGCGCTGGCGCACGTCGCCGACGAGGACGAGCCGGGCAGCGGCGTGGAGTTCCGCAAGCTCGCCATGCAGCCCGGCAAGCCCCAGGGCTTCGGCTCCATCGGCCCCGACCACACCCCGCTGCTCGCCCTGCCCGGCAACCCGGTGTCGTCGTACGTCTCCTTCGAGCTGTTCGTCCGCCCCGCCATCCGCACCCTCATGGGCCTCACCGACGTCCACCGCCCGACCGTCACCGCGACCCTCACCGCCGACAAGGCGCTGAGCTCGCCCAAGGGCCGGCGGCAGTTCCTGCGTGGCACCTGCGCCGACGGGTCGGTCACCCCGGTCGGCGGCGCCGGGTCCCACCTGGTGGCGGCCCTCGCACAGGCCGACGCGCTGATCGTCGTCCCCGAGGATGTCGAATCGGTCGAGCCCGGCACCGAGGTCGAGGTGGTCCTGCTCCGCTGACCCCGCCCGGTTGGCGGTACCGTGTCGCGCACAGCAGGCCCACGCGCCGCACCGCGCCGGGCCAGGACCGGGAGCGCCACACAGCATGAGCACGCAGGACCGACCCCCGAAGGACGGCCAGGACACGCAGGGCCGGCTGACGCACATCGACGAGGCGGGCGCCGCCCGCATGGTCGACGTGTCCGCCAAGGACGTGACCGCGCGCACCGCGCGCGCCAGCGGACGCGTCCTGGTCGCGCCCCGCGTGGTCGAGCTGCTGCGCGGCGAGGGCGTCCCCAAGGGCGACGCCCTGGCCACCGCCCGGATCGCGGGCATCATGGGCGCCAAGCGCACCCCGGATCTGATCCCGCTGTGCCACCCCCTGGCGCTCTCCGGTGTGAAACTGGACCTGTCGGTCGCGGACGACGCCGTGGAGATCACCGCCACGGTGCGGACGACGGATCGCACGGGTGTCGAGATGGAGGCGCTCACCGCGGTCTCCGTCGCCGCGCTCACCGTGATCGACATGGTCAAGGCGGTCGACAAGGGAGCGGTCATCACGGACGTGCGCGTGGAGGAGAAGACGGGCGGCAAGTCGGGCGACTGGAGCCGGTCGTGACACCGGACGCGCCGGTGGGCGGCGCCCTGTCCGCGCCCTACAGCGCCCTGGTCGTCACCGCCTCCAACCGGGCCGCCGCCGGGGTCTACGAGGACCGGGGCGGTCCCCTGATCGCCGAGGGCCTCGGCCGCCTCGGCTTCGCCGTCGACGGTCCCCGGGTCCGCCCCGACGGAGACCCCGTCGAGGCCGCCCTGCGCGAGGGCGTCGCCGCGGGCTACGACGTGATCGTCACCACCGGCGGCACCGGCATCTCGCCCACCGACCGCACCCCCGAGGCGACCCGGGCGGTGATCGACCGCGAGGTCCCGGGCATCGCGGAGGCCGTCCGGGCGTACGGACGCGACAAGGTGCCCACCGCGGCGCTCTCCCGCGGCCTGGCCGGGGTGGCGGGCGGGACGCTGATCGTCAACCTGCCGGGCTCCACCGGCGGCGTGAAGGACGGCCTCGCGGTCCTGGAGCCGCTGCTGAAGCACGCCGTGGACCAGCTGCGCGGCGGTGACCACCCCACGGCGTCCGGAAGCGGGGGTGCGAGCTGAACAGCCCATCCTGGCCCGTCGAGCTGGTGGACGGCGACATCGTCCTGAGGCCCATAAAGCTGCGCGACCAGCGGGCGTGGCGCGAGGTCAACCGGCGCAACCGCGACTGGCTGCGCCCCTGGGAGGCGACCATTCCGCCGCCCGCGCCCGGCGGGCCGCTCGCGCAGCGGCCGACGTACCGCCAGATGGTCCGCCACCTGCGGGCCGAGGCGAACGCGGGCCGGATGCTCCCCTTCGTCATCGAGTACCAGGGGCGGCTGGCCGGACAGCTGACGGTGGCCGGGATCACCTGGGGGTCCATGTGCTCCGGCCACGTCGGCTACTGGGTGGACGCGGCGGTGGCCGGGCGCGGGGTGATGCCCACGGCCGTCGCGATGGCCGTGGACCACTGTTTCCGCACCGTCGGCCTGCACCGCGTCGAGGTCTGTATTCGCCCGGAGAACGGGCCCAGCCGCCGGGTGGTGGAGAAACTCGGATTCCGCGAGGAGGGGCTCAGGCCGCGTTATCTCCACATCGACGGCGGCTGGCGCGACCACCTCGTGTTCGCCCTCACCGCCGAGGAGGTCCCGGAGGGGCTGCTGCGGCGCTGGCACCGGTCACGGGACCGGAGCGCGCGGAACACCTCGGGGAATCCGGCCCGGCCCGGCACCGGAATTGAATAAATGTTCGAAATTGATCGGGTCGCGACCACGCGGTAGCGGGTATTTCGCGTCCCTGACAGTCAGCTGGTCGCATCGGTCGCAAAAAAAGTTCGAAATATCAGCCGGATCGTGCGACACACCGGCCCAATTGGCGGATGGCCCCGCGCGAACCCCTCTACCGTGTGAGGCGTGAGCAGCAGCGGCCTCATCTACGCAGTCATCGTCGGGGCCTGGGCCGCCTACTTGGTGCCGATGTGGCTCCGTAGGCAGGACGAGCTGAACGAGGCCCGTCCGACGGAACGCTTCAGCACCGCCATCCGGCTGCTTTCCGGCCGGGCGGGCATGGAGCGCCGGTACGCCAAGGACCTCCGGTCGCGCTCCGCCGACGAGGCGGAGCCCGACGCCGACGCCCCGGACGCCGTCACCGACTCGGTGGACGTCCGGGCCTTCGCCGTGTCCCAGACCCGCCGGCACACCCGGCCCGTCCCGCAGGACGCCGCGGAGCGGCCCGCGCCGGACCGCGGCGACACGGATGCGCGCACCGACCGCGCCGGATCCGCCCGGGCCTCCGAGTCCGGGGCCGCACCGGCCCGCAGGCGGGTGCCCGCCCCCCGGCCCGCCCCGGGCTCACCGGCGGCGGCCCGCGCCCGCCGCACCAAGGTGCTCGCCCGCCGCCGGCGCACCACCGTGATGCTCTTCCTGGCCTTCACCCTCGGCTCGGTCGTCGCCGCGGTCGGCGGACTGGCCTTCCTGTGGGCGCCCGGCGTGCCCGCGATACTGCTGAGCGCCTACATCGTCCACCTGCGCACCCAGGAACGCCGCCGGTTCGCCTTCCACATGGACCGCCGCCAGGCCGAGGTCGCCGCCCAGCGGCTGCGCGACCGCCAGCCGCGCCGGCACGCCCCCGCCGACCTCACCGGCGACCCCGACGCCGAGGAACCGGACGAGACGTCCGACGCCGCACCCGACCCCGGACTCTCCGCGCTCGCCGCGGACCGCCGGGCGCTGGTGGAGCAGACCGACCACGCCGAGTGGGTCGACCAGCAGCGCGAACGGCAGCGCCGGCCCGGCCAGGGCGACAGCTGGGACCCCGTGCCGGTCCCCCTGCCCACCTACGTCACCGCGCCGGTCGCCCCCCGCGCCACCCCCGACGTGGACCTCGCGGCGCCCGACGCGTGGAGCTCGGCCCGCTCCAGCGCCGTCGCCCCGGACCGGACGGACCGGAGGGACGCGGCGGAACGGCCCGCACCTGACCCCCCGGCCGACCGCGCCGAGGACCGGCCCGAGGGCACCGGCCGCGGCGGCGCCCGCCGCGGCGCGTCCGCCCGCCGCGGCCGGGGGCGGGGCCGGACCCCGCTGTTCGACCAGTACGAGGACGGCGACCGACCCCGCGCGGCCAACGAGTAGCGCACCCGGACCGCGCCCCCGCCCGGCCTCCGGGAAGGGATTTTTGAGCAGGCCGATCGGGGTGCTAAAGTTTCACTCGTTGCAAGGGCCTGTGGCGCAGTCCGGTAGCGCACCTCGTTCGCATCGAGGGGGCCAGGGGTTCAAATCCCCTCAGGTCCACGCAGCATGAAGCCCCTGTCAGATCACTGACAGGGGCTTCATCGTGTTCCGGGACCCCGGCGACCCCCCCCGGGTCTCAGCCCGCCGCGCGGACTGACAGCCCCTCACCCGTGCCGCGCCGCAGCGCCACCGCCGCCGGAACCGTCGCCGCGAGCACGGCGGCCACCGCGCACGCACCCGCCACCGCGCCCAGCGCCGGCCAGGGCAGCGCGAGCGGGGCGGCCGGGGCCGACAACAGGGCCAGCGCGCCCCGCATCCCGCCCAGGTTCAGGGCCGCCACCACCACACCCAGCACGGTGCCGACCGCCACCACCGCCACCGACTCCGCCGCCACCAGCCGCAGCACCTGCCCCCGGGTGGCGCCCGCCAGCCGCAGGGTGCCCAGCTCGCGCAGCCGGTCGGAGGTCGCCATGACCAGGGTGGCCGCCAGCGAGATCACCGCGTACAGCAGGGCGATCCCCAGCACCAGCAGCAGCCCCGTGCGGGCCGTCCCGTCCGCCCCGGGCGCCGACGCCTCCAGCCACGCCCGCCGGGTCAGCACCTGCCCGCCCGACGGCCGCACCGCCTCCCGCAGCCCCGCCGCCACGGCCCCCGGGTCCGCGCCCCGCGCCACCGTCACCTCCACCCGGTCGACGACCGCGCCCCGCGCGTTCGCCGGGGTGACGTACGCCCCGTTGTCGCCGGTGCCGACCGGCATCACCGCGGCGATCCGCAGCGAGCGCCGGGTCCCGTCGCCGAGCCGGACCGTCACGCGCTGCCCCACGGCGTGCCGCTCCCACTCCTCGTTGACGACGATCGAGTCGTCGTCCAGGTCGCCGATCCGGCCGCCCGTCAACGGGATCCGCGCGGTCGCCGCCAGCGCCCCCGGGTCGGCCGCCCGGGCCTCGGAGCGGATCAGGGCCACGCCCTCCTCCACGACGTACACGGCGGTCGGCGCGGTCGCCGAGACGGCCGCCGTACCGGGCACCGCGCGCAGCCGCCGCACCGCGTCCCGGTCGAGGCCGCCGTCCGCCGTCACCACCAGGTCGGCCCGCGTCCGCTCCCGGGCCTCGGCCGCCCGCGCCCCGTCCAGCGTGGCCGTCGCCCCGAGCAGCGACCCGGTCAGCGCCACCGTCACCAGCACCGGCGCCGCGACGGACGCCGTGCGCCGGACGGCCGCGGCGGCGTTCTCCCGCACCAGCGTCCCGCCCGCGCCCGGCAGCCGCGACGGCCCCCAGGCCAGCAGCCGGACCAGCGGGCGCACCGGCAGCGGCGCCAGCAACGCCACCGCCGTGATCAGCAGCATCGGCCGGACGATGTACGTCTTGCGGTGCAGCAGGTCCCCCGGGTCGGTCAGCAGCGCCCAGGCCAGTGTCACGGCCGCCGTCAGCAGCAGGGCCGCACCGCACACCAGACGGCCCCGGGTCAGCGTCCCGGTGTCCACGGCCGCCTCGCGCAGCGCCTCGGCCGGCCCGGTCCGCCCCGCCCGCCAGGACGCCGCCACCACCCCGCACAGGGCCACCAGCAGACCCGTCCAGAAGGCCAGGTGGTACGGCCACGCCTGGTCGCCGATCGCGAACCAGCCGGGCGCCAGACCTCGCCCGACCACCCACACGGCCACCCGCGGGGCCGCGTACGCGCCCAGCGCGCAGCCCGTCGCCGACGCGAGGACCCCCAGCAGCAGCGCCTCGGCGGCCACCAGCCGGCGCACCTGGCCCGGTGTCGCACCCGCCGTGCGCAGCAGACCGAACTCCCGGCGCCGCTGCGCCACCGTGAAGGAGAACGTCGACGCCACCACGAACACCGACACGAAGGCGGCCACCCCGCCAGCCGTCCCGAACAGGGCGTTCAGCGCCGTCACCGCCTCCCGGTCCCGGTCCGGACGGGCGTCCGCCAGCCGGCGCGCCGTACCGGTCAGGACCTGGGCGTCGTCCCCCACCACGCGCCGCACGTCCGCCGCGTCCGCGTCCACCACCAGCTGCGCACTCGGCGGCGACAGCCGTGCCGCGCGGGCGTCCGTCCAGAAGACGGCCCGCTCGAAACCGAGGTCCACCGTCGTGCCGACGACGCGCACGGTCCCGTGGGAGGTGCGCAGCCGCTCGCCCACGGCCGCCCAGCCGCCCGTGACCACCACCTCGCCGGCGGCCTCAGGCGCGCGCCCCCCGCTCAGCTCGTACGGGGCGAAGGCCGCCGTCGACCACGGGTGCCCCACCAGTGCGCCGGGCTCGCCCTCCACCCGCACGGGGAAGGCACGGTCCTCGGTCACCGGACCCAGCGCGCGCAGCGCCGCCACCGTGCCGGCCGGCACCGGGCGGGGGTGCGCCAGCGGCTGCGTCCCGACACCGTGCGCCGTCGGTACGCGCAGCGTGTCCTGCCCCCGCACCACCACGGGCGCCGCCGCGAACCGCTCCGGGGCGCGCTCGGGGGCGTTCAGCGAGGAGGCCAGGGCCAGGCCGGTCACCGCGAGCAGGGCGACCCCGAGGGCCAGGGCGACGAATCCGCCGGCGAAGGCGGTCCAGCGGACGCGCAGGGTGCGCAGGGCGACGGTCAGCACGGCACGGCCTCCTGCCTTGCGGCCTCCAGCACGGCCATCCGCGCGGCGATCTCCCCGGGCGCGGCGGCCGCCAGCTCCCCGTGCACCCGTCCGTCGACCAGGAACACGACCCGGTCCGCGTACGACGCGGCCAGCGGGTCGTGGGTCACCATCACCACCGTGCGGCCGTCGTCGTCGACCATCCCCCGCAGCAGCGCCAGCACCTCGCGGGCCGTCCGCGAGTCGAGCGCGCCGGTCGGCTCGTCGCCGAACAGCACCTCGGGCCGCGTGATCAGCGCCCGGGCCAGCGCCACGCGCTGCTGCTGGCCGCCCGACAGCTCGGACGGGCGGTGCCGGGCACGCTCGCCGAGTCCGACCCGCCGCAGCACCTCCCGCACCTCGGACCCGCGCGGGCGGCGCCCGGCCAGGCGCAGCGGCAGGGCGACGTTCTGCTCGGCCGTCAGGGACGGCAGCAGGTTGAACGCCTGGAAGACGAACCCGATCCGCTTCCGGCGCAGCAGCGTCAGCCGCCGCTCGCTCAGCGCGGTCAGCTCCGTCTCCCCGAGCCGTACCGAGCCCGAGGTGGGCCGGTCGAGGCCCGCCGCGCACTGCAGCAGTGTCGACTTGCCCGAGCCGGACGGGCCCATGACGGCGGTGAAGCTGCCGGCCGGGAAGGCGAGCGTCACCCCGTCCAGGGCGGCCACCCGGCCGCCGCCCGAGCCGTACCGCCTGCGCACGTCCCGCAGTTCGACCGCACTGGTCCCGATGCCCATGTCCTTCGCCGCCCCCACTCGTCCGGTGTTCTCGTGGGGTCCACGAAACCGCGCCGGCACCCTCCGGGTCGGTGCGGCAGGGACGAGACTTGGGGTGGGGCCAGGCATACCTCGCCGGGTACGTCCTGCGGGCCTACGGGACCTGGAGGTCCTTCGCGTAGCAGAGGCTGTCCCGGTGGAAGCGGTAGTAGCCGAACTTCTCGCAGGGCTCGTAGCCGCTGGAGAGGTACAGGGCGACGGCCTCCGGCTGCTTGGTGCCGGTCTCCAGGACCATGCGGGTCCGTCCGGCCGCGCGGGCGTCCTCCTCCAGGGCGGCCAGGATGCGGCGGGCCAGTCCCCGACCGCGCACCTGCTCGATCACGAACATCCGCTTGAGCTCGGCGTCCCCGTCGCGGTTGCCCTCGTCGTTGGCGTCCTGACTGCGCCAGCCGCCGGAGGCGACCGGGACGTCGTTCTCGTCGTACGCGATCAGGTACAGGCCGTTCGGCGGCGTGAAGTCCGCCGGGTCGAGGTGCGTGGCGTCGCCGCCGTCGCCGTAGCGGACGTCGTACTCCGCCTGGACCTCGTCGTTCAGCTTCACGGCGTCGGGGTGGTCGAAGGCGACCCGGCGTATGTTCATGCTTCCTACCGTATATTGATACATTGTGCGAAGAGGGGCGTCGCCCAGTGTGCAGGTCGCATCATCCGTACGGAGGATGGCGTGCGCATCGCGGCGGCCTCTAGGATCTCAGGGAGTGCCTGCTCCGTCAGAGGTCACTCGCACCGCTCCCTTCACCGGGGGCGAGTGCCGCGCAGGGGGTTCATCCATCGGGTGAGCTCCACCCCTGTGCGGCATTCGCCGCAATTCCCGATGAATGGAGAGAAAATGAATATCAGAGAGACTGTTGCGCGGCTGTTCGGTCGCGCCGGCAGTGGTGTCGAAGAAAACTCAACAGTGAACATGGATTCCTCGGCCCGGCCAAGTCCACATCGTTCGGACGGCAACCGAGTCAGGAGGAGGATCAGGATCGGCAAGGTCTTCGGTGGCGTCGTCATGCTCGTCGCCCTGGCCCGAGGTGCCGCCGGTCTGTTGATCGCCGTCGAAGACATTCACGACCGTGGTGGCCTGTGTGCCTTCGACACGATCACCGAAAATAATTTCTTCAACAGCATTCTGTGTGAGTCGCGCGGCGACGCTTCAGCCGCCGGCAAAGTGTAGATATCACTTTAAATATATGGTTGCGCCTTTTCTGATCAACTAGGCTGAACCGTCACTCCGGACCTGATCACCCGGGGTGACGGAATTTTATGGCCCAGCCCTCTCGGCTGGGCCTTTTTTCGTGCGCTGCCGGCCTCGCCGCGGTCCTCGACCAGCGCGGCGCCGGCCCGAGGGTCCCTCCCAGGGGTGAGCGGCGGCTCGCGTAACGTACGTCCCCGCACCCCTGGGAGAGTTTTTTGTACACCGTGACCTCCGTGAACGTGAACGGTCTGCGCGCCGCCGCGAAGAAGGGCTTCGTGGAATGGCTCGCGGGCACCTCCGCCGACGTGCTGTGCCTCCAGGAGGTACGCGCCGAGCCCCACCAGCTCCCCGAGCCCGTCCGCGCGCCCGACGGCTGGCACGTCACGCACGCCCCCGCCGCCGCCAAGGGCCGCGCCGGCGTCTCCCTCTACACGCGCCGCGAACCCGACCGCGTGCAGGTCGGTTTCGGGTCGCCGGAGTTCGACACCGCAGGCCGGTACGTCGAGGCCGACCTGCCCGGTGTGACCGTCGCCTCCCTCTACCTGCCCTCCGGCGAGGTCGGCACCGAACGCCAGGAGGAGAAGGTCCGCTTCATGGGCGAGTTCCTCGCCTACCTGAAGGGACTGCGCGAGCGCGCCGCCGCCGAGGGCCGCGAAGTGCTGGTCTGCGGCGACTGGAACATCGCGCACCGCGAGGCCGACCTGAAGAACTGGCGCGCCAACAAGAAGAGCTCCGGCTTCCTCCCGGAGGAGCGCGAGTGGCTGGGCCGCGTGCTCGACCCGGCGGACGGCGGCTACGTGGACGTGGTGCGCGCGCTGCACCCGGACGCCGAGGGGCCGTACTCGTGGTGGTCGTACCGGGGTCGGGCCTTCGACAACGATTCAGGATGGAGGATCGACCTCCATGCGGCCACCCCGGGACTGGCCGCCCGGGCCGTCAAGGGATACGTCGAGCGGGCCGCAACGCACGCCGAGCGGTGGTCGGACCACGCGCCGGTGACCGTCGTCTACGGGCGCTGACCCTCCTCGGGCCCCGGCCGCAGCCGTCGGTCCAGGGCGAGGGAGAGTTCCGCCTCCACCACGCTGCGGGCCAGTGGACGCAGGCGCTGGAGGTCCTGTTCGGGGGCGTGGCGCGAGATCAGGTCGGCGAAGAGCGCGGCCAGGGCGTCGGCGTGTTCGCGGACGCGCTTGCCGGCGTCGAGGACCGCGGCGAGGGGTATGCCCTCGCGGACCAGGGCCGAGGAGACGTCCAGCAGGCGGTGGCTGATGTGGACGAGTTCGTCGCCGTCGGTGCCGAGGTAGCCCAGCTCCATCGCGGCGGCGAGGTTCTCCGGGGTGACCTCGCCCTCGAAGCGGGCGGCGAGCTCCTCGGGCGTGAGGCGGACCGGGGTCTCCTCGGTGGGCTCGCCGATGCCGAGCAGGTCACCGACGTCCCGGCCGTGGTCGAAGGCGTCGGCGAGCTCGGCGATGCCGTTGAGGGTGTGGCCGCGTTCCAGCAGGGCCGCGATGGTGCGCAGGCGGGCCAGATGGTGGTCGTCGTACCAGGCGATACGGCCCTCGCGGCGGGGCGGCGGGATCAGCTTGCGCTCGCGGTAGAAGCGCAGGGTGCGCACCGTGATGCCGGCCAGCCGGGCCAGTTCCTCCATGCGGTACTCGCGGGGGCCAACGTGTCGTCCAGCGTCTCCTGCGTCTTCTGCCACGCCGGAAGCCTATGTCGTACCGCCGGTAACTTTCCTTGCCGTGCCCCCTACCCATCAGTACGGAGCTGCTCTACTCTCCCCATTGCGCCAGTGTTCACTGGCAGAGTTCTAGGCGACGCGTGGAGGCTTCGGGATGGCCGAGCACGAGCAGGTTCAAGAACACGTGCGGGTGGCGGTGATCGGGTCCGGCTTCGGCGGGCTGGGGGCCGCCGTGCGGCTGCGCCGCGAGGGGATCACCGACTTCGTCGTCCTCGAGAGGGCCGACAGCGTCGGCGGCACCTGGCGCGACAACAGCTACCCGGGGTGCGCCTGCGACGTGCCGTCCCACCTGTACTCGTTCTCCTTCGCGCCCAACCCCGAGTGGCCGCGCACCTTCTCCGGGCAGCGGCACATCCGGGCGTACCTGGAGCACGTGGCCGACACCTTCGGGCTGCGCCCCCACCTCCGCTTCGGCTCGGAGGTGAAGCGGATGGCGTGGGACACCGAGCGGTTGCGCTGGGAGATCGAGACGGCGAGCGGGAACCTGACCGCCGACGTCGTCGTCTCCGCGACCGGCCCGCTGTCCGACCCCAAGGTCCCGGACGTCCCCGGCCTCGACACCTTCCCCGGCAAGGTCTTCCACTCGGCCCGCTGGGACCACGACTACGACCTCACCGGCAAGCGGGTCGCCATGATCGGCACCGGCGCCTCGGCCATCCAGATCGTGCCGGCCGTCCAGCCCGAGGCCGGCCGGCTCACCCTCTTCCAGCGCACCCCGGCCTGGGTGATGCCCCGCATGGACCGGCCGATCAGCGCCGCCGAGCGCGCCCTGCACCGGGCGCTGCCCGTCACCACCAAGCTGCGCCGCGGCCTGCTGTGGGGCATCCGGGAGCTCCAGGTGCAGGCCTTCACCAAGCACCCCGACGAGCTGGGCTTCGTCGAGGCGATCGCCCGGCGCAACATCGCCTCCGCGATCAAGGACCCGGCCCTGCGCGCCAAGCTCACCCCCGACTACCGCATCGGCTGCAAGCGGATCCTGCTGTCGAGCGCGTACTACCCGGCGCTCGCCCGGCCGAACGTGGACGTGGTCGCCAGCGGTCTGAGCGAGGTCCGCGGCAGCACCCTCGTCGCCGCGGACGGCACCGAGGCCGAGGCCGACGCGATCATCTTCGGCACCGGCTTCCACGTCACCGACATGCCCATCGCCGAGCGCGTCGTGGGCGCGGACGGGCGGACCCTCGCCGAGACCTGGAAGGGCGGCATGGAGGCCCTGCGCGGTGCCTCGGCGGCCGGCTTCCCCAACTTCATGACGGTCATCGGGCCCAACACCGGCCTCGGGAACTCCTCCATGATCCTCATGATCGAGTCCCAGCTGAACTACATGGCCGACTACCTGCGCCAGTTGAACGTGCTCGGCGGCAGGGTCGCCCTCGACGCCCGCCCCACCGCCGTGCGGGGCTGGAACCACCGGGTGCAGGAGCGCATGAAGCGCACCGTGTGGAACACCGGCGGCTGCACCAGCTGGTACCTGGACCCGAGCGGCCGCAACACCACCATCTGGCCCGGCACGACCGCGGAGTTCAGGCGGGCGACGCGGCGCGTGGACCTCGCCGAGTACGAGGTGCTGCGCGTCCCGGCCGCCCGGAAGGCCCCCGCCTCCGAGAGCGCGGAGGTGGGCGCGTGAGCCGCCTCGCGCACGTCGCCTCCGGCCCCTACGCCCCGCCCGTGCCGGCCCGCGAGCTGACCGTCGTCTCCGCGGACGGCGCCCGGCTGCACGTCGAGGTGCACGGCCCCGAGGACGCGCCCGCGGTCGTCCTCTCCCACGGCTGGACCTGCTCGACCGCCTTCTGGGCGGCGCAGATCCGCGCCCTGTCCGCCGACCACCGGGTCATCGCCTACGACCAGCGCGGTCACGGCCGCAGCCCGGCGAGCCGGGTGTGCGGGACCGACGCCCTCGCCGACGACCTCGAGGCCGTCCTCGGGGCCACGCTCGCGCCGGGCGAACGCGCGGTGATCGCCGGGCACTCCATGGGCGGGATGACGGTCCTGGCCGCCGCCGCACGGCCCGCGCTGCGCGAGCACGCCGCGGCCGTCCTGCTGTGCAGCACGGGCAGTTCGCGGCTGGTGGCGTCCGCGACCGTGCTGCCGCTGCGGGAGGGCCGGGTGCGGACCTGGCTGACCCGGCGCCTGCTCGGCTCGCGGGCGCCCCTCGGGCCGGTCACGCCCCTGGCGCTCAGGATCCTCAAGTACGGGACGATGGGCCCCGGTTCGGCACCCCACATGGTCGAGGCCTGCGCCCGCATCGTGCACGCCTGCCCGCGCAGGGCGCGTCACGCCTGGTCGCGGGTGCTCGACCTGCTCGACCTCGACCACGGCGTACGGGAGTTGCGGATGCCGGTCGAGGTGGTCGTCGGGACCGCGGACCGGCTGACCCCGCCCGTGCACGCCCGCGCGCTGGCGGCGGCGCTGCCCTCCTGCGTGGGTCTGACGGAGCTTCCGGGCGCCGGCCACATGACGCCGGTGGAGGCGCCGGAGCTGGTCACCGGGAAGATCCGCGCGCTGGCCGCCGCCCACATTTCCGACGCGTCCGCGAAGACGGACGCCGTACACGCCGAGGAGAGCGCATGAGCAGGGTGAGCCTGGAAGGACGCGTCGCCGTCGTCACCGGGGCGGCGCGGGGCGTCGGGGAGCTGCTGGCCCGCAAGCTCTCCGCGCGCGGGGTGAAGGTGGCCCTGGTCGGGCTGGAGCCGGAGGGGCTCAAGCAGGTCGCGGCGCGGCTGCACACCGAGAGCGAGGTCTGGCACGCGGACGTCACCGACCACGAGGTGATGGCCCGGGTGGCCGGCGAGGTGAAGGAGCGGTTCGGCCGGATCGACGTCGTCGTCGCCAACGCCGGTGTCGCCACCGGCGGTCCGTTCGTCGACTCCGATCCGGAGTCCTGGCGGCGGGTCATCGAGGTCAACCTCATCGGCTCGGCGGTGACGGCCCGCGCCTTCCTGCCGGCGCTGACGGAGAGCCGCGGCTACCTGCTCCAGATCGCGTCCCTGGCCGCCATCACGCCCGCGCCGATGATGACCGCCTACTGCGCCTCCAAGTCCGGTGTGGAGGCGTACGCGCACAGCCTGCGCGCCGAGGTCGGCCACCGGGGCGTGAGGGTTGGTGTCGGCTACCTGTCCTGGACCGACACCGACATGGTGCGCGGCGCGGACCAGGACGACGTCATGCGGGAGTTGCGGCAGCGGCTGCCGTGGCCGTCGAACAAGACCTATCCGCTGGGCCCGGCGGTGGACCGGCTGGTGGAGGGCATCGAGCGGCGCTCGAGCCACGTGTACGGGCAGTGGTGGCTGCGCGGCATGCAGGGTGTGCGCGGCTACCTGCCGGCCGTCATCGGCACCGTCGGCCAGCGCGAGATGCGGCGCTTCGCGGACCGGCTGAACGGCATGCGCACGGGGCTGGTGGGCGCCGGCGGAGCGGCCGACGAGGAGCACCGGACGACCTCCGCTACGGTCCGTCACTGATCGACATGCGCAGGGTCACCGCCCGTGTGAATCTGATCGGGCCCGGCCGAACCGGCCGGCCCGAAAGACCACAGGAGTGAGCCCACATGGGTATCAAGGACCAGTTCCAGGACAAGGCCGAGCGCATGCAGCAGCAGGGCAAGCAGCGTGCCGAGCAGGGCAAGCAGCGTGCCGAGCAGGGCAAGCAGCGCGCGGAGCAGGCCAAGGACCAGATGCACAACCGCGACCGCCGCCGCGACCAGGACGAGATGGACCCGTCCTCGCGCCGCCGGGACGCGGACGAGCGGTTCGAGGAGAGCTACGACGCCTGACGCGTCGCGGCTGATCCGGGAAGGCGCCCTCCGCCGCACGGAGGGCGCCTTCTGGGCGTCCGCGCACCGCACGGGCGGCGCGGGTGTCACCGCCGCGGCGGCAGCGGGGGCCGGGACCGGTCCGGCGCGTCGCCGTAACCGGGAGGCGTGGCGGGCGGGTTGGTCTCCAGCAGCTCCAGGGCGAGCCGCACCGCCTCGTCCAGTACCGGGTAGCGGCCCTCCGCCCAGTCCAGCGGGGTGCGCAGCGCCTCCACGTCGGGGGCGACGCCGTAGTTCTCCACGGACCAGCCGTACGCGTCGAACCAGGCCGCGTTCATCGGCACCGTGATCACCGTGCCGTCGCCCAGCCGGTGCCGGCCGGTCATGCCGACCACTCCGCCCCAGGTGCGCTGCCCGACCACCGGGCCGAGCCGCAGCAGCTTGAAGGCGGCCGTGATCATGTCGCCGTCGGAGGACGTCGCCTCGTCAGCGAGCGCCACCACCGGCCCGCGCGGGGCGTTGGACGTGTACGACACCGGCTGTGCGTCGCGCGTCAGGTCCCAGCCGAGGATCGTGCGGGTCAGCTTCTCGATGACCAGCTCGCTGATGTGCCCGCCCGCGTTGCCGCGGACGTCCACGATCAGCGCGGGCATGGAAACCTCCATGCGCAGGTCGCGGTTGAACTGGGCCCAGCCCGAGCCGCCCATGTCGGGGATGTGCAGGTAGCCGCAGCGTCCGCCGCTCAACCGCCGTACCACCTCGCGGCGTTTGGTCACCCAGTCCTGGTAGCGCAGCGGCCGCTCGTCGATCAGCGGGACGACGGCGACCCGGCGGGCGGGGCCCGGGCCGTCCCCGGCCGGTACGAAGGTGAGCTCCACGGTCGTGGCGCCGGCGCCGGCGAGCAGCGGGGACGGCCCGGCGACCGGGTCGACCGGGCGGCCGTCCACGTGGGTGAGGACGGCGCCCTCGCGGATGCCCGTGCCGGCCAGCGGCGAGCGGGCCTTGGAGTCGGAGGAGTCGCCGGGCAGGATCCGCTTGACGGTCCAGCGGCCGTCCCGGCACACGAAGTTGGCGCCGAGCAGCCCCTGCCAGCGCTGGTAGTGCGCGGGGCCCTCGTTGCGCCGGGCGGCGGCGACGTAGGCGTGCGAGGTGCCGAGTTCGCCGAGGACCTCACGCAGCAGGTCGGCGAACTCGTCCGGGGACGCGACCCGTTCGACCAGCGGGCGGTACTGGTCGAGCACCGCGTCCCAGTCGATGCCGCACATGCCGGGGTCCCAGAAGTAGGCGCGGATCAGGCGGCCGGCCTCGGCGTACGCCTGGCGCCACTCGGCGGCGGGGTCGGCCTCGTGCAGGATGCGGCGCAGGTCGATCCAGGTGGTGGAGTCCCCGTCGCCCGCCTCGGTCGCCGGTACGGCGCGCAGGTCGCCCTCGTCGAGCACGACCAGCCGGGTGCCGTCGCCGCTGACCCGGAACCAGTCGAGATGGTTGACGAGTTCGGACTTCTTCGCCTTGGCGAGGCTGAAGTGCTCCAGGGTGGGGCGTTCGCTCGGGTCGTCGGGGTTGGCGAAGGTCTCGCCGAGCGCGCCCGAGATCGGCCAGCGCAGCCAGACCAGGCCGCCGCCCGCGACCGGGTGCAGCGCCGAGTACTTCGAGGCGGTCACCGGGAACGGCGTCACGCGGGCCTCAAGGCCCTCCGCCTCCACGGTCACCGGGCCGCCCTCGCCGGCCTCGTCCTCCAGCGGGTCCAGACCGCCGGCGGCCGGGCGGCCCTCCGGGTTGAGCGCGAACGGGGAGGGGGTCGCCGACGACAGGGGCACCAGGTAGGGCCGGCAGCCCAGCGGGAAGGACAGGTCCCCGGTGTGCACGTCGTACACCGGGTCGAAGCCGCGCCAGGACAGGAACGCGAGATAGCGGCCGTCGCTGGTGAACACCGGGTTCTCGTCCTCGAAGCGGCCGTTGGTCACGTCGACGACGACCGGCCCGTCCGCTCCGTCGATGCGGGCCATCTTGATCTGCCGCAACGACCGCCCGATGCCCGGGTGGGACCAGGTCAGCCAGGCCCCGTCGGGGGAGAAGGCGAGGTCGCGGACGGGGCCGTTGTCCGACCGGATCAGCTCGGTGACGTCGCCGGGGGCGCGGTCGTCCGGGGCGTCCCCACCGACGGCGTCCGCGTCCTCGCCCGTGACCTCGCCGCCGTCCTCGGCCGGCTCCGGCGTCTCGGCGGTCAGCGTCCCCTCCGGGACGTCGATCAGCAGCAGCCGCCCGTCGTGCGAGGCGACGGCGAGGCGCTCGCCCGCCGGGTCCGAGACCAGCTCCAGCACCCGGCCGAGCCTGCCGGAGGCCAGCCGCCGGGGCGCCCGGCCCCCCGTCGCCCGCGGCAGGAAGGAGAGCTCGACGGCGTCCTCGCCGTCCGCGTCCGTCACGTAGGCGACCCGGCCGCTCGCCCCCAGCATCTCGGGGAGCCTGACCCGTACGCCCGGGGTGTCGGCGAGGGTGCGCGCCGGGCCGTCGCGGTGGGTGAGCCAGTACAAACTGCCGCGGACGACGACGGCACTCGCGCGGCCCGTCTCGTCGACGGAGACACCGCCCACGTTCTGGGCGGCGGGCACCTGGTACGTACGCCGTCCCGCGCGCGGTCCGCTCAGCCGGACGTCGAGCCGGCGCGGCACCGAGCCGGGCGAGAGGTCGTCGACGATCCAGAGGTCGCCCGCGCACTGGTAGACGACGCGGGTGCCGTCGCCGGCGGCGTGGCGGGCGTAGAAGGCGTCGTGGTCGGTGTGGCGGCGCAGGTCGGAGCCGTCGTGGGCGCACGAGTAGAGGTTGCCGACGCCCTCGTGGTCGGAGAGGAACGCGATCCGGCCGCCGGTGAACATGGGGCAGGAGAGGTGCCCGTCCAGGTCCGCGAGCAGCCGCTGCCCGTGCAGCCACAGCCGTCCCGTGGCACCGCCCCGGTAGCGCTTCCAGGAGGCCGGCTCGTGCGGCGGGGTGCCGGTGAGCAGGAGCGTCCTGCGCTCGCCGGCCAGATCGGCGACCTGGATGTCGGTGACCGGCCCCCAGGGCAGCTTGCGGCCCGGGTCGCCGTCGAGGGCGATCTTGTAGGCCCAGGTCAGGTGCGAGAAGGGCTCGCCGTGGGAGGCGACGGCGAGGACGGCGCTGCTGCCGTCGGGGTCGGGCGGCGTCCACCCGCAGACGCGGGTGTCGAAGCCGCCCCAGTGGGTGAGCCGGCGCGCGGGCCCGCCGCCGACCGGCACGAGGTGGACCTCCGGGACCAGGGTGCGCCAGGTGGTGTAGGCGATGTGGCGGCCGTCGGGCGAGAAGCGCGGGTGGCCCGCCTTGGTGCGGTCGACGGTGAGCCGCCAGGCGGGGTGGGGGTCGTCGAGACCGGCGATCCAGAGGTCGTCCTCGGCCACGAAGCAGATCCGGTCGCCGCTGAGGTGGGGAAGGCGCAGATAACTCACCCCTCCCATGCTTTGCCGCGGGCAGGGCACCGGCAACTTATGGGGAGCTGACAACCGTGACCCACGACACGAACGAAACCGTTTCGTTTCGATAGCGGCTGGGGTACATTCATCATGTACGAAACGGTGTCGTTCTGATCGGAGAGGGGAGAGCGAGATGACCGAGGTCGCGACCGCGCGCCGCAGTCGGATCACTCCCGAGCGCGAGGCCGAGCTGTACGGCGCCGTGCTCGACCTGCTCCGGGAAGTCGGCTACGACGCCCTCACCATGGACGCCGTGGCCGCCCGCACCCGGTCCAGCAAGGCGACGCTCTACCGTCAGTGGGGCGGCAAGCCCGAGCTGGTCGTCAAGGCCATCCGGCACAACAAGCCCGGTGAGACGGGCGAGGTCGACACCGGCTCCCTCCGGGGCGACCTGCACGCCCTGATGGCCCGCGAGGACGACTGCACCATGGAGCAGAACTCCGCGCTGATGCGGGGCGTCGCCATGGCGCTCCACCAGAATCCGGACCTGCGCCAGGCGTTCCGGGAACAGCTCATCGAACCGGAGATGGCGGAGTTCCGCCGGCTGCTCCAGCGAGCGGTCGACCGGGGCGAGATCAGACCGGACTGTCCCGCCCTGGACTTCCTCGTGCCCATGCTGGTCGGCGCCTTCGCCACCCGCACGCTGCTCGAGGACCAGCCGCCCACCCGGGCCTTCCTCACCTCGTACATCGACGCCGTGATCCTCCCCGCCCTCGGCGTCCGAGTCTCCTGACACGTCCCTCGGCCAGGCCCCACCTGCGCCCCCGTTCGAGCCCCAGCTGACGTCACCGCTCACGTCGTCGGGCTGATCACCCCTGCCCTGAAGACCCACGACCTGACCGGGAGTACGCCCTCGTGGCCACATTCCTCTACAAACTCGGCCGGCTCGCCTTCCGGCGGCGGCACTTCGTCGCCCTGCTCTGGGTGGCGCTGCTGACGCTCGCCGGTGTCGGCGCGGCCAGCGCCCCGCCCGCCGGCAACTCCTCCTTCTCCATCCCCGGTACCGAGGCCCAGAAGGCCTTCGACCTGCTCGAACAGCGCTTCCCGGGCCAGAGCGCCGACGGGGCGACCGCACGCGTCGTCTTCAAGGCACCGTCCGGCGAGAAGATGACGGACGCCGGCCACAAGGCGACCGTCGAGAAGACCGTCCACGAACTGTCGGACGGCTCCGAGGTCGCCTCCGTCGCCGACCCCTACCAGGGGAACGCCGTCAGCAAGGACGGCACGATCGCCTACGCCTCGGTGCGGTACGACGTCTCCGGCATGGAGCTGGAGGAGTCCACCAAGGAGGCCCTGGAGGACGCGGCGCAGCAGGCCCGCGACGCCGGGCTGACCGTCGAGATCGGCGGCGACGCGCTCCAGGCCGTGCCCGAGACCGGAGCCACGGAGGTCATCGGCATCGCGGTCGCGGCCGTCGTCCTCGTCATCACCTTCGGCTCGCTGGTCGCGGCCGGGCTGCCGCTGCTCACCGCGCTGATCGGCGTCGGCATCGGCGTCTCGACGATCACCGCGCTGGCGAGCGCGCTGGAGCTGGGCTCCACGACGTCCATCCTGGCCATGATGATCGGCCTCGCGGTCGGCATCGACTACGCCCTGTTCATCGTCTCCCGCTACCGCGCGGAACTCGCCGAGGGCCGCGAGCGCGAGGAGGCGGCCGGCCGGGCCGTCGGCACCGCCGGCTCCGCCGTGGTCTTCGCCGGCCTCACCGTCGTCATCGCCCTGGTGGGCCTGGCGGTCGTCAACATCCCGATGCTGACCAAGATGGGCGTCGCGGCGGCCGGCACGGTCGCCATCGCGGTCCTGATCGCCCTCACGATGATCCCCGCGCTGCTCGGCTACGCGGGCCGCAGGGTCAAGCCGGCCGGCGCCAAGAGCAAGCTGCTGGGCGGCGGCCGCGCCGCGAAGAACCAGGACGGCAGGCCCGTCAAGGCCAACATGGGCACCCGCTGGGCGAGCTTCGTCGTCCGCCGTCCCGTCGCCGTCCTGCTGCTCGGCGTCCTCGGCCTCGGTGCCGCCGCGATCCCCGCGGCCTCCCTCGAACTGGGCCTGCCCGACGACGGCTCCCAGCCGACGTCCACGACCCAGCGCCGGGCGTACGACCTGCTGTCGGAGGGCTTCGGCGCCGGCTTCAACGGTCCGCTGATGGTCGTGGTGGACGCGAAGGGCAGCGACGCCCCGAAGGACGTGTTCACCGACGTCTCCGACGGGATCGAGGGCCTCGACGGCGTCGTGGCGGTGACCCCGCCCGCGCCCAACAAGGCCGGCGACACCGCGACGATCACCGTGATCCCGGACTCCAAGCCGTCCTCCGTGCAGACCGAGGACCTGGTGCACGCCATCCGCGACGCGGGCGGCGACATCAAGGCGGACACCGGCGCGGAGACCCTGGTCACCGGCTCGACGGCGATGAACATCGACGTCAGCCAGAAGCTCAACGACGCGCTGCTGCCCTACCTGGTCCTGGTCGTCGGCCTGGCCTTCCTCCTCCTGATCGTGGTCTTCCGCTCGATCCTGGTCCCGCTGAAGGCGGCCCTGGGCTTCCTGCTGTCGGTCATGGCGGCGCTCGGCGCGGTCGTCGCGGTCTTCCAGTGGGGCTGGCTGTCCGGCCTGATGGGCGTCGAGGAGACCGGCCCGGTCATGTCGATGATGCCGATCTTCATGGTGGGCGTCGTCTTCGGCCTGGCCATGGACTACGAGGTCTTCCTGGTCACCCGCATGCGGGAGGCGTACGTCCACGGCGAGAAGCCGAACCAGGCGATCGTCACCGGCTTCAAGCACGGCGCCCGCGTCGTCACCGCGGCCGCGGTGATCATGATGGCGGTCTTCGCGGGCTTCATCGGCTCCAGCGAGTCCATGGTCAAGATGATCGGCTTCGGCCTGGCGATCGCCGTCTTCTTCGACGCGTTCGTGGTCCGCATGGCCATCGTCCCGGCCGTCCTCGCCCTGCTGGGCAAGCGGGCCTGGTGGCTGCCGAAGTGGCTGGACCGCGCCCTGCCCAACGTGGACGTCGAGGGCGAGGGCCTGCGCACGGCCGGCGACGCCGGACGCGGCTCGGACCCCGACGAGGACCGGGTGCCGGCCCGCACCTGACACACCGCACCCGGTAGCAGACCAGCCGGTGAGGGCCCCGTGGGGACGGGACGGCCCTCACCGGCTCCGCCGTGCGCGGGGCCCGCGAACCCGGTCGCGTGCACGCTGCACGTACCGCTACGGTGCCCACCATGACGACGACCGACGACGCCTCCGGCGCCCACCCCCGTTTCGCCGCCGCCCTGCGAGAACTCGGCCTCGACGACCTGGTCGGGCAGGTCCGGCTCTTCCCGGACTCCACGCGGACCGCCGCGGAGGCCGCCGCCGCGATCGGGTGCGGGCTGAGCCAGATCTGCAAGTCGCTGATCTTCGCCGCGGACGGGGTCCCCGTGCTGGTCCTCATGGACGGCGCCTCCCGCGTCGACGTGGAGCGGGTCCGAGCGGAGCTCGGCGCCGGGAAGGTCACCCGGGCCAAGGCCGACGTCGTACGGGAGACCACCGGGTACGCCATCGGCGGCGTGCCGCCCTTCGGGCACCGCAGCAGGACCCGCGTCCTCGCCGACCGGTCCCTGCTCGCGCACGAGGTCGTCTGGGCCGCCGCCGGCACGCCGTACAGCGTCTTCCCCATGGAGCCCAAGGAGCTCGTCGCCACCGCCGGCGCCACCCTCGTGGACGTCCGCGAGCCCGCCGCGTGACCCCGCTGGTGACGGCCGCGGTCCTGCTCGCGGCCGTCACGCACGCCGGCTGGAACGCCATCGCCCAC
This sequence comes from Streptomyces sp. NPDC127100, assembly GCF_042724095.1. Classification (NCBI taxonomy): domain Bacteria; kingdom Bacillati; phylum Actinomycetota; class Actinomycetes; order Kitasatosporales; family Streptomycetaceae; genus Streptomyces; species Streptomyces sp. NPDC127100. Next base: position 41,644 of record NZ_JBHXFL010000028.1, read on the forward strand.
CGGATCACCGACAAGCTCACCGGCTTCACCCTGATCTCGGGCGGCGGACTCCTCATCGGGCTGGCGCTGCTGCCGTTCACGGCGCTCCCCGCGGCCGGGGCGTGGCCCTACCTGCTCGTCTCCGCCGCCGTCCACGTCGCCTACTACACCCTGCTGATGCGCTCCTTCCGGCTCGGCGACTTCGGGCAGGCCTACCCGATCGCCCGGGGCAGCGCGCCCCTGCTGGTCACCGTCCTGGCCGCCGTCTTCGCGCACGAGGTGCCCGACGGCTGGGCGACCGCGGGCATCGCGCTGTCCTGCGCCGGACTGACCGGCGTCGCCCTGTGGGGGCTGCGCGGACGCCGGCCCGACTGGGCGGCGATCGGCGCGGCCCTCGCGACCGGGGTGACCATCGCGGTGTACACCGTCGTGGACGGGCTGGGCGTCCGCGCCTCCGGGTCCTCCCTCGGCTACATCGCCTGGCTGATGGCGGTGCAGGGCACGGCCCTCCCGGCGTACTTCCTCTACCGCCACCGCGCCGGCGCCTGGGCGCTGCTGCGCCCGCGGGCCGGACTCGGTCTGTTCGGCGCGGCCCTGTCCGTCGCCGCCTACGCCCTGGTGCTGTGGGCGCAGACCCGCGCCGCACTCGCGCCGGTCGCCGCGCTGCACGAGTCCTCCATCCTGGTCGGCGCCGCGATCGGGGCCCTCTTCTTCAAGGAGCGGTTCGGCGCGCCCCGGATCGCCGCGGCGGGACTCCTGGTCGTGGGGATCGGGCTGATGCTGCACGCGGGATAGTGCGTGCGGCGGCGACGAGGCGCACCCTGGAAGCAGGTGTTCCGGAGGTGATCGTCATGATGCACACCGCTGTGGGATGGCACGTCGAGATGGAGTTCATGGAGGACGACCAGCACACCCGCGCCGCCGCGATGGTGCGGCTGCCCGACGGCACGGAGGTGCGGGCGAACGGCCACGCCAGCCGTCACCAGGTGGACTCCCAGCAGCCCCGCGTCGGGGAGGAGGTCGCCGGAGCGCGGGCGCTGAACGAGCTCGCCATGCAGTTGCTCACCAAGGCGCACGGCGAGATCGACGACGCGTCGGGGAGGGTGTCCCACCCGATCCACGTGTGAGCGGGATCCCGGCGGGCCGGCCGCGTCCGCCGGGTCTCAGGCCGCCTCGAGCGACGTCCGCACCGCCCGCACCAGGGCCTGGGCCCGCGGGTCGGCGGTCACGGACCGGCGGAAGCCGTTGGTGACGTAGCCGAACGCGATCCCCGCCTCGGGGTCGGCGAAGCCGAGGGCGCCGCCGCGGCCGGGATGGCCGAAGGAACCGGGGGACAGGAACGGGGACGCGCTGCCGTGCAGCATGTAGCCGAGCCCGAAACGGGTGTTCACGACCAGCACGCGGTCCGGGCCCGCCGACTCCTCCGCGCGGGCCCGTTCCGTCGTCGCCGCGTCGAACAGCCGCACGCGCCGTGTCACGCCGTCGACGTCGCCGGTCAGCGCCGCGTAGAAGCGGGCCAGCGCGTCGGCCGTCGCGATGCCGTTGGTCGCCGGGAGGGCGGACGCCCGGTACGCCGGGTCGTTCTGATCCGGGAACGGCGTGATCGCGGCGAAGGCGCGGCGGGTGAGGGAGTCCGGGTCCTCGTAGGCCTCGGTGACCGAGCGCTTGGGGCGCAGGCGCGGCCCCCCGGAGGACGCGGGCTCCTCGAGGCGGCCGACCCGGCCCGCGCGGCCCGCCGTCTCCTCCTCGGCGGGCAGGCCGAGCCACAGGTCCAGGCCCAGCGGGCCGGCGATCTCGTCGGCGATCCACTCGCCCGTGCTCCGCCCGCCCGTCACCCTGCGCACCAGTTCGTCGAGCAGCCAGCCGTAGGTCAGCGCGTGGTAGCCGTGGTCGGTGCCCGGTTCCCAGACGGGTTCCTGGGCGGCGACCGCCTCGGGGCCCCGCAGCGGGTCGAGGGCCTCCTCGGGCGTGAGCGGACGGTCCAGGACCGGCAGTCCGGCCCGGTGGTTCAGCACGTGCCGGACCAGCACCCGCTCCTTGCCATGCGCCTTGAACTCCGGCCAGTACGCGGCCACCGGCGCGTCCAGGTCCAGTTCCCCGCGCTGGTGCAGCAGCAGCGGTACGGCGGCGGCGACGCCCTTCGTCGCGGAGCGCACGACCTGGGCGGTGCCCCGGCGCCACGGTGCCGTGCCGTCGACGTCGCGCGTGCCGCCCCACAGGTCGACGACCTTGCGCCCGTCCCGGTAGACGGCGACCGCCGCGCCCCGGTCCCCGAGCGCCGTGAAGTTCCGTGCGAACGCGTCCCTGACCGGTTCGAAGCCCCCGGCCACTGTGCCCTGCACGTCCACGCTCGCGTCCACTTCCCTGCGTCCCTTCCCGATGCCCCGGCCTGTTCCGGCCCGTCGCCTGCGGCAGTGGGTGCAACAGCCACCGACCGCCGGCGATTCCTCATGTACCCGTCGACACCGAGCGCGGGTCGAAGCCGAAGGGCAGTTCCAGACGGTGGGCGCGCATCAGCGTGTCGTCGGAGAGCAGGTCGCCGGTGGGGCCGTCCGCCGCGATCACGCCGTCGCTGAGGACGAGGGCGCGGGGGCACAGCTCCAGGGCGTAGGGCAGGTCGTGGGTGACCATCAGGACCGTGACGTCGAGCGAGCGCAGGATGTCGGCGAGTTCGCGGCGGGAGGCGGGGTCCAGGTTGGAGGAGGGTTCGTCCAGGACCAGGATCTCCGGCTCCATGGCGAGCACGGTCGCGACCGCCACCCGGCGCCGCTGGCCGAAGGAGAGGTGGTGCGGGGGCCGGTCCTTGTACGCGGCCATGCCGACCAGGCCGAGCGCCCGGTCCACGCGCGCCTCCAGCTCGGCCCCCTTCAGCCCGGCCGCCGCCGGCCCGAAGGCCACGTCCTCGCGCACGGTCGGCATGAAGAGCTGGTCGTCGGGGTCCTGGAAGACGATGCCGACCCGGCGCCGGACCTCCGCCATGTTCCGCTTGTCCACGGGCAGCCCGGCCACGGTGACCGTCCCGGTGCCGCCGGACAGGATGCCGTTGAGGTGGAGCACCAGGGTCGTCTTGCCGGCGCCGTTCGGGCCGAGCAGCGCGACCCGCTCGCCGCGGGCGACGGAGAAGTCCACGCCGAAGAGGGCCTGGTGCCCGTCGGGGTAGGCGAAGGCGAGGCCGGAGACCTCCAGAGAAGCTGTCACAGCACCCATCCCAGCAGACAGACGACCAGCGCCGCACACGGGAGGGCCAGTGCGTACGACCACTGCGCCCGGGACGCGGTCACCTCGTCGATCACCGGCATCGAACCGGCGTACCCGCGGCTGACCATCGCCAGGTGGACGCGCTCGCCGCGTTCGTAGGAGCGGATGAACAGGGCCCCGGCTGACTTGGCGAGCACGCCCCAGTGGCGGACGCCCTTCGCCTCGAAGCCGCGCGACTCCCGGGCGATCCGCATCCGGCGCATCTCGTCGGTGATGACGTCCCCGTACCGGATCATGAAGGAGGCGATCTGCACCAGCAGCGGCGGCAGCCTCAGCCGTTGCAGGCCGAGCAGCAGCTCGCGCAGCTCGGTGGTGGAGGCGAGGAGCACGGAGGCGGCGACGCCCAGGGTGCCCTTGGCGAGCACGTTCCAGGCGCCCCACAGGCCGTTCACGCTCAAGGACATGCCGAGGACGCCGACCCGCTCGCCCTCGGCCACGAACGGCATCAGCACCGCGAACGCGACGAACGGCACCTCGATCAGGAGCCGCTTGAGCAGGTACCCGGCCGGGACGCGGGCCGCGTACGCCACCGTCGCCAGCAGGAGGGCGTACAGGCCGAAGGCCCACATCGCCTCGCGCGGCGTCGACACCACGACGACCACGAAGGCGAAGACCGCGGCGAGCTTGGTGTGCGGCGGCAGACCGTGCACGGGGGAGTGCCCGTGCCGGTAGAGCCTGTGCGCGTGCCCGGCGCCCATCTCAGACGCTCGTGTCGTGGGTGGTGCCGGTCGTCGTGCCGCTCGGCGAGTTGTCGTCGGCACGCCGCCTGCGCACCGCCCAGAACACCGCGCTGCCCGCGACGACGGTGACGCCGACGCCGATGACGCCCGCGAGACCGCCGGAGACGCGGGTGTTCGCGATGTCCTTGACGCCGTAGTCGGCGAGCGGGGAGTCGGCGCTGGCGTGCTCCTCGGCCTTCTTGTCGATGCCCTTGTCGGCCGCGACCTTCTCCAGGCCGTCGGGGTTGGCGGAGGCGTAGAAGCTGACGAAGCCGGCGAGGACCAGGGAGGCGACCAGGCCGGTGATCCACACCTTCCGCGGCGAGCGGGCGGCGGCGGGCGCGGGGGCCGGCTCGGTGCCGGGGGCGTCGACCAGTTCGCCGTTCACCCGCAGCTTCAGCCGCTGCCCGAGCCCACGCGCGCCGTACACGAGGTCGGGGCGCACGGCGATGACGGCGCCGACGGTCAGCGCGGTGATCGCGGCCTCGCCGATGCCGATCAGGACGTGCACGCCGATCATCGCGGTGGCGACCTTGCCGATGGAGACGTCGGTGGTGCCGCCGATCCAGTACAGGAACGTGAAGGCGAGGGCGGCGGCCGGGACGGAGACCAGCGCGGCGACGAAGGAGGCGACGGTGACCGACCGGCGGGTGCGCGGCAGGACCTTCACCAGGCCCCGGAAGAGGGCGTAGGCGACGACCGTCGTGACGATCGCCATGTCGGTGATGTTCACGCCGAGCGCGGTCAGGCCGCCGTCCGCGAAGAGGATGCCCTGCATGAGCAGGACGACGGAGACGCACAGGATCCCGGTGTAGGGACCCACGAGTATCGCGGCGAGCGCGCCGCCGAGCAGATGCCCGCTGGTTCCCGCGGCGACCGGGAAGTTCAGCATCTGCACCGCGAAGATGAACGCCGCGACCAGGCCCGCCAGGGGCGCCGTCCGCTCGTCCAGCTCGCGCCGCGCGCCGCGCAGGCTCACCGCGACGGCGCCGGCGGCGACGACTCCGGTCACGGCGGAGGTCGGGGCGTTGATGAATCCGTCAGGTACATGCACGAGACGATGATAGGGGCTTGTTGCGAACCTCTCGCAAGAGCGAGGCCCTCGTCATCTCATCTGTGAGATGAGTGACCCCGTACGGGAGAGGGTGACGCATCGTCAAAAGGTGTTATTCGGAAAATATGGGACATTGGCACTGTGTGGACACACAGCTTCCGTGACGGTCGCAGAGCGTGAGGGGCGATCCCATGTCCGTTGTCGAGCAGTACGCGCGAGCCCACATCCTCACGGACGCGGACCTTCCCGGCGAGGACGACGGCGGCGCCATACCGGTCGTGCTGCGCTACGACCCCGACCGCGATCCGGACACGGTGTCCGTGGGACTGCCCGGCCGGGGCCGGAACACGGCCGCGCGCGAGTGGAGGTTCTCCCGGGACCTGCTCGAACGGGGCCTGCGGGCACCCACCGGGAGCGGAGAGGTTCGGGTGTGGCCCTGCGGGCGGGTGCAGGCCGTCGTCGAGTTCCACTCCCCGCAGGGGTGCTCCGTCGTCCAGTTCGAGACCAGGACGCTCATCCGGTTCCTGCAGCGCACCTACGCGGCGGCGGCCGAGCCGGTGCCGCACTGAGCCGGCACCCGTCCGGCCGCCCGGCCGGGCCGCCCGCTCAGCCGCCCGCCTTCAGCAGCGCCGCCACGATGGGCCCCGCGGTGTCGCCGCCGTGGCCGCCCTGCTGGACCACGCCCGCCGCGGCCAGGTCCCCCCGGTACGCGGTGAACCAGCCGTTGGGCTTGTCCTGTCCGTCGACCTCGGCGGACCCCGTCTTCGCGCCCGCCTGGCCGCCCAGGCCGGCCATCGCCCCGGCCGCCGTGCCGTTCGTGGCCGTGTAGGACATCAGCTCGCGCAGCTGGCCCAGCGTGGACGCGGACAGCGTGCGGGAGGCCGTGGCCACCTTGCGTCCGTCGACCGACGGGGCGACCAGGTACGGCTGGCGGAAGGCGCCCGTCCGCACGGTCGCCGACACCGACGCCATGTTCAGCGGGTTCATCCGCACCCCGCCCTGCCCGATGAGGGAGGCGGCCATCGGCGCCGCGCTCTGCACCGGCACCGAGCCGTCGAAGCTGGGCACGCCGATCGCCCAGTCGTTCCGCGACAGGCCGAAGACCTCCTGGGCCTGCCTGGTCAGGTCGTCGTTCTCCAGCTTCGGGGCCTGGCTGATGAAGGCGGTGTTGCACGAGCGGGCGAAGCTGGCCTTGAACGTGCCGTTCTTGATCTCGAACTCGTCGTCGTTCTGGAACTTCCAGCCGCCGTAGCTGAAGTACTTCGGGCACGGGTGCTGCTTGTCGGCCGAGGCCAGGCCCTTCTCGATGAGCAGCGAGGCGGTGACGACCTTCATCGTGGAGCCGGGGGCCAGGGAGCCCTGGAACGCGGTGTTGAAGCCGTGGCCGCCGTTGGCGACCGCGAGGATCTCTCCCGTCGAGGCGCGCAGCAGGACGACCGACGCCCGGGCCTTGCCCGCCACCTGCTGCTCGGCCGCGGCCTGGAGGCCGGGGTCCAGGGTGGTCCGCACGGTGCCCGGCGTGCCCTCGCTCAGCTCCAGCAGCGTCTTGTCGGACGCCTTCGCCGCCTTGGACTCCTTGCCGCGGACCACGCGCAGTTCGACGCCCGCGGTGCCGCCGGCCTTCTTCCCGTACTTCTCGCGCAGCCCGTCCAGGACGGTGCCGAGCGACGGGTACTTCGCGGCCGTGATCTCCCCGCCGTCGCGGTCCAGAGCCTTGACCGGGGGCGTGCCGGCCTCGCCGGTGACCAGCGTGTCGCCGTCCTTCAGCTCCGGATGGACGAGGGCGGCGTGCCAGTCGACGCGCGGCTCGCCGTCGCCGGCCCGGCGGACGACGGTCAGCGCGCTGTCGTAGGCGAGCGGCACGCTGATCCCCCCGGTCCGGGAGGTGCCGTCCTGCGCCCCGGCCTCGTAGGCCACGCTCGCCTTGACGGAGAACGGCACCCGGGCGCCGGCCGGGGTGCCCGGGGTGAACGTCGCGCCCGTGATCCGGGCGTCCTTCGTCCAGCCGGTCAGCAGGGCCGCGGCCGCCTCGGCGTCGTCGGTCGCGGCGGCGGCACCGGCGACGTCGCCGCGCTGCCAGGCGGTGAGGAAGCGCTGGGTGGCCGTGGTGACCTCGGCCGCCGTCAGGGGGCCGGTCGGCGCCTTGTTCTCGGCCGCCGCGGACGTCGTCCGCCCGGTCTCCTCGGCCGCGGCCCCGCCGCCGTACAGCGCCCACGCGCCGACTCCCGCGCCGCCCACGACCACGGCGGCCACCCCGCCGACCAGGGCCGGTCTCGTCTTCCGTCGCCCGGCGACGGCCCTTCTGCTGCCCACTCGCGTCCCGTTTCCTCCGTGTCGCCCGGACATCCCGGGACCCTGCTGCCGCACGCTTGCCACGACGGCGACCACCCTAGGGGGTGTCCGACGAACGCCCGCGGCGTCGCGGCTTCGTCGGACACCCCCAGCGCGTCCCACCCCGGGGAACCCCGCTCAGCCGCCGGCCCGCAGGACGTCCGCCACGATCGGGCCGGCCGCGTCACCGCCGTGGCCGCCCTCCTCGGTCATGGCCGCCGCCGCGACGTCGTCCCGGAAGCCGGTGAACCAGCTGTTGGACGTGGTCTGCCCGTCGACCTCGGCGGAGCCGGTCTTGGCGCCGATGTCGCCGCGCAGCCCGGACATGGCGTTCATGGCGGTGCCCCGGGTCGCGGTGAGCCGCATCATCTGCCGGAGCTGGGAGGCGGTGCTCTGCGGCAGCCCCTTGGCGGTGGCGAGCCGGCGGCCGTCCAGCTCGGGCGGGACCAGGTACGGCTGGCGGAACTCGCCGGTGATGGCGGTCGCCGTCACCGACGCCATGTTCAGCGGGTTCATCTGGACCTGGCCCTGGCCGATGGCGCCCGCGGCGCGGTCCGGGCCCTCGACGGCGGGAACGCTGCCGTCGAAGGAGACGATGCCGGTCTGCCAGTCGTCCCGGCCCAGCCCGAACCGCTCCTGGGCCTCCTGGGTCAGCGACGCGTCGTCGAGCGGCTCCTCGTCGATGAGCTTGATGAAGCCGGTGTTGCAGGACCGCAGGAAGTCGTCGGCGAGCGTGGCGCCCGGGTCGGGCTTCATGTCGGTGAGGTTCTTGAAGGTCTGCCCCTGCCACATGGCGTCCGGCGGACAGGGCGCCGGGCCGTTCATCGAGCTCACGCCGTTGTCGATGAGCATGGCGGCGGTGATGATCTTCATGGTGGAGCCGGGGGCGACCCGGCCCTGGAAGGCCGCGTTGAAGCCGTCCGCGCGGTTGTTCGCCACGGCCAGCACCTCGCCGGTGCTGGGCCGGACGGCGACCACCGAGGACTCGCCGTACCGCCGCACGGCCTTCTCGGCCGCCGCCTGCACGCCCGCGCTGAGCGTCGTCCGCAGCTTGCCGGGCCTGCCCTCGGTCAGCGTCAGCAGCGGGGTGTCCGGGGCCTGGGTGGCCTCGTGCCGGATCGCCAGCTCGACGCCGGGCGTGCCGCCCGCCTTGTCGCCGTACTTCTCGCGCAGGGTGGCGAGGACGGGGGCGAGCGAGGGGTACTTCTGCGGCGTCAGCACGGTGTCGTCACGGTCGACGGCCTGGATCTGCGGGGTCGCCGACTCCTCGGTGACCAGCGTGTCGCCGGTCTTCAGCCGCGGGTGGACGACGGCCGGGTCCCAGTCGACCAGCGCCCGCCCGGAGGTCTGCCCGCGCACCACGGTCAGTTGGCTGCGGTACGTCAGCGGCTTGGACGTGCCGTCGTAGGAGACCTTCGCCTTCACCGTGAACGGCACGGTCATGCCGCTCACGGTCGGCTCGCCGGGCGTGATCTCGACGCCGGTGATGTGCGCGGCCCGGCCGTAGGCCGTCAGCAGCGTCCCGGCGACCGAGGCGTTGTTCGTGTACGAGGCCGCCGTCGTCGCGTCGCCCTTCTCCCAGGCGGCGAAGAACTTGCCGGTGGTCTCCTCGACCTCGTCCGCGCTCGGCGGCCCGCTCTTCGTGGCCGCCCCGGCCGCGCCGGAGCCCCCGCCCTCGTCGAGCGCCGACACGACGTTGTAGGCCCCGTACGCGGCCCCGCCCACCATCACGGCGAACACACCGCCTATGACGGCGGTCTTCACCCCCCTGCCCATCGGCAGTCCCCTCCCCGTTCGACCCCGCACGCGCTTTCTTGAACGCGTTCAGAAGTAGTTGTGGGTGGCACTCTATGTGCAGAGGGTGGCCGATGGTACGGATGTTTTCGGATGGTGGCCGAACGGAGACCGGCCCGGGCGGGGCGGGATCCGGACGTTCCGGGTCAGACCCAGGTGTCCAGCCACATCCGCGACCGCCACTCCTCCATCGGGATCGCCGTGCCGGTGTAGAGGGGCCAGAAGTAGATGAAGTTCCAGGCGATCAGCAGCACCAGCACGCCCGCGCCCGTCGCCCCCGCCACGCGCCGGGTGTCCCCGCAGCCCGGCCGGCCCACGATCGCCCCCAGCAGCATCGCGACCGCCAGGCACAGGAAGGGCAGGAAGACGACGGCGTAGAAGAGGAAGATCGTGCGCTCCTGGTACAGGAACCAGGGCAGGTAGCCGGCCGCCAGCCCGCAGGCGATGGCACCCGCGCGCCAGTCGCGGCGGAAGGCCCAGCGCCACAGGACGTACAGCAGGGCGAAGCAGCCGATCCACCACAGCAGCGGCGTGCCGATCGCCAGCACCTCGCGGGCGCACTTCTCGCCCGCGTCGGCCGGGCAGCCGTCCGTGCCGGGCCCCGGCGACTCGTAGAAGTAGGAGACCGGGCGGCCCAGGACGAGCCAGCTCCACGGGTTGGACTGGTACGTGTGCGGAGACGTCAGGTGGGTGTGGAACTCGTACACCTGCGTCTCGTAGTGCCACAGGCTGCGCCACCAGTCCGGGAAGAGCCACGACCAGGAGCTGGTCCGCCCGCCGGCCGTCGCCCAGTCGCGGTAGTAGCCGCCGGAGCCGTCGGCGGGGGAGAGGATCCAGCCGGTCCACGTAGCGATGTAGGTGACGACGGCGACCGGCACGGTCGACAGGAACGCCCAGCCCAGGTCGTGCTTGAGCACCGCCAGGTACGGCCGGTCGGCGCCCGCGACCCGGCGGGAGCCGACGTCCCACAGCACGGCCATCACGCAGAACGCCGCCATGATGTACAGGCCGTTCCACTTGGTGGCCGCGGCCAGGCCCAGCATCACCCCGGCCGCCAGCCGCCAGGGCCGCCACCCGAGCCGCAGCGACCCGGCGACGTGCGCGTCCGGGCGGACCCGGCCGTCGGAGTCCACCGGCAGCGCGGCGGCGAGTCTGCCGCGGGCCCGGTCGCGGTCCACGACCAGGCACCCGAACGCGGCCAGCACGAAGAACATCAGCACGCTGTCCAGCAGTGCCGTGCGGCTCATCACGAAGTGCAGCCCGTCCACCGCCATCAGCGCGCCCGCCAGGCACCCGAGGAACGTGGAGCGGAACAGCCGGCGCCCGATACGGCACAGCATCAGCACCGACAGCGTGCCGAGCAGCGCCGTCATGAACCGCCAGCCGAACGGGTCGAACCCGAACAGCAGCTCGCCCAGCCCGATCATGTACTTGCCGACCGGCGGATGGACGACGTACGCCGCGTCCGTCGGGATCGGGACGTGCCCGCCCGAGTTCAGGATCAGGTCGTTGGCGTTCTTGTCCCAGTTGACCTCGAAACCGCGGTGGATCAGCGCCCAGGCGTCCTTGGCGTAGTACGTCTCGTCGAATATCACCGCCTTCGGGCTGCCCAGGTTCCAGAACCGCAGCACGCCCGCCAGCAGCGCGACCAGCAGCGGACCGCCCCAGCCGGACCAGCGCCCGATCCGGTCGGCCGCCGCCTTCGACAGGCCGAGGAAGACCCACAGCCGCGGGCCGGGCCGCGTGTACGGCGGCACCAGCCGGTCGCGGACGTCGCCCGCGGGCTGCCCCGCCGTGTGGCCGAAGCGGCGCAGCCGCTGCTGCCAGGTGGGCCCCTCGCCGGGCGGGGCCTGGTCCTGCCGGAGGTCCGTGGAGGACGCGGTACTGGTCACCGCGCCATCGTAGGGAACCGTTCTGTGCGCGTCCCGCGCACGGCCCTCACGGGTCCGGATGCGTCCCCGTCCGCGCACCCCTGGGAGGATGGGGGACGTGACTGGAACCCTTGTACTGGCGGGCACCCCCATCGGCGACGTCCAGGACGCCCCGCCCCGGCTCGCCGAGGAACTCGCGGGCGCCGACCTCGTCGCCGCCGAGGACACCCGGCGGCTGCGCCGGCTCACCCAGGCGCTCGGGGTGACGCCCAGGGGGCGGGTCGTGTCGTACTTCGAGGGCAACGAGTCCGCCCGTACGCCCGAACTGGTCGAGGAACTGGTGGGCGGCGCGCGCGTGCTGCTGGTGACCGACGCCGGCATGCCGTCGGTGTCCGACCCGGGCTACCGGCTGGTCGCCGCGGCCGTCGAGCGGGACGTCAGGGTGACCGCCGTGCCCGGCCCGTCCGCCGTGCTCACCGCGCTCGCGCTGTCCGGGCTTCCGGTCGACCGGTTCTGCTTCGAGGGCTTCCTGCCGCGCAAGGCCGGCGAACGGCTCGGCCGGCTGCGCGAGGTCGCCGGGGAGCGCCGGACCCTCGTCTACTTCGAGGCCCCGCACCGCCTCGACGACACCCTCGCCGCGATGGCCGAGGTGTTCGGCGCCGACCGGCGGGCCGCCGTCTGCCGGGAGCTGACCAAGACGTACGAGGAGGTCAGGCGCGGCGGCCTCGGCGAGCTCGCGGCGTGGGCCGCCGAAGGGGTGCGCGGCGAGATCACCGTCGTGGTCGAGGGGGCGCCGGACGCCGGGCCCGAGGAGGTCGGCGCCGAGGAACTGGTGCGCCGCGTGCGGGTGCGGGAGGAGGCCGGCGAGCGGCGCAAGGAGGCGATCGCCGCGGTGGCCGCCGAGGCGGGCGTGCCCAAGCGGGAGGTCTTCGACGCGGTGGTGGCGGCCAAGCACGCCGGCGCGTGACGGCGGGACGCGAGGGCGCCCGCGCGGGGGAGTGCCGCCCGGGCGCGCCTGCGCCCCATGGCCGGGCAAACAGCCTGCCCGCAAGGCAAAGCCCCGGCCCGCCCGCCGGGGGCGAACGGGCAAGGAACGCCCAAAAAGGCTCCAATACTCGACAGGGTTGATGCATTCCGGTCGGACGAGGCGTCCACTGGACGAAGGGGGACGTACCCGTCCCCGGCGTCCAGCGGACAGCAGGAGCTGGCATGAGTGACATCACCCGGCGGACCGGCCTGCGGGCCGGGGTCACCGCCGTCGTCCACGAGTCGTACTCCTTCGCGTGCATGCGCTGCGGGCACGGCTGGGAGCAGTCGTTCGAGATAGAGCACCACCGGGACGCCGACGGCCACGAGTTCGTGCTCTACCGGGCGGACGGCCGCCCGGTGCCCTCCCCGCTGAGCCGGCCCACGTGCGCCGTCTGCGACAACCACGTCGTACGGATCATGCGGCCGGGGCGTGTCGCCTCGGTGCGCGGCGCCGCGGCCGGCGTGCACCGGGTGCCGCCGGCCGGGCCGCTGCAGGTCCCCCGGGTGCCCGAGCAGCCGGGACCGGGGGCGCCGGGGCTCTCGCCCGGGCACCGGCACTGGCACCTGTCCGACCTGCTGCGGGCCCTCCACCTCCAGCGCAGGGCCGGCTGACCGCCCCGGGCCCTCGGGCGATCCGTACGGGCACGCTCCTTCCGTAGGATCGGGGCATGCCTTCGAACGCCTCGGACCGGACCGACAAGAACGACGCCCCGCCGCTCCCCGAACCGCTGCGGATACCGGTCGCCGACTCGCACACCCACCTCGACATGCAGTCGGGCACGGTGGCGGAGGGCCTCGCGAAGGCGGCGTCGGTGGGGGTCACCACGGTCGTCCAGGTCGGCTGCGACCTCGCCGGCTCCCGCTGGGCGGCCGAGACGGCGGCGGAGCACGAGGCCGTCCACGCCACCGTCGCCCTGCACCCCAACGAGGCCCCGCGCATCGTCCACGGCGATCCCGACGGCTGGTCCCGGCAGGGCGCGCGGCAGCCCGGCGGGGACGCGGCACTGGACGAGGCCCTCGCGGAGATCGACCGGCTGGCCGCGCTGCCGCAGGTCAAGGGGGTCGGCGAGACGGGCCTGGACTACTTCCGCACCGGGCCCGAGGGCAAGGAGGCCCAGGAGAGGTCCTTCCGCGCCCACATCGAGATCGCCAAGCGGCACGGCAAGGCCCTGGTCATCCACGACCGCGACGCCCACGCCGACGTCCTGCGCGTCCTCGAGGAGGAGGGCGCCCCCGAGCGCACCGTCTTCCACTGCTACTCCGGCGACGCGGAGATGGCCGGGATCTGCGCCGAGGCCGGGTACTACATGTCCTTCGCCGGCAACGTCACCTTCAAGAACGCGCAGAACCTGCGCGAGGCCCTCGCGGTCGCCCCGCTGGAGCTGGTCCTGGTGGAGACCGACGCGCCGTTCCTGACGCCTGCCCCCTACCGGGGCCGTCCCAACGCCCCCTACCTGGTGCCGGTCACGGTGCGGGCGATGGCCGCCGTGCGCGGCATCGACGAGGACGCCCTGGCCAAGGCCCTCGCGGCGAACACGGCCCGCGCCTTCGGCTACTGAGCGGCGCTGCCCGGCCGCCCCGGACGGCCGGGGAGCGCCCCCGGCTACCCTTGCCGGGTGAGCAGCCCCACCCCCGACGCCCTCCTGGGCCCCGCCGACGTCCGTGAACTCGCGGCCGCCCTCGGCGTGCGCCCCACCAAGCAGCGCGGCCAGAACTTCGTCATCGACGCGAACACGGTCCGCCGTATCGTCCGCACCGCCGAGGTACGCCCCGACGACGTGGTGGTCGAGGTGGGACCGGGTCTCGGCTCGCTCACCCTGGCCCTCCTCGAGGCGGCCGACCGGGTCACCGCCGTCGAGATCGACGACGTCCTCGCCGCCGCCCTGCCCGCCACCGTCGCCGCCCGGATGCCCGGGCGAGCCGACCGGTTCGCGCTCGTCCACTCCGACGCCATGCAGGTGACCGAGCTGCCGGGCCCCGCCCCGACCGCGCTGGTCGCCAACCTGCCCTACAACGTGGCCGTGCCCGTCCTCCTCCACATGCTCGAGACCTTCCCGAGCATCGAGCGCACCCTCGTCATGGTCCAGTCCGAGGTCGCCGACCGGCTCGCCGCCGGACCCGGCTCGAAGGTGTACGGCGTGCCGTCCGTGAAGGCCAACTGGTACGCCGAGGTGAAGCGGGCCGGCGCCATCGGCCGCAACGTCTTCTGGCCCGCGCCGAACGTCGACAGCGGACTGGTGTCACTCGTCCGGCGGACCGAGCCGCTGAAGACCACCGCGTCCCGGCGCGAGGTGTTCGCCGTCGTCGACGCCGCCTTCGCCCAGCGCCGCAAGACCCTGCGGGCCGCCCTGTCCGGCTGGGCCGGGTCGGCCGCCGCCGCCGAGGCCGCCCTCGTCGCCGCGGGCGTGTCGCCGCAGGCGCGCGGAGAGGCGCTGACCGTGGAAGAGTTCGCGCGTATCGCCGAACACAAGGAGTGACGAGCAAGTGAGCGTGACGGTCCGCGTCCCCGCCAAGGTCAACGTCCAGCTCGCGGTCGGCGCCGCCCGCGCCGACGGCTACCACGACCTGGCCAACGTCTTCCTCGCGGTCTCCCTGTACGACGAGGTCACCGCGACCCCGGCCGGCGCCCTGCGCGTCACCTGCGAGGGCCCGGACGCCGACCAGGTCCCGCTCGACCGCACCAACCTCGCGGCGCGCGCCGCCCTCGCCCTCGCCGAGCGGTACGGCCGCGAACCCGACGTGCACCTGCACATCGCCAAGGACATCCCCGTGGCCGGCGGCATGGCGGGCGGCAGCGCGGACTGCGCCGGCGCCCTGGTCGCCTGCGACGCCCTGTGGGGCACCGGCGCCTCCCGCTCCGAGCTGCTGGAGATCTGCGCCGAGCTCGGCAGCGACGTCCCGTTCAGCCTGGTCGGCGGGGCGGCACTCGGCACCGGGCGCGGGGAGCGGCTGACGGCACTGGAGACCGGCGGCGACTTCCACTGGGTCTTCGCCCTGGCCGCGCGGGGCCTGTCCACGCCGGCCGTCTTCCGCGAGTTCGACCGCCTGGGAGAGGGCCGGGACATCCCCGAGCCGGCCGCCGCGCAGCCGGTCCTCGAGGCCCTCGCCAAGGGCGACCCCGCCGCGCTCGCCGTCGCCGTCACCAACGACCTCCAGCCCGCGGCCCTGTCCCTCTTCCCCGAGCTGTCCGACACCCTCGCGGCGGGGCGCGCGGCGGGTGCGCTGGCGGCCCTGGTCTCGGGCTCGGGCCCGACCACGGCCTTCCTCGCCACGGACGCCGGGTCCGCGTCCGACATCGCCGGGGTGCTCCGGGCGTCCGGCACCTGCCGCGACGTGCGCACGGCGTCGGGTCCCGCGGCGGGGGCGACGGTCCTCGGCTCCTAGGCCCTGACGCCGCCAGGCCCGCCCTTCGGGCGAACGACGGGAGTTCGACGACAGGACCTGGGCCCCGCCCTTCGGACCACGCCGACCCGGGGCGCACCGTCCCCCTCGGCCGGCCCGATCCGACGGCGGACCCCGGGCACCCGCGGCCGGGACTACCCTGGAGGGTCGATCGTCCCCCAGGCAGGAGAGAAATGGCCGTCAACCTGGTCAATGTCGAGAACGTCAGCAAGGTGTACGGCACCCGTGCACTTCTCGACGGCGTGTCCCTCGGCGTGTCCGAAGGGGACCGCATCGGTGTCGTCGGCCGCAACGGCGACGGCAAGACGACCATGATCCGGATGCTCGCCAAGCTGGAGGAGCCCGACACCGGCCGGGTCACCCACTCCGGCGGGCTGCGGCTGGGCGTGCTCACCCAGCACGACTCCCTCGACCCGGAGGCGACCGTCCGCCACGAGGTCATCGGCGACATGGCCGACCACGAGTGGGCGGGCAACGCCAAGGTCCGCGACGTGCTGACCGGCCTCTTCGGCGGGCTGGACCTGCCCGGGTTCCCGCAGGGGCTGGACACCGTCATCGGGCCGCTCTCCGGCGGCGAGCGGCGCCGGATCGCGCTCGCCAAGCTGCTGATCGACGAGCAGGACCTGATCGTCCTCGACGAGCCCACCAACCACCTCGACGTCGAGGGCATCGCCTGGCTCGCCGCGCACCTGCGCGAACGCCGCTCCGCGCTCGTCTGCGTCACCCACGACCGCTGGTTCCTCGACCAGGTCTGCACCCGCATGTGGGACGTCCAGCGCGGCGACGTGTTCGAGTACGAGGGCGGCTACTCCGACTACGTCTTCGCCCGCGCCGAGCGCGAGCGCATCGCGGCCACCGAGGAGACCAAGCGGCAGAACCTCGTCCGCAAGGAGCTGGCCTGGCTCCGGCGCGGCGCCCCCGCCCGCACCTCCAAGCCCCGCTTCCGCGTCGAGGCCGCCAACGAGCTGATCGCCGACGTCCCGCCGCCCCGCGACAGCAGCGAGCTGATGAAGTTCGCCTCGTCCCGGCTCGGCAAGACCGTGTTCGACCTGGAGGACGTGACCGTCCAGGCCGGCCCCAAGGTGCTGCTCAAGCACGTCACCTGGCAGCTCGGCCCCGGCGACCGCATCGGCCTGGTCGGCGTCAACGGCGCCGGCAAGACCTCCCTGCTGCGCGCCCTCGCCGAGGCCGCCCGCAGCGAGGGCGAACGGCAGCCGGCGGGTGGGCAGGTGCGCGTCGGCAGGACCGTCAAGCTGGCCTACCTGTCCCAGGAGGTCGCCGAACTCGACCCCACCTGGCGGGTGCTGGAGGCCGTGCAGCGGGTCCGCGAGCGCGTCGACCTCGGCAAGGGCCGTGAGATGACCGCGGGCCAGCTCTGCGAGACGTTCGGCTTCGGCAAGGAGAAGCAGTGGACGCCGGTCGGCGACCTGTCCGGCGGTGAGCGGCGGCGGCTCCAGCTGCTGCGCCTGCTCATGGACGAGCCCAACGTCCTCTTCCTCGACGAGCCCACCAACGACCTCGACATCGAGACCCTGACCCAGCTGGAGGACGTCCTCGACGGCTGGCCCGGCTCGATGATCGTCATCTCCCACGACCGGTTCTTCGTCGAGCGCACCACCGACCGGGTCTTCGCCCTGCTCGGCGACGGCGCGCTGCGCATGCTGCCGCGCGGCATCGACGAGTACCTGGAGCGGCGCCGGCGCATGGAGGAGGCCGCGGCGGCCAACTCGCCCGCCCCGGCGGCGAAACCGGCCGCGGAGGTGCCCGAGAAGAGCGCCGCCGACGTGCGCGCCGCGAAGAAGGAGCTCCAGAAGATCGAGCGGCAGCTCGACAAGGTCTCCGAGAAGGAGACCAAGCTGCACGCCCGGATCGCCGAGAACGCCACGGACTTCGCGAAGGTGGCCGAACTGGACGCCGAACTGCGCACCCTCGCCGGACAGCGCGACGAGCTGGAGCTGCGCTGGCTGGAATTGGCGGAGGACGCCTGACACTCGGGGCCGGGGGCGCGCGAGGCGTGAAGAGGGCGTGAAGGCGCGTAACAGAGGCATCACGGGCCGGTCCTCCCTTGGGAACAGGGGCGGACGCGGCCCGGTGTGCTGTCGGCACCGGGTGATAGAAAGAGCCGTCTGAAGACTGTCTGACCAATCGCCCGACGACGCTCCCGGGGCCAGCGCGTACCTCGGGACGTGGCGAGAAATCAGTGAGCAATAAGGGGGAACGCGCTGATGAGCCAGCCGCCCAACCAGCCGCCGCAGCCGGGTGGCTTCGGAGCACCGCAGGACCCGCCGCCGGGCGGTGGCTTCGGGGCGCCGCAGCCCCCGCAGGGCCCGCCCCAGATGCCCCAGCCTCCGCAGGGCCCGCCGCAGCCGGGGTACGGATACCCCCAGCAGCCCGGCCCGTACGCGCAGCCCGGCCCGTACAACTCCGGCCCGTACGCCCAGCCGCAGCAGCCGGGGCCGTACGGCCAGCAGCCCGGCTACGGCTACCCGCAGCCGCAGTTCCCCGGCGGCCCCGGCACCCCGCCGCCCGGCGGCTCCGGATCCCGCAACCCCTTCAAGGGCAAGCCCGCCCTCGCGATCGGCGCCGCGGTCGCGGCCCTGCTCGTCATCGGCGGCACCGTGTGGGCGGTCACCGGCACCGGGGACGACGGCCCGGACAAGAAGCCGGTCGCCGGGAAGAGCGACGACCCCAAGCCCTCGGCCTCCGGCGGCGCCCCGGTCGACCCGGGCGACGGCAGCGGCGACGGCGCCGAGGACACCCAGGACCTCAACGAGGGCCGCAAGGCTGGCGAGTCGAAGGTGCTCTGGTACAAGGAGGCGCCCGACGCCCCCGGTTCCGGCGCCGACGCCGACGGCATGTGGATCACCGACAAGACCGCGGTGAAGGCCGCGTACAAGCAGGTCTTCGCCTACGACGTCGGTGACGGCAAGCCCACCTGGGACCCCATCACCTTCCCGCAGAAGATCTGCGCGGTCACCCCGGAGGCGACGGCGCAGAACACCATCGTCGTCGCCTACATGAGCGGTTCCAGCGACCGCGCCGAGTGCAACCAGCTCCAGCAGATCGACCTCGCCACCGGCAAGCAGGGCTGGAAGGAAGAGGTCGCGGACGGCGAGCTGTTCGACTCGACGCTCTCCCTCGAACTCAACGTCAGCGGCAGCACCCTGATGGTCGGCCGCTCCCAGTCCGGCACCGCCTACGACGTGACCAGCGGCAAGAAGCTGTACGACAAGAAGCGGTACGGCGACGCCTGCTTCCCCGCCGGTTTCGCCGGCAGCGCGACGAAGCTCGTCCAGGTCGCCTCCTGCGGCGCCGGCGGCGACAACGCGCACGACGAGATGCAGGGCCTCGACCCGAGGACCGGCAAGGTCCTGTGGACCTACAAGTACGAGAAGGGCTGGCAGGTCGCCCGGACCTACTCCGTCGACCCGCTCGTCGTCTACGCCACCAACGAGGACAAGAAGGTCTGGAACATCTCCAGCTTCACCTCCGCCGGCCGGGTCCAGGCGCAGGTCGGTGTCGACGAGGACTTCGCCCCCGAGTGCGGCTGGGCCATCCTCGAGCGCGACCTCCAGGGCTGCACGGGTGTCGTCGTCGCCGACAACACCCTCTACCTGCCGACCAAGGCGACCACCGGTGCCAACGAGATCGTCGCGATCGGCCTCGCCGACGGCAAGGAGAAGTGGCGCACCAAGTCCCCCGCGGACGAGTCGATGCTGCCGGTGAAGGCCGAGGGCGGCGCCCTCGTGGCCTACGTGGAGCCGTCGTACGACGCGGGCGGCCAGGTCGTGTCGATCCCGACGGGCGGCGCCGCCCACACGCCGGCCAAGCTGCTGCAGAACCCGGAGGGCACCGCGGACATCGAGGGCAGCTTCTACTCGCGCGACATCGACTGGGCCGACGGGCGCTTCTACATCTCCAGCACCCGCCTGACCGGGAACGACGACGCGAAGGAGAAGTTGATGCTCGCCTACGGCAAGTGACCTTCTCCGCCCCAGCCGCCCGCCCCGTCCGCCGCCGCGCCGGATCCGTCCGGCCGGCCCGGCCGGTCCCGTCGTCCCCGCTCACCGAGGTACTCACGCCATGACCCAGCCGCCGCCCCCGCCGCCGAACCAGCCCCCGCAGGGAGGGGGCTTCGGACCGCCGCAGGACCAGCCGTCGCAGCCGTCCCAGCCCCCCACCCCGCCGTCGGGCGGCGGACCGGACCTCGGCAAGGCCCCCCAGCCCGGGTACGGCTACCCCCAGGCCCCGGGGACGCCTCCGGCGTCCCCGCAGCCGCCCGTCGCACCGCCGGCCCCGCCGGCGGGCGGACCGCAGCCGGGGTACGGGTATCCGCAGCCCCCGCAGACGCCCCAGCCCGGATACGGCTACCCCGGCGGACCCGGCCCGTACGGGCAGCCGCAGCAGCCCGGGCCCTACGGGCAGCCGACGCCGCCCGGACCCTACGCGCAGCCGACGCCGCCGTACGGGCAGCCGGGGCAGCCCGGTCAGCCGGGCTACGGCTATCCCCAGGCGACCGTGCCCATGCAGGCCCAGACCGGCGGCCCGGGCGGCGGGCGGAGGATCAGCGCGTCGATGGCCATCATCGTGGCCGCCGCCGTCGCCATCGCCCTCATCATCGGCGGCGGGGTCTGGTACGCGAGCTCCTCCGGCAAGGACGACGACAAGAACAACACGGCGGGCTCCAGCGGCGGCACCAGCGGCAAGGGCGGCACGAACGGCAAGGGCGGCTCCGGCGGCACCTCCTCCGGCGGCAAGGAGAAGGTGCCCGCGGACCCGGCCGCCAAGGTCCTCTTCCAGGTCCCGGCCCCCGCGGTCAGCAAGGACGACAGCAGCGTCGTCGTCGCCGGCTCCTGGCTCACCGACTCGGTGTACGCCAAGAGCGGCATCGCCCAGATCGTCGGCTACGACCCCGACAAGGGCAGCAAGCTGTGGACCATCCCGCTGGCGGGCCCGGTCTGCACCACCAGCAGGCACCTCACCGCGGACAACAAGGCGGTCGTCGTCCACGAGCCCGCCATGCCGACCAAGGCCGAGCCCTCGCACGGCTGCAGCCAGGTCGCGCTGATCGACCTGGGCACCGGAAAGACCGTGTGGACGAAGTCCGCCAAGTCCGGTGACCAGCCGATCTCCTTCGACAACGTCACGATCAGCGGCGGCACCGTCGCCGCCGGCAGCACCAGCGGCGGCGTCGCCTGGGACCTCGCCAGCGGCGACGTCCTGTGGTCCCCGAAGACGACCGACTCCTGCTACGACGCGGGCTACGGCGGTGGCGAGAAGCTGGTCGCGGTCCGCAAGTGCGGCTCGTACGACGCACGGCAGCTCAACATCCAGACCCTCGACCCGAAGACCGGCAAGGTGCTCTCGGAGTACAAGATGGCCAAGGGCATCGAGTACGCGGGCATCGTCTCGACCAACCCCCTGGTCGTGGCCGCCGACGTCGGTGACTCCGCCGGTGACGGCAGCGGCATCTCGGACTTCTTCTCCATCGACAACAAGACCGGCAAGCTGCGCACCCGCATCTCGGCGCCGGGCGAGCAGTACGCCGCCCGCTGCGACACCATCAGCAAGATCGAGCAGTGCTCCGGGCTCGTGGTCGGCAACGACCGCATCTACATCCCGACCGAAGAGCACGAGGGCGGCGGCGAGAGCTACTCCCAGACCAACGAGATCGTCGCCCTCGACCTGGCCACCGGCAAGCAGACCGGGCAGCGCGCCGACGCCGGCGACGGCTACACGATCACCCCGCTGCGCATGGACGGCGGCAACGTGATCGCCTACAAGCGCCCGCCGTACGACAAGGGCGGCCAGATCGTCAGCATCGACGGCGGGTCGTTCAAGCCGACCACGCTGCTGGAGAACCCGGCGACCGAGGCGGTGCGGGACGTGGAGACCAGCATGCTGCCGGAGTACTCCGAGTACCTGTACTCCCAGGGGCACCTGTACATGTCGCAGGTGTACGCCAGTGAGGTGACCAGCGCGGACGAGAAGGAGTACCTGGCCATCGGGTTCGCCACCGCCGGCTGAGCCGGTCCGTCCCCGCGCCGCGTCCCGCGCGCCATGGCCCCGTCCCCGTTCCCGGGGGCGGGGCCTTCGCGCGGTGTCGTGGTGCGGGGTTTCGGCGTCGTGGGGCGGTTCTTGCCGGTAGGGGCAGCGCGACGTCGCTCTTGCGTGTAGCTTCCGGGGGCAGTACCGGGGGGGAACTGGGGGGTTGCTCTATGGGAGTGCGGCTCATGGTGGTCGACGACCACCGATTGCTCGCCGAGGCGCTGGCCTCGGCGCTGAAGCTGCGGGGGCACCGGGTGCTCGCCGCGACGGCGCCCGCCGCGGGGGCGGCGGAGCTGGTGATCAGCCGGGCGCCGGAGGTGTGTCTGCTGGGCACGGCGACACCGGCCGAGCCGGGGATCTTCGACCCGGTGGTCCGGATCAAGCGGGAGCGGCCGCAGGTGGCGGTGCTGGTGCTGGGGCCGGTGCCGAGTCCGCGCGGGATCGCGGCGGCGTTCGCGGCGGGGGCGTCGGGGTACGTCCGGCACGACGAGCGCATCGAGGGGGTCGAGCGGGCGATCATGAAGGCGCGGGCGGGCGAGGCGGCGGTGGCGCCGGCGCTGCTCCAGGGGGCGTTCGGGGAGCTGCTGAACCCGGCGGCGCAGCCGGACGACGAGGGGCAGCGGCTGCTGTCGATGCTCACGCCGCGGGAGGTCGAGGTCCTGGTCCGGGTCGCCGACGGCGAGGACACGCGGCTGATCGCGGCCGGCATGGGCATCGCACCGTCCACGGCGCGTACGCATGTGCAGCGGGTGCTGATGAAACTGGGCGTGGGCTCCCGCCTGGAGGCCGCCGCCCTGGCCGCCCGCACGGGCCTGCTGGACCGCGCGGGCGCCGCGGGCGGCTGAACGCCGCGCCGGGCGGCCCCTCGGCTCGCCTCGCTGCGGGCAGTCGTGCCTCCCCCAGTGCCTGAACGGCCTGGGAGGCACCCGCCGGCGCCGGGCCGCACGATCCACCCCCGGCACCCACGCCGGGCAACCGGTGACGCCGGCACGGTGACCGGCGTCAGGGGTCGGCCGTCACTCCTGCGGAGGCTCCTCGGCCGAGGCCGGTGGAGTCGTGGGGCGGAGCTTCAGCCAGGCCAGGAAGAAGAGCCCCAGCACCAGCATCCCCAGCCCGGTCCACAAGTTGATGTTCACCCCCTGCGCCTTGTCGATGTCGTCGTCGGACGCCGCGAAGCCCGCGATGGTCACGATGACGCCGTAGACCACGAACAGCCCGCCGATGATCCGCCGGATGTCGAACAGCCGCGCTGCGGTGGCGGACTTGCCCTCCAGCTCGGAGACCTCGTCCTGGACGTTCTTGTCGGAGTAGGAATCGGACATGCTCTCTCAATCCTCCCGCGGTCAGAACGAGAACGGGATGTAGCAGGCGGCGGCCAGCACGACCGCGCCCCAGCCCAGCAGGGCCGGCTTGCGGTACCACGCGTCGTCGCCCTCGGCGGGCGGCTCGGACATGCCCGGGGAGCGGGTCCCGTAGACCAGGCCCTGGAGCTCGGCGACCGGCTTGGGCCTGGTGAACAGGGACACGGCGACCATGACGACCGCTCCGGCGACGAAGCCCGCGATCGCCGAGACGAAGTTGGCGCCCTGGTCGGAGGGGATGTCGATGATGCCCTGCTTGTAGATGACGAAGTAGTTGACCATCGCGGCGGTGGTGCCCGCGATCAGCCCCCAGAAGCCGGACTTCATCGACGCCCGCTTCCAGAACATGCCGATGATGAAGACCACGAACATCGGGACGTTGAAGAAGGAGAACAGCGTCTGGAGGTAGCTCATGATGTTCGAGAACGACGACGCGAGGAACGCCGTCCCGATCGACGCCAGCACGCCGATCACCGTGATCAGCCGGCCGAAGCGCACGTAGTACGCGTCGTCGCGGTCCTTCACGACGTACTTCGCCCAGATGTCGGTGGTGAACACCGTGTTGAACGAGGACACGTTCGCCGCCATGCCCGCCATGAAGGCCGCCAGGAGGCCGGTCACGGCGATGCCGAGGACGCCGTTGGGCAGCAACTGCTGCATCAGGTACGGGATCGCGTCGTTGTACTGGAGGTCCGAGCCCGGCGTGCCGATCTTCGGCACGAGCACCGCGGCGACCAGGCCGGGGATCATCACCAGGAAGACGATGAAGATCTTCGGGAACGCGGCGATCAGCGGCGTGCGCTGGGCCGCCGAGAGGTTCTTCGCCGACAGGGCGCGCTGCACCTCGGCGAAGTTCGTCGTCCAGTAGCCGAAGGAGAGCACGAAGCCGAGGCCGAGGACGATGGTCAGCCAGTTGGCGCCCAGCGGGTTCGCGCTGCCGATGCCCGTGCCGCCCCACGAGGTCATGAAGTCGGCGCCGTGGGACTGCGTGAGGGAGTCGGACAGGCCGTCCCAGCCGCCGACCTTCTTCAGGCCCAGGATGGTGATCGGGATGAGCGCCGCCATGATCACGAAGAACTGGAGGACCTCGTTGTAGATGGCCGAGGAGAGTCCGCCGAGGGTGATGTACGCCAGGACGAAGAAGCCGGCGACCACGATGGCCACCCACTCCGGCCAGCCGAGCAGCGCCTCGACGACGATCGCGAGGGCGTAGAGGTTCACTCCGGCGATCAGGATGGCCGCAAAGGCGAACAGGATCGAACTCAGCAGGTGTGCCGCCTTGTCGAAGCGCAGCAGCAGGAACTCGGGGACCGAGCGGACCTTCGAGCCGTAGTAGAACGGCATCATCACCAGGCCGAGGAAGACCATCGCCGGGATGGCGCCGATCCAGTACCAGTGCGTCGTGTAGACGCCGTACTGCGCGCTGTTGGCGGCCATGCCCAGGATCTCGGTGGCGCCGAGGTTGGCCGAGATGAAGGCGAGGCCGGTGATCCAGGCGGCCAGCGACCGGCCGGACAGGAAGAAGTCCAGGCTGGTCCGCACCGAGCGGCGGGCGGCGAACCCGATGCCGAGCACGACGACGAAGTAGATCCCGAGGATCGTGTAGTCGAGCCAGTTGGTGGGGAGTCGAAGCTCCGCGGCTAGATATGTGGGGGTATGCATACGAACTCGCTTCGTTGCGCGAACTGATCCGCAGCGGAACCTACGCCTCCGCGTTCAGTAAATGAACACTTCCGGTGATGTTCTTTGTTTGATTGTGATGATCGGGGTGCTGGTAGGTTGTGAAGTGTTATGTTTGATTGTGTTGAATGACTGAGTGTGGGTGTAGAGGAGTGCGGCAGTGAAGAAGACCTCGACCCGGCTGGCCGACGGTCGCGAGCTCATCCACTACGACCTGCGCGACGACACCGTGCGGGACGCCGTGGACCGCCGCCCGCTGGAGCGGACCGTCACCACCTCGGAGATCCGCCGCGACCCGCTGCTCGGCGACTCGGTCGCCGTCGCCTCGCACCGCCAGGGCCGCACCTACCACCCGCCCGCCGACGAATGCCCCCTGTGCCCGTCCGCGGGCGAGCGGCTGAGCGAGATCCCCGACTCGTCGTACGACGTGGTCGTCTTCGAGAACCGCTTCCCCTCGCTGGCCGGCGACTCCGGCCGCTGCGAGGTCGTCTGCTTCACCTCCGACCACAACGCCTCGTTCGCCGACCTGAGCGAGGAGCAGGCCCGGCTCGTCCTCGACGCCTGGACCGACCGCACCTCGGAGCTGTCGCATCTGCCCTCCGTCGAACAGGTCTTCTGCTTCGAGAACCGCGGGGCCGAGATCGGTGTGACGCTCGGTCACCCGCACGGGCAGATCTACGCCTACCCCTTCACCACCCCCCGCACCGCCCTGATGCTCCGTTCGCTCGCCGCGCACAAGGAGGCGACCGGCGGGGAGAACCTGTTCGACGCGGTGGTCGCGGAGGAACTGGCGGGCGAGCGGGTCGTCCTGGAGAGCGAGCACTGGGCCGCCTTCGTGCCGTACGCGGCCCACTGGCCGTACGAGGTGCACCTCTACCCCAAGCGGCGCGTGCCCGACCTGCTCGGCCTGGACGAGGCGGCGCGCACAGAGTTCCCCCAGGTCTATCTGGAACTGTTGAGGCGCTTCGACCGGATCTTCGGCGAGGGTGAGGCTCCGACGCCGTACATCGCGGCCTGGCACCAGGCCCCGTTCGGGCAGCTGGAGGACTTCGAGGGCGTGACGCGGGACGACTTCGCGCTGCACCTGGAGCTTTTCACTATTCGCCGGACGTCCGGCAAGCTGAAGTTCCTCGCGGGCTCCGAGTCCGGCATGAACGTGTTCATCAACGACGTGCCCCCGGAGCGCGCGGCCGAGCGACTGCGAGAGGTAGCGAGTTCATGAGTGGGAAGTACCTGGTGACAGGTGGCGCGGGCTATGTCGGCAGCGTGGTCGCCCAGCACCTGCTGGAGGCGGGGCACGAGGTCACCGTCCTCGACAACCTGTCCACCGGCTTCCGGGAGGGCGTCCCGGCGGGCGCCGCGTTCGTCGAGGGCGACATCCGCGACGCCGCCAAATGGCTGGACTCCTCCTACGACGGCGTCCTGCACTTCGCCGCGTTCTCGCAGGTCGGCGAGTCGGTCGTGAAGCCCGAGAAGTACTGGGACAACAACGTCGGCGGCACCATGGCGCTGCTGGAGGCCATGCGCACGGCGGGCGTGCGCCGGCTCGTCTTCTCCTCCACGGCCGCCACCTACGGCGAGCCCGACGAGGTGCCGATCGTCGAGTCCGCGCCGACGAGGCCCACCAACCCGTACGGCGCCTCCAAGCTCGCCGTCGACCACATGATCACCGGCGAGGCGGCGGCCCACGGGCTGGGCGCGGTCTCGCTGCGCTACTTCAACGTCGCCGGCGCGTACGGCGCATACGGCGAGCGGCACGACCCCGAGTCGCACCTGATCCCGCTGGTGCTCCAGGTCGCGCAGGGCAGGCGCGAGGCGATCTCCGTCTACGGCGACGACTACCCGACGCCGGACGGCACCTGCGTGCGCGACTACATCCACGTCGCCGACCTGGCCGAGGCCCACCTGCTCGCCCTGGACGCGGCCGTCCCCGGCGAGCACCTCATCTGCAACCTGGGCAACGGCAACGGCTTCTCGGTCCGCGAGGTCGTAGAGACCGTCCGCCGGGTGACGGGCCACCCGATCCCCGAGGTGGTGGCCCCGCGCCGGGGCGGCGACCCGGCCACCCTGGTGGCGTCGGCCGGCACCGCCCGCGAGAAGCTGGGCTGGAACCCGTCCCGCGCGGACCTCGCGGGGATCGTCGCCGACGCGTGGGAGTTCGCGCAGCGGCACGCGAAGTAGACCTGCGGTACGTGGAGAAGTGCGGAAAGGGCGAGGGGTCAGGACATGAGCGAGGCTGTCGCGCGGACGGTCGGTGAGCGGTTCCGCGAGCTGTACGGGGAGCGGCCGCAGGGGGTGTGGGCGGCGCCGGGCCGGGTCAACCTCATCGGCGAGCACACCGACTACAACGACGGCTTCGTCATGCCGTTCGCCCTGCCGCACACCGCGGTCGCCGCGGTCTCCCGGCGCGACGACGGCGTCCTGCGCCTGCACTCGGCGGACATCGGCGCCGACCCCGTCGAGCTGCGCGTCGCCGACCTGACCCCCGAGGCGGACAGGTCCTGGACGGCGTACCCGTCGGGCGTCGTGTGGGCGCTGCGCGAGGCCGGGCACGAGATCACCGGCGCCGACATCCACCTGGCCTCGACCGTCCCGTCGGGCGCGGGCCTGTCCTCGTCGGCGGCCCTGGAGGTCGTCGTCGCCCTGGCCATGAACGACCTGTACTCCCTCGGCCTGCGCGGCTGGCAGCTCGCCCGCCTGTGCCAGCGCGCCGAGAACGTCTACGTCGGCGCGCCGGTCGGCATCATGGACCAGACGGCGTCCGCCTGCTGCGAGGCCGGCCACGCGCTTTTCCTGGACACCCGCGACCTCTCCCAACGCCAGATCCCCTTCGACCTGGCCGCCGAGGGCATGCGCCTGCTGGTCGTCGACACGCAGGTCAAGCACTCCCACAGCGAGGGCGAGTACGGCAAGCGCCGGGCCGGCTGCGAGAAGGGCGCCGCCCTGCTGGGCGTCGACGCGCTGCGGGACGTGCCCTACGGGGAGCTGGACGCGGCACTCGAGCGGCTGGGCGACGACGAGGAGGTCCGCCGCCTGGTCCGGCACGTCGTCACGGAGGACGAGCGAGTGGAGCGGGTGGTGGCGCTGCTGGAGTCCGGCGACACCCGCGCCATCGGCCCGGTCCTCGTCGAGGGCCACGCCTCCCTGCGGGACGACTTCCGCATCTCCTGCCCGGAGCTGGACCTGGTCGTCGACACCGCGCTGGAGGCCGGTGCCCTGGGCGCGCGGATGACCGGCGGCGGCTTCGGCGGCTCGGCCATCGTGCTGGTGGAGGCGGCGGACGTCGACGGCGTCACCAAGGCGGTCGAGGAGGCGTTCGCCGCGGCCGGCTTCACCACCCCCCGGGTGTTCGAGGCGGTGCCCGCGGCGGGCGCGCGGCGGCTCAGCCCAGCCGCTTGACCAGGGTGTACTCGGTGATCCCCGGCGGATAGTCGGGGATCACGCACACCACCTCGTAGCCCCGCCCGCGGTAGAAGTCCGGCGCCTGGAAGTCCCAGGTCTCCACGCGCGCCGCCGCGCAGCCGCGTTCGTCGCGGGCCGCGCGCTCCGCCTCGGCCAGCAGTGCGGCGCCCAGCCCCGCCCCCCGGCACCGGTCGTCCACCCACAGGTAGGTCACGTGGAGCCAGGTCGCCCAGGTGTGCCCGACGAGACCGCCCGCGAGGCCGCCGTCGGCGTCCAGCACCCAGACGTGCAGGGGGAATTCGCGTTCGTGAGGGGTGCCGCGCAGCGTACGCAGGATCGGGGAGGCGGCCGTGTTCGTCTCCCGCAGGCGGGTGCGCAGCAGATCGCGCCGTGCTTTGTCTACTTCTGTCACAAGACGAAACATGCGGCTCACCATAAACGCGCGGGCCTGTCAGTTCTGCAAATAGCCTTCCGCTCCCGGCGCCCGCCCGTACTCTGATGCACAGCGCCGGTGGGGGCCGGTGCCGATCAGGGGGCGGGACAGCCGGGTACGGGACCCGGGACGGGGGTATCGGTTACCGCACGGCGGCGGTCGTGCGGCCGCGGCGACCCGTCCCCGGTACCGAACGCGAAGGCGGGCACAGGGGCTTAGGGCTCCGTGCCCGCGCAGGTGTCGCCTCATGCGACGTATCCCCTGCTCCGCGGGAGCCTGGGGAAGGGGGTTCCGTGGTTCGTATCCGAGTCCTGGTCGTCGACGACCACCGCATCTTCGCCGAGTCGCTCGCCGCCGCCCTGGCCGCCGAGCCGGACGTCGACGTCTCCGCGGCCGGCAGCGGTCCGGCCGCGCTGCGCTGCCTGGAGCGCGCCGCGGCCGAGGGGCGGCGGTTCGACGTGCTGCTCGTCGACGCCGACCTGGGGGGCCGGGTGCCCGGCGCCCGGCCGGCCGTGCCGGTGCGGGAGGGCAACGAGGAGGGGCTGGTGGACGGCATCTCGCTGGTCGCCGGGGTGCGGTCGGCGCAGCCCGGCGTGCGGATCGTCGTCCTCGCCGGGAAGGACGACCCCCGCCGCGCGGCCCTGGCGCTGGCGGCCGGTGCCTGCGGGTGGGTGGCCAAGGACTGCTCCCTGTCGCGGCTGCTCAGCGTGATCCGGGGGGTGCTGCGCGACGAGACGCATCTGCCGCCCGCGCTGCTCACCGGCGTCCTGCGCGAGCTGACCGCCGCACGCAAGCACCGCACCGAGAGCGAACGGCTGGTGGAGTCGCTGACCCCGCGCGAGCGGGAGGTGCTGCGCTGCATGGTCGCGGGACTCGGCCGCAAGGCCGTCGCCGAGCGGCTCTACCTCTCCCCGCACACGGTGCGGACCCACATGCAGAACGTGCTGGGCAAGCTGGGCGTCCACTCCACCCTCGCCGCCGTCGCGCTGGCGCGCCGGGCCGGGGTGGGCCCGGTGGACCTGGGGCCTCCCGGGCGGATCGGGTCGGAGGAGAGCAACAGCGCCTGATCGACGACGCGGATGTGCGTATCAGCCCCCGCGTCTGCGGTCCGGTCCGCCCGGGAGGCCCTCAACCGGGAATGTTGTCGAACGGGGCGGTCAACTGGCGTAGCAGCGCGGCCAGTTCACTGCGCTGGGCCCGGGAGAGCTCGCCCAGGATCGCGCGCTCCTGCTCCAGGAGCCCGGCGAGCGCCTGGTCGGCGCGGTCCCGGCCCTCGTCCGTGAGCCGGACCAGCACCCCGCGCCGGTCGCTGGGGTCGGGCAGGCGTTCCACCAGGCCCTTCTTGGCGAGGCGGTCGATGCGGTTGGTCATCGTGCCGGAGGTGACCAGGGTCTGGGTGAGCAGTTGGCCCGGCGAGAGCTGGTACGGGGTGCCCGCCCGGCGCAGCGCAGTCAGGACGTCGAACTCCCACGGCTCCAGCTGGTGTTCCGAGAAGGCCAGCCGGCGCGCGCGGTCCAGGTGCCGGGCGAGCCTGCTCACCCGGCTCAGCACCTCGAGCGGTTCCACGTCGAGGTCCGGGCGCTCCCGGCGCCATGCTGCGACCAGCCGATCGACCTCGTCCTCCATGACGATCAGTGTAGTGGTTGTGTCGATGTGAAGTCTCTTGAGGTCAACCATCTTGACATCGAGATAAATATCCGGTGACGCTGGGTACCCGACCCGCCCGGCCGCCACCCGGAGGCACCATGTCCGCCACCACCCCGGCCTGGGACCCCGCCCAGTACCTGCGCCACGCCGGTCACCGTGCCCGGCCGTTCGCCGACCTCCTCGCGCGCGTCCCCGGCCTCCCCACCGCGCCACCCCGCGTCGCCGACCTCGGCTGCGGCCCCGGCAACGTCACCACCCTGCTCGCGGACCGCTGGCCCACCGCCCGCATCACCGGCTACGACGACTCCGCCGAGATGCTCGCGCGGGCCGGCGAACACGCCGGTCCCACCCCGGGCGGCGGCCGCCTCGACTTCGCCCGCGCCGACGCCCGCACCTGGACCCCGGCCGGACCGCACGACCTGATCATCAGCAACGCCACCCTCCAGTGGGTCCCCGGCCACGCCGAGCGCTTCGCCGACTGGATCGCCGCCCTGCGCCCCGGCGGCACCTTCGCCTTCCAGGTCCCCGGCAACTTCGACGCCCCCAGCCACCGGCTGATGCGCGACATCGCCGGCTCCCCGCGCTGGCGGGACCGCCTCGCCGGCACCCTGCGGCACGGCGACGCCGTCCACACCCCCGAGGCCTACCTGGAGCGGCTGACCGCCCTCGGCTGCACGGCGGACGTCTGGGAGACGACGTACCTGCACCTGCTGACCGGGGACGACCCCGTCCTCGACTGGGTCAGGGGCACCGGACTGCGCCCCGTCCTCACCGCGCTCGACGACGACCCGGAGGCCCGGGACGCGTTCACCGAGGAGTACCGCACGGCCCTGCGCGAGGCCTACCCGCCGGGCCCGCACGGCACCCCGTTCCCCTTCCGCCGCGTCTTCGCCGTCGCCCGGAAGGAGGGGTGACTCAGGGGATACGGCCCAGGTGGGTCACGAGGAAGGATGACACGACATTAATCTTGTGTGCGGTGAGTTCAGCTCTTGCGGTGACCGATCAGCCGCGGCCTCGGCTCCAGGCCGTCCAGGCCGTGCCACGCCAGGTTCACCAGGTGCGCCGCCACCTCGGCCTTCTTCGGACGGCGCACGTCCAGCCACCACTGGCCGGTCAGCGCCACCATCCCGACCAGCGCCTGCGCGTACAGCGGGGCCAGCTTGGCGTCGAAACCGCGGCTCTTGAACTCGCGGCCCAGGATGTCCTCCACCTGGGTGGCGATGTCGGAGATCAGCGAGGCGAAGGTGCCCGTCGACTGCGGGATGGGGGAGTCGCGCACCAGGATGCGGAAGCCGTCCGTGTACTCCTCGATGTAGTCCAGGAGCGCGAACGCCGCCTGCTCGCACAGCTCACGCGGGTGGCCGGCGGTCAGGGAGCTGGTCACCATGTCCAGCAGCCGCCGCATCTCGCGGTCCACCACCACCGCGTACAGGCCCTCCTTGCCGCCGAAGTGCTCGTACACCACGGGCTTGGACACCCCGGCCTTCGCCGCGATCTCCTCCACCGACGTGCCCTCGAAGCCCTTCGCGGCGAAGAGGGTGCGACCGATCTCCAGCAGCTGCTGGCGACGCTCGGCACCGGTCATCCGGGTGCGGCGCGCACGCCGCGGCTTGTCATTGCTGGGAGTGCTGGAGTCGGTCGCCACGGCGACCATCATGCCGCCTCGACGGTTTCCTTCCGGCGGCGGGAGCCGCCATGGTCCGTGTTGCGGCGCGAATCGATACGGGAGCGTGACGGCCACCGCACGTCGTACGCCCAGCCCAGCCGCTCGAACCAGCGGATCAGGCGGGCGCTCGAGTCGAGCTGGCCGCGCATCACACCGTGCCGCGCCGACGTCGGGTCGGCGTGGTGCAGGTTGTGCCAGGACTCACCGCAGGACAGGACCGCCAGCCACCACACGTTGCCCGACCGGTCCCGGGACTTGAACGGGCGCTTGCCGACCGCGTGGCAGATCGAGTTGATCGACCACGTGACGTGATGCAGCAACGCCACCCGGACGAGTGACCCCCAGAAGAACCCGGTGAACGCACCCCACCACGACATCGTGACCAGCCCGCCGATCACCGCCGGCAGGGCCAGCGACACCACCGTCCACAGCACGAACTGGCGGGAGATCGCCCGCAGCGCCGGGTCCTTGATCAGATCCGGCGCGTACTTGTCCTGCGGGGTCTGCTCCTCGTCGAACATCCACGCGATGTGCGCCCACCACAGGCCCTTGATCAGGGCCGGGACCGTCTCGCCGTACCGCCACGGCGAGTGCGGGTCGCCCTCGGCGTCGGAGAACTTGTGGTGCTTGCGGTGGTCCGCGACCCAGCGGACCAGCGGGCCCTCCACCGCCATCGAGCCCGCGATCGCCAGCGCGATCTTCAACGGCCGCTTCGCCTTGAAGGAGCCGTGGGTGAAGTGACGGTGGAAACCGATCGTGATGCCGTGGCAGCCCAGGTAGTAGAAGAAGACCAGCAGGCCCAGGTCCAGCCAGCTCACCCCCCACCCCCATGCCAGCGGCACCGCCGCCACCAGCGCGAGGAAGGGGACGGCGATGAACAGCAGCAGGGTGATCTGCTCGATCGACCGCTTCTGCTCACCGCCCAGCGTGGCGGAGTCCGCGGACTCGTCGTCGGGGGCCTTCGGAGCGTCTGGGATCACATCGGAGCTCGTGGTCATGCGCGTCCTTGGGGGGTCGAGGGTTGTGGCCGGTGCCGGGCTGCGGAAACCCACCGCGGAAACCACGCACGTTTCCTACGGTTCCGTAACATACAGCGACGTAAGTATGGCAGTGCGTCGTCCCGCGGCAAGAGCCCGAGAGCCTGCGCGTCCCGGTCGACACCTATCCTGGAGAGCGGTCGGACAGCGCGGTCCGCTCAGATTTCTTCCCGGACGTCCAGCCCCGTAAGCGGCGCCCGCCGCGCGAGACGCCGTCCGGGTTCCCTCCCAGACGAGCTTCAACACTGCAAGGAGCCGCACCTGTGAGCAGTGCCGACGACCAGACTGTGTCCCAGGCGACCACCAGCGCCGAACTGCGGGCCGACATCCGCCGACTGGGCGACCTCCTCGGGGAGACCCTCGTCCGGCAGGAGGGCCCCGAGCTGCTGGACCTCGTCGAGAAGGTACGCCGACTCACCCGAGAGGACGGCGAGGCCGCCGCGGAACTGCTGCGCGGCACCGAACTGCAGACCGCGGCCAAGCTGGTCCGCGCCTTCTCCACCTACTTCCACCTCGCCAACGTCACCGAGCAGGTCCACCGCGGCCGCGAACTGCGCGCCCGGCGCTCCGCCGAGGGCGGACTGCTCGCCCGCACGGCCGACCGCCTCAAGGACGCCGACCCCGAGCACCTGCGCGAGACGGTCCGCAACCTCAACGTGCGCCCCGTCTTCACCGCGCACCCCACCGAGGCCGCCCGCCGCTCGGTCCTCAACAAGCTGCGCCGCATCGCCGCCCTCCTCGACACCCCCGTCATCGAGTCCGACCGGCGCCGCCTCGACACCCGCCTCGCCGAGAACATCGACCTCGTCTGGCAGACCGACGAACTCCGCGTCGTGCGCCCCGAACCCGCCGACGAGGCCCGCAACGCCATCTACTACCTCGACGAACTCCACGCCGGCGCCGTCGGCGACGTCCTCGAGGACCTGACGGCCGAACTCGAGCGCGCCGGCGTCAAGCTCCCCGACGACACCCGCCCCCTCACCTTCGGCACCTGGATCGGCGGCGACCGCGACGGCAACCCCAACGTCACGCCCCAGGTCACCTGGGACGTCCTCATCCTCCAGCACGAGCACGGCATCAACGACGCCCTGGAGATGATCGACGAGCTGCGCGGCTTCCTGTCCAACTCCATCCGCTACACCGGCGCGACGGAGGAGCTCCTCACCTCGCTCCAGGCCGACCTCGACCGGCTCCCCGAGATCAGCCCCCGCTACAAGCGCCTCAACGCCGAGGAGCCCTACCGGCTCAAGGCCACCTGCATCCGGCAGAAGCTGGAGAACACCAAGCAGCGCCTCGCCAAGGGCACCCCCCACGAGGACGGCCACGACTACCTCGGCACCGCCGAACTCATCGCCGACCTGCGGATCCTCCAGACCTCCCTGCGCGAGCACCGCGGCGGCCTCTTCGCCGACGGCCGGCTCGCCCGCACCATCCGCACCCTCGCCGCCTTCGGCCTCCAGCTCGCCACCATGGACGTCCGCGAACACGCCGACGCCCACCACCACGCCCTCGGCCAGCTCTTCGACCGCCTCGGCGAGGAGTCCTGGCGCTACGCCGACATGCCCCGCGAGTACCGCACCAAGCTCCTCGCCAAGGAGCTGCGCTCCCGCAGGCCGCTGGCCCCGACGCCCGCCCCGGTGGACGCGGCCGGCGAGAAGACCCTCGGCGTCTTCCAGACCGTCCGGCGCGCCCTGGAGGTCTTCGGCCCCGAGGTCGTCGAGTCCTACATCATCTCCATGTGCCAGGGCGCCGACGACGTCTTCGCCGCGGCGGTGCTGGCCCGGGAGGCCGGCCTCGTCGACCTGCACGCCGGCTGGGCGAAGATCGGCATCGTGCCGCTCCTGGAGACCACCGACGAGCTCAAGGCCGCCGACACCATCCTCGAGGACCTCCTCGCCGACCCCTCCTACCGGCGCCTCGTCGCCCTGCGCGGCGACGTCCAGGAGGTCATGCTCGGCTACTCCGACTCCTCCAAGTTCGGCGGCATCACCACCTCGCAGTGGGAGATCCACCGCGCCCAGCGCCGCCTGCGCGACGTCGCCCACCGGTACGGAGTGCGGCTCCGGCTGTTCCACGGCCGCGGCGGCACCGTCGGCCGCGGCGGCGGCCCCACCCACGACGCCATCCTCGCCCAGCCCTGGGGCACCCTGGAGGGCGAGATCAAGGTGACCGAGCAGGGCGAGGTCATCTCCGACAAGTACCTGATCCCGGCGCTGGCCCGCGAGAACCTGGAACTGACGGTCGCCGCCACCCTCCAGGCATCCGCGCTGCACACCGCCCCCCGCCAGTCCGACGAGGCCCTCGCCCGCTGGGACGCCGCCATGGACGTCGTCTCCGAGGCCGCCCACCAGGCCTACCGCAAGCTGGTCGAGGACCCCGACCTGCCGACGTACTTCCTGGCCTCCACGCCGGTCGACCAGCTCGCCGACCTGCACCTGGGCTCCCGGCCCTCCCGCCGCCCCGGCTCGGGCGTCTCGCTCGACGGACTGCGCGCCATCCCCTGGGTGTTCGGCTGGACCCAGTCCCGGCAGATCGTCCCCGGCTGGTACGGAGTCGGCTCCGGTCTCAAGGCCCTGCGCGAGGCCGGCCTGGACAGCGTCCTGGCGGAGATGCACCAGCAGTGGCACTTCTTCCGCAACTTCATCTCCAACGTCGAGATGACCCTCGCCAAGACCGACCTGCGCATCGCCCAGCACTACGTCGACACCCTCGTCCCCGACGAGCTCAAGCACGTCTTCGACGCCATCAAGGCCGAACACGAGCTGACCGTCGCCGAGGTCCTCAACGTCACCGGTGAGGACGAACTGCTCGACGCCGACCCCGTCCTGAAGCAGACGTTCGCCATCCGCGACGCCTACCTGGACCCGATCTCCTACCTCCAGGTGGCCCTCCTCGGCCGCCAGCGCGAGGCGGCCGCCGCCGGCGAGGAAGCCGACCCGCTGCTGGCCCGCGCCCTGCTGCTCACCGTCAACGGCGTCGCCGCCGGCCTGCGCAACACCGGCTGACGCCCCGCCACCCCGGACACGACGGTGCCCCCGCGCTCACCACGAGCGCGGGGGCACCGCCGTATCCACGTCACACCGCGAGGAACGCCGCGGTCAGCAACCCCACCCCCGACCCGGCCAGCACCCACGCCGCCCGGGTCCGCCGCAGCCCGCCCGCCACGACGACCGACGCCAGCAGCAGCGCACCGCCCAGCGGCACCCACGCGTACAGCACCCCGGCCGGACCCGAGCGCACCGCGTCGTCACTGCCCGGCTTCACCACCACCGAGTACGTACGCCCCTCCGACACGGCCACCGAGTCCTCGAGCACGACACTCACCCGCGCCCGCGAACCCGCCGACACCGGCGCGTAGGGCCCGCTGCACGCACCGTCCCCGCACCGCGTCACCTCGACCGTGCCCTGCTCGCGCCCCTTGGTCAGCATCACGTGCTGCGCCGTCCCCCACGACGCCCACACCCCGGCGATCAGGATCAACGCCGCGACCGTGCCCATCGCCGCGACCCGGCCGAACCGCAGCGCGGCACGCGAGGCGCGCGAGGCCCGGCGGGGACGGGCGGCGGCGACGGCTGAGGCAGGCATGGCCGGGATCATTGGCCATACCTATGCGGTCGGTCAACTCACCCGGGCGGCAAGCACGGACAAGTCAGGAGTTGTACGTGCCCTGCGCACGCTCCAGCCCCTCGATCACCAGACACTCCACCGCGTCCGCCGCACGGTCCACGAAGTAGTCCAGCTCCTTGCGCTCCGCCGACGAGAAGTCCTTCAGCACGAAGTCCGCCACCGGCATCCGCCCCGGGGGCCGGCCGATCCCGAACCGCACCCGGTGGTAGTCCGCCCCCAGCGACTTCGTGATCGACTTCAGCCCGTTGTGCCCGTTGTCGCCGCCCCCCAGCTTCAGCCGCAGCACGCCGTAGTCGATGTCCAGCTCGTCGTGCACCGCCACGATGTTGCCGACCGGCACCTTGTAGAAGTCCCGCAGCACCGTCACCGGCCCACCCGACACGTTCATGAACGACATCGGCTTCGCCAGGATCACCCGCCGGTTGGCCGGTCCCGGAGGCCCGATCCGCCCCTCCACCACCTGCGCCTGCGCCTTGCCGTGCCGCTTGAACCGCGCCCCGATGCGCTCCGCCAGCAGATCCACCACCATGAAACCGACGTTGTGCCGGTTCGCGGCGTACTCGGGGCCCGGATTGCCGAGACCGGCCACCAGCCAGGGCGCACTCGCGTCCGTCGTCACGTCCATGTCTCCTTACCTGCCCGTCCGTCCACACATGCACGTCGGCCGCTGCCCCGCACGGGAACAGCGGCCGACCAAACGATGACCGGGAGAGGATCAGGCCTCGGCGGCCGCCTCGCCCTCACCCTCGCCCTCGGCAGCGGGCTCCTCGGCCTGAGCGGCCAGGACCTGCAGCACGACGGCGTCCTCCTCGACGGCCAGCTTGGCACCGGAGGGCAGCTTGACGTCCTTGGCCAGGATCGAGGCACCGGCCTCCAGACCCTCGACCGACACGGTGACCTGCTCCGGGATGTGCGTGGCCTCGGCCTCGACCGGCAGCGCGGCCAGGACGTGCTCCAGCAGGTAACCACCCGGGGCCAGCTCGCCCTCGGCCTGCACCGGGACCTCGACGGTCACGGTCTCGCCGCGCTTCACCAGCTGCAGGTCGACGTGCTCCAGGAAGCCCTTGATCGGGTCGCGCTGCACCGACTTCGGGATCGCCAGCTCGTCGGTCTTGCCGTCGATGTCCAGCGCGATCAGCACGTTCGGCGTACGCAGCGCCAGCAGCAGCTCGTGGCCCGGAAGGGTCAGGTGGATCGGGTCGGAACCGTGGCCGTACAGAACACCCGGGACCTTGTTGTCACGGCGGATGCGACGCGCGGCACCCTTGCCGAACTCGCTGCGGGTCTCGGCGGTGAGCTTCACCTCGGACATGATCACTCCTCGTAGAGGTAGAGACGGACGTGGTCACCCGGCCACGAACGGCCTGCTACGAAGAGCGCGTCGATAACGGACAGCCACACCCGCGGACACGAGTACGGCCTCCCTCGCCGAGCAACTTCAGCAGTCTACTCGGAGAGGAAGGCCGTACCCAAAACGATCTACAGCGGTCCCGGAGCGGGCAGCGGAGGGACCAGGCGAACCCTTACTGCTCGTCGAACAGGCTCGTCACCGAACCGTCCTCGAACACCTCACGCACCGCACGCGCGATCGTCGGCGCGATCGACAGCACCGTGATCTTGTCCAGCTCCAGCTCGTTCGGCGTCGGCAGCGTGTTCGTGAACACGAACTCGCTCACCTTCGAGTTCTTCAGCCGGTCCGCCGCCGGACCCGACAGCACACCGTGCGTCGCCGTCACGATGACGTCCTCCGCACCGTGCGCGAACAGCGCGTCCGCCGCAGCGCAGATCGTGCCACCGGTGTCGATCATGTCGTCGACCAGGACGCAGATACGGCCCTTCACGTCACCCACGACCTCGTGCACCGTGACCTGGTTCGCCACGTCCTTGTCGCGCCGCTTGTGCACGATCGCCAGCGGCGCGCCCAGACGGTCGCACCAACGGTCCGCCACCCGCACCCGGCCCGCGTCCGGAGACACCACCGTCAGCTTCGAACGGTCCACCTTCGCACCCACGTAGTCCGCCAGCAGCGGCAGCGCGAACAGGTGGTCCACCGGGCCGTCGAAGAAACCCTGGATCTGGTCCGTGTGCAGGTCCACCGCCAGGATCCGGTCCGCACCCGCGGTCTTCATCAGGTCCGCGATCAGACGCGCCGAGATCGGTTCACGTCCCCGGTGCTTCTTGTCCTGCCGCGCGTAACCGTAGAACGGCACGATGACGGTGATGGAGCGGGCCGACGCGCGCTTCAACGCGTCGATCATGATCAGCTGCTCCATGACCCACTTGTTGATCGGAGCCGTGTGGCTCTGGATCAGAAAGCAGTCCGCACCACGCGCCGACTCCTGGTAACGGACGTAGATCTCACCGTTCGCGAAGTCGAAGGCCTTCGTCGGGACGACCCCGACACCCAGCTCGTGGGCGATCTCCTCGGCAAGCTCGGGGTGGGCGCGGCCGGAGAAGAACATCATCTTCTTCACGCCGGTCGTCTTGATCCCGGTCACAGCACTTTCTCCTCAGAGGTTTCGCAGCTGAGCCTCATGGGCTCGTCCGGCTGGGTGCCGGAGGCGTCTCAGCTGGTGGGGTGCGGATGTGCACTTATCACGGTACGCCGTGTTCGACGCGCCGGTTTCCGGTCAGCCTTCGCCACCGGTCTCCCGGGACACCGCCTCGGCCGCCTTCGCCGCCGCGCTCCCCGGACGCTTACGGGCCACCCAACCCTCGATATTCCGCTGCTGGCCGCGGGCCACGGCCAGCGAACCGGGCGGCACATCCTTCGTGATCACCGAGCCGGCGGCGGTGTAGGCACCGTCCCCGACCGTGACAGGAGCCACAAACATGTTGTCCGAACCCGTCTTGCAGTGCGAACCCACCGTCGTGTGGTGCTTGCTCTCCCCGTCGTAGTTCACGAACACGCTCGCGGCACCGATGTTGGTGTACTCACCGATCGTCGCGTCACCCACGTAGGACAGGTGCGGGACCTTCGTCCCCTCGCCGATCGACGCGTTCTTCGTCTCGACGTACGTGCCGACCTTCGCCTTCGCCCCGAGCCGGGTACCGGGCCGCAGGTACGCGTACGGGCCCACCGTCGCCTCCGGGCCCACCACGGCGCCCAGGGACACCGTGTTGTCCACCCGCGCGCCCGCGCCCACGCGCGTGTCCGTGAGCCGGGAGTGCGGCCCGACCTCGGACCCCTCGGCCAGGTGCGTGGACCCCTGGAGCTGCGTACCCGGGTGCACGATCACGTCCTGCTCGAACGTCACCGTCACGTCCACCCACGTCGTGGCCGGATCGACCACCGTCACACCGGCCAGCATGGCGCGCGTCAGCAGCCGGTCGTTGAGGATCCGGCGGGCCTCGGCCAGCTGCACGCGGTTGTTGATCCCCGCGATCTCCCGGTGGTCCCCGGCCACCGAGGCACCGACGCGGTGCCCGGCCTCGCGCAGGATGCCGAGGACGTCGGTCAGGTACTCCTCGCCCTGGCTGTTGTCCGTCCGCACCTTCCCGAGCGCGTCCGCGAGCAGCTGCCCGTCGAAGGCGAAGACACCCGAGTTGATCTCGCGGATCGCCCGCTGCGACTCGGAGGCGTCCTTGTGCTCCACGATCGCGGTGACGGCACCCGAGGCCCCGTCCCGCACGATCCGGCCGTACCCCGTCGCGTCCGGCACCTCGGCCGTCAGCACGGTGACCGCGTTGCCGTCGGCGGAGTGGGTGGCGGCGAGGGCCCGCAGCGTCTCGCCGGTCAGCAGGGGGGTGTCACCGCAGACGACCACGACGGTGCCGTCCACGGCGCCGCCCAGGGCCTCCAGACCCATGCGGACGGCGTGCCCGGTGCCGTTCTGCTGCTCCTGCACGGCGGTGCGCACGTCGGGGGCGACCTCGGCGAGGTGCGCGGTGACCTTCTCGCGGGCGTGGCCCACGACGACGACCAGGTTCTCGGGCTCCAGCTCACCGGCGGAGGCGAGCACGTGGCCGACGAGGGAACGTCCGCACAGCTCGTGCAGGACCTTGGGTGTGGCCGACTTCATACGGGTGCCCTCACCCGCTGCGAGAACGACGACGGCTGCCGGGCGAATGGCGCTCACGGGATGCCCTTCGGCTTTGAGGGGGTGGGGGTGGACATCCGCAGGATACCGGGGTGGTTTGCAGCAGACATGACTGCGGGCCCTGACGCCGGCTTTCGCCGACGGTCAGGGCCCGAACCTTGCAGCTCCGCCAGCTGGATTCGAACCAGCACTACAGGGCTTCAAAGGCCCGCGGGCTACCAGTTACCCCATGGCGGATGGCTGCGTCAGACCATACCTGAGACGTGTTGGGGCTTGGGCCACCATCCCGCTCCACCAGCCTTCGATCTGCCGGTACAGCTCAGCTCCCTGAGACACACGGATCACCAGGCAACCTCGGTAGCTGTCGCCAACGTTTTTGCGTACCGTTTTCGGGTTGTGCTTCTTGATCGTCGTCTTCTGGAACTTGGAGATGTCGACGCCGACCAGATGGGCCCAGTAGTGCTTGGCGCCCTCTACGTCAGCCGTCATGTGGATCATCACCCGGTACTGCAGGCGTTCGCGTTCGACGCCGAGCAGACTCAACCAGGCCAGGTAGAGCTGGATCACT
Organism: Streptomyces sp. NPDC127100; assembly: GCF_042724095.1. Lineage (NCBI taxonomy): Bacteria > Bacillati > Actinomycetota > Actinomycetes > Kitasatosporales > Streptomycetaceae > Streptomyces > Streptomyces sp. NPDC127100. Next base: position 82,590 of record NZ_JBHXFL010000028.1, read on the forward strand.
CCGGGGTCGCTGTTGACGAAGATGACGTGCTCCCGTCGGGCATAAGGCTTGTCCTTGGCGCCCTCGGCCCAGTAAAGGGCGACGCCCGCCATGAACAGGTCGCGGTTCGACATCTCTCCGATCTGCTGTTCCGCCTCGGTCTTGGTCTGCTGTCGTTCCTGGTCCCGGATCGCCAACTCGTGCTCCCAACGCTTCCGGGCGGCCAGCCTCGCTTGCTCCGACGGTGTCCGCCGCTCCGGCTTCGGCAGGTCCCGTACCCAGAGCGAGATCGAGCTCTTGGCGCAGCCCAGCTCGACCTGGATCCGGTCGTACGTCCATCCCTGCAGCCGGAGCTCTCGTGCTCGGTCCCGCAGGTCGTCCTTCGCGTTCGGGCGCTTCGTCCATTCCGGAGGCGGCTCGCCCTCCAGGAGGCGGTTGAGGATGTCGTTGTTGTCGACGTGCAGCCGGTCCCGGATCTGGCGTCGGCTCAGTCCCTCGCGCCGCAACGCCACCGCCCGTTCCCGCAAGCCCTCGAAGTCCGCGTACTTGTTCCGTGAAAGTGCCATGGGCATACCGTCCGGCCGGAATGTACGGCTCCGGTGCTGAGCGGTGGAGGGTTCACCAGTTCGAGGGATATCGCGTCGTATCGCCCGGGGAAAGTCACCGGAAAGCGGTCGGTCCGCGCCCGTAGGGTGGAGGGCATGACCACGACGGGGGAAGACCACGTACCGGCCCGGGGTGGGCCTTGGTGGTGGGACAGGCGGCGCGGTGCGGTACTCGATGTGAGTCTCGGTGCCGTGTCCGCGCTGGAGTGCGCGGCGGAGGGGGTTCCGTTCGCGCGGGACGCCGGGATCCCGTGGGCGGCGGGGGTCGTCTTCGGGGTGCTGGCGGGTTCGATGCTGGTGGTGCGGCGGAAGTGGCCCGTCGCGGTGGTGCTGGTGGCGATCGCCATCACGCCGGCGCAGATGGGTTTCCTGATGGCCGTCGTCGGCCTGTACACGCTGGCCGCGTCCGAGATGCCGCGGCGGATCATCGGGTCGCTGGCCGGTATGTCGCTGCTCGGTACGTTGATCGTCACGTTCGTGCGGGTGCGGCAGGACATGGCGCACGAGGACCTGGACATCGGCGACTGGTTCATTCCGTTCGCGTCGATCGCCACGTCCCTGGGGGTGACCGCCCCTCCGGTGCTGCTGGGCCTGTACGTGGGGGCGCGGCGGCGGCTGATGGAGAGCCTGCGGGAGCGGGCGGACAGCCTGGAGCGGGAGTTGCAGCTGCTCGCGGAGCGGGCGGAGGAGCGTGCGCAGTGGGCGCGGGGCGAGGAGCGGACGCGGATCGCGCGGGAGATGCACGACGTGGTCGCGCACCGGGTGAGTCTGATGGTGGTGCACGCCGCCGCGCTGCAGGCCGTGGCCCGGAAGGACCCGGAGAAGGCGGTGAAGAACGCCGCGCTGGTGGGGGACATGGGGCGGCAGGCGCTGACCGAGTTGCGGGAGATGCTCGGGGTGCTGCGTACCGGTGCGGACGCCGGGCGTGCCGAGCGGGCGGCGGTGCCGCTGGCGGCGGTGGGGGTGGCCGCGGCGGCGGCCGCGTCGCGGGCGGCGGAGGACGGTGGGCGTCCCGCGGAGGGTCCGTGTCTGGCGGAGCTGGAGGAGCTGATCGGGCAGTCGACGGCGGCGGGGATGGTCGTGGCGCTGTCGGTGGAGGGGGAGGAGCGGCCGTACGCGGCGGAGGTGGAGTCGACGGCGTTCCGGGTGGTGCAGGAGGCGCTGACGAACGTCCACAAGCACGCGGCGGGCGCGAGGACGTATGTGCGGCTCGCGCACCGGGTGTCGGAGATCGCGATGCAGGTGGAGAACGAGCCGCCGCCGGAGGTGTCGTCGGCGTCGTCGGCGCGGCTGCCGTCGGGCGGCAACGGTCTGGTGGGGATGAAGGAGCGGGTGTCCGCTCTGGGGGGCGTGTTCGTGTCGGGTCCGACGGACGCGGGGGGTTTCCGGGTGTCGGCGGTGATTCCGGCGTCGTAGCGGCGGGTCAGCCGCCGGTGGTGAGGCGGGTGGGCCGGGTGCCGGCGACGAGGGCGGTGAGGGCCTGGTCCATGTCGGGGCCGAGGTACCAGTCGCCGGTGTGGTCGAGGGCGTAGACGCGGCCTTCGGTGTCCATGGCGATGAGGGCCTGGGTGTCGGTCTCGGTGCCGAGGGGGCAGACCTGGGTGTCGAGGGCGCGGCCGAGGTCGCCGAGGGTGCGGGCCATGTGGAGGCCGTGCAGGGGGTCGAGGTGGAGGGCGGCGGGGGCGATCTGGCGGCCCGTGCCGGTGGGGGTGATGTGGAGGCCGCCGAACTCGGCCCAGGCCTCGACGGCGGCGGGGAGGACGTGGTGGCGGTGTCCCGCGGGCGAGGTGTGGTCGCGCAGGGTGTCGGCCCAGATCTCGGCCTGCTTTATGTCCCAGCGTCCCGGTTGCCAGCCGGCGTCGCGCAGGGCGGCGTCGACGGGGACGGGGAATCGGGTGGTGGAGGTGCGGTCGGCGTGCATCTGCCCTTGGTCCGTGTCGGTGGTGTCGTTCGGCGTGCGGGGCCGGTCAGTCGTCGGCGGTGGGGTCGACGACGCGGACGCCGAAGTGGGCGCTGAGGGCGGTGCAGGCGCGGCAGGGGGTGGCGAAGCTGCCGTGGAGGGGGTCGCCGTCCTCGCGGATGCGGCGGGTGGTCAGTTTGGCGTGCTTGAGGGCCTTGCGGGCCTCGCCGTTGGTCATGGGCCTGCGCGCGGCGCGCTTGCTGCGTGCGGAGTCGGCGGTGGTGAGGTGCCGGGAGATGAGGATGGTCTCGGCGCAGCGGCCGGTGAAGCGGTCGCGCTGTCCGCTGGTGAGGGTGTCGAGGAAGTCCTGGACGAGGTGGTGCAGGGCGGGCGGCGCGTCGGCGCGGGTGGCGGTGCCGGTGAGGGTGGTGCCGCGGACGGAGAGGGCGGCGGCGACGGTGGGGAGTATGCCGTCGCGGCGGTGGCGCAGGGTGGGGGCCTGGGGGGTCTCGGGGGCGCTCCAGCCGATGCGGGGGTCGCCGGTCCTGGGGTCGCCGGAGCTGCCGGTGTGTGGTTCCGTCTGCGTCGCACTCATGGTCATGTTCCCCTCCTGGGCATCCCCCCGGAGGACACAGGGTGCCAAATCCCGTGGCGTGTGCGGTAGCTGGGGCGGGGTGACACGCCCACGTATGGGCGTTCCGTCACGAGGGGGTGACGGCTGGTCACGGGTGGGGGCGGGGGTGGGTGTGCGGGGCCGGTGACCGGTGTCGGCGTACCGCATAGGCTGTCGGCACCGCGTTCGCGTGCGGTGATGGAAGACAGTGCTGACAGACAGACGCCGCAGGGGGCTACCGCCATGACGACAGGTCGGCTCGGGCAGATCGCGCCGCCGAACGCGGCCTACGCCGGGCAGGTCGTGCATTTCCCGGATCCGGTGAGGGCGGCCCGTCACCCGAGAGGGGTACGGGTGGACGAGGGGGGTTACCCCGTCTTCTCGCCGTACGCCCGTGCGGTCGCGGAGATCGCGGAGCCGCCGGTGGGGTTCGGGGTCGACGAGCTGCGGCTGACGGACTACGTGTCGGCGAACGCGGCGTTGTCGGCGTCGGGGCACGAGCTGTGGGACACGGTGCCGGCGGTGGCGACGCCGCACGGCTGGACGTGGCACCACGCGGTCGGTACGCGGCGCATGGAGCTGGTGCCGGTCGAGGTGAAGGCGTTGCTGCGGCACCACGGCGGCATCGCGACGGCGGCGGTGGACCAGGACAAGCGGGGGACGCGGCCGTTGCAGGAGACGCGTCCGGCGCACTTCGGGCTGCCGAAGTCGGGTGTGGCGGTGACGGAGCAGCAGGTGCAGGGGGTCGAGGAGGACCTGGGGTACCGGCTGCCGGGCGCGTACCGGTCGTTCCTGAAGGCGGCGGGTGGCTGTGCGCCGGTGGGTACGGCGCTGGACGCGGAGCTGGGGCTGCTGGTGGACCAGCCGTTCTTCACGGTGCGTGAGGAGGCGGCGGTCAACGACCTGGTCTACGTCAACAAGTGCCTGCGGGACCATCTGACGAAGGACTACCTGGGGGTCGCCTTCGTGCAGGGCGGCCTGCTGGCGGTGAAGGTGAAGGGCGACCGGATCGGTTCGGTGTGGTTCTGCTCGTACGACGACGCGCGGGACGTGGATCCGTCGTGGACGCCGGCGGAGCGGGTGGAGCGGTTGCTGCTGCCGTGCGGTGAGGACTTCGACGCGTTCCTGTCGCGGCTGGCGGGGTCGCCGCCGGAGTTGGAGACGGTGGCGAACCTGATGGTGGACGGTGGTTTCGCGCGTGCGGTGCCCGTGGCGTCGGCGTCCTCGGCGCCGGTAGGGGAGTGAGCTGGCGATGGTGACGTTCGCGCAGGCGCAGGAGCGCGCGGAAGAGTGGATCAACGGTGAGCTGCCGGCGTACCAGCATCGCGAGGTGCGGGTGCGGGAGTTCGGTCTCGGGTTCGTGGTGTGGGCCGAGGACCGTGCGGAGGGCCCGCGTTCGGACGGGGGCGCGCAGCGGCTGGTGATCGCGCGGGACAGTGGTGAGGCCACGCTGTGGCCGGCGCTGGCGGTGGGGGAGGTGATCCGCCGCTACGAGGAGGAGTACGGCCGTCCGGACGCGGTGGAGGAGCCGGCGCCCGCTCCCGCGGCGCGGGTGGACCTGAATCAGACGTCGTTCCTGCTGAGTCCGCCGGAGTGGTTGCAGGAGGCGGCGGACAAGCTGGGCATCCCGGACCGGCGGGGTGAGCGGGACGCCGGTGACGGTGCCGCGGAGGGCGGCACCGGGGGAGGTGCGGCGCTTCCCGGGACGCAGGGCGGGGTGCCGTCGGGCGCGCCCGCCGCGCCCGCTGGTCCTTCCGCTCCTGCCGCGGCTTCCTCCGCCGCCGGGGATGCCGCGGACGCGCGGGGCGGTGGCGCGGCCTGGCCCGCCGCCGGGGCTGGCGGCGGTGACGCCTCCGGTGCCGGCGCCGGCCGGTCCGGTGCGCCGGCCGCGCCCGCCGGGGCGACTCCCTGGGCGGGTACGGACACCAACGCGGACGCCGGTGACGACCGTTCGGTGCCGCTGCCCGAGACGGTGTTCGCACCGCCGCTGAGCGGTGCCGAGGACACTCCGCCGCCCTCGGCGGCGCCGGACGCCAAGACGGCGCTGATGTCGGGCGGCAGCGGTCTGCCGCGGACGGCGCTCGCGCCGGCGGTCGACACCCCGGGCACGCCGGCGACGCCCGCGGGTGCGGGCACGCCGCCGCCGGCCGCGCCCCCGGTGCCGGGTACGCCCCCGCCGGGTGCGCCTCCCGTGCCGGGCACGCCTCCGCCGGGTGCGCCCCTGCCGCAGGCCGGTCCGAGTACACCGGCCCGGCCGCTCGCGCCGAACGCCGGGGACATCGCCGACGCCGCGACCAGCAAGGCGGCGCCTCCGCGACGCGGCGCGGGTTCGGTCACGCCGCCTCCGCCGGGCGCTCCGGGCGTGCCGGGTGCGCGGCCGGGCAGCACGCCTCCGCCGGGTGCGCCGGCGGGCGGTTACGTGCCGACGCAGATGGTGTCGTCCCTCGGCCCCGAGGGCCCCGGTGCTCCGGGTGCTCCGGGAAGTCAGGGAGGTCCGGGCGGAGCGGCGGGTGGTCCGGCCGGTCCGGGTACGCCGCCCCCGCCGAGCACTCCCGGCGGGACGCCCCCGGGCGGGGTGCACCACGCCGCCACGATGCTGGCCGACCCGGGCCGGACGGGCGGCGGGGCACCCCAGCCTCCGGGCGCGCCGGGTGCTCCCGCTGCTCCGGGCGTCCCGGGTGCTCCGGGTGTCCCGGCCGCGGGTGGGGCGCCCGGTACGCCGCCGCCTCCCGCCGCTCCCGGTGCGCCCGCGTCGGCCGGTGCGTCCGGCACGCAGGGTCCGTCCGGCGGTGGACGTGGTGCCGTGCACCACGCGGAGACGGTGCTGGCCGCGCCCCCGGTGGGCGGTCCCGGCGTGCCTCCGCCTCCGTCCGCGCCGGGTGTGCCCGGCCCGCCGCAGCCTCCGGGCGCCCCGGGCGTCCCCGGTGCCGGGCATCCCGTGCCGCCCGGATCCGTGCCGCCCGGTGCGGTGCCGCCGCCGGCGTACGGCCGTCCGCAGCCGCCGACCGGTCAGCCGACCGTCGGTCCCGGCTACCAGGCCGTGCTGCGCTATCGCGCGCAGGACGGCTCCGAGCAGCAGCTGATCCGGCGTTCGGCGCCGGGCACGCCGCACCCGGAGTGGCAGATCTTCCACGAGCTGCGGGCCATGAACGTGCCCCCGGACCAGGTGCTCGAGCTGCACACCGAACTGGAGTCGTGCGAGCTGCCGGGCGCCTACTGCGCGCGGATGATCCGGGAGCAGTGGCCGCAGGCGCGGATCACGTCCATCGCGCCGTACGGCACCGACCACGCGAGCCGGCAGCAGGGTATGCAGCAACTGCTCGCGCACCAGGGCGAGCTGCACCAGGTGGCCGACGGGCCGGCGCGTCCGGCGCCGGTGCGGGCTCCGCTGCCGCAGGTGCAGCCGGCGCCGCCGGTCCCGCCGGAGGCCATCGGGCAGGAGCTCGCGGCGGCGTTCGGGCCGGCCGTCTTCCGGTTCGAGCAGGCCGCCGTGTCCCGGCAGGGTGTGCCGCCCGTCGTGGCGCACACGCTGGTGGCGGCGGGGCTGCCGATGGACATGGGCCCGTTCTTCTGGGCGCAGGCCCAGCCGGGCCGTCCGGTGCCGACGCTGGCGGAACTGGCCGCCGAGCGGGGGGTGCAGCCGGCCTCGGACGCGGGCTCGTACCTCGTCGTGGGCAGCGACTTCGGCCGGGCGGTCTGCGTGCAGTACGGCACGGCGCACATCGTGGCGGTGCCGGTGGAGGCGGGGCCGGGCGGTGCGCCCGTGCCGCCGCAGTTCGTGAACACCGGGCTGCCGGAGTTCGCCCGCTGCCTGGCGCTGCTGGGCCGGATGTGGCGGCTCAGGTTCGGTCTGAACCAGGAGCAGGCCGGCCGCTGGACGGTGGACTTCCAGGCGCAGCTGGCCTCGATCGACCCGGCGGCGCTCGGTTCGGCCGAGAGCTGGTGGTCGGTGCTGCTGGAGCAGATGTGGGACGGGCTGCTGTGAGGCGGCGCCGCTGACGCGGAACGACGGGCCGGGCCGGTCACCCTCACGGGGGCCGGCCCGGCCCGTCGGCGTTTCCGGGACCGGGCCGGGCGGCCGTAGTCGTGCGGTATGCGCGGAGTGTCGCGTTATGCGTGTTTACGTCTGATCCGTAAAGATGTCCGGACATCGCGGAAGTCTGTCAGTGGATCGGGCGAAACAGGGGTTCCGGCATGAGCAGCGCATCGGTGTCGCCGCACGGCTTCGAGACCGTACGGGGGCGTGGCTACCGTCCCGAACAGGTCGACGCGGGTGTCGCGGCCCTCTCGCGGGAGCGCGACGCGGCCTGGGAGCGGGCCGCCCGGCTCACGGTGCTGGCCCGCGAGATGGGGACGGAACTGGACCGGCTGCGGGAGACGGTGGCCGGGCTCGAGCCGCAGGACTACGAGGCGCTCGGCGAACGGGCGCGCTGCCTCTTCCGGCTCGCCCAGGAGGAGGCCGAGACCGTGCGGGAGCGGGAGCGGCACGCGGCGGAGGAACTGGTGAGCGGGGCACGGGCCCGCGCGGCCGAGGTCCGGGACGCCGCGCGGGCGTATGCCGACGCCGTGCGTGCCGAGGCCGACGAGTGGGCCGGGGAGCTGGTCCTGGCGGCGCGTGCGCGGGCCGACGAGGTGCGGATCGCGGCCCGGCGCGAGGTGCGGACCGAGCGCGGCGAGGCGCTGTTCGTGCTGCGGGAGGCGCGGCGCCGGACCTCGTCGACGCTCGCCGGGCAGGAGAGCGAGTTCGCGGCGCGCTGGGCGGAGGCCGAACGGGAGGAGACCGGCCGGGCGGCCGCCCTGGACGCCCACCACGAGGAGCTGGTCGCGGGCGCCGAGCGGGCGCTGGCGGAGGCGCGGCGGGACCTGGCCGAGGCGGAGGAGTCGGCCGGGCTCCGGCAGGAGGAGGCGCGGGCCCGGGCCGCGGAGATCGTCGCGACGGCGCGGGCCCGGGCGGAGGAGATCGCCCGCGAGACGGAGCGGGTGCTGCACGAGCACGGGGAGCGCTGGGACGAGATGCAGGACCAGATCAGCTCCTGCCGCGGCCACCTGGGCTCCCTGACGACCCGCGGCGTGGAGTGACGCGACCTGCCACCGCGGCGTCGCGCCTCCCGCGGCGCGGCCCCCCGCCGGGGCGTCCTGTCAGCCGGTCCTGCGGACCGCCCCCGCGAGGAGTTCCGGCTCCAGCGCCTCGTACCGTCCGCGCTGCTCGTCCGTTCGCCCGCGGCCGGAGGCCACCGTGCCGAGCCAGCCGAAGGCGAAGCCGGCCGGGATGGACACCAGCCCCGTGGTGGTGAACGGGAACCAGTTGAAGTCGGCGTCCGGGAAGGCCGCCACCGGGGTGCCGGAGACCAGGCTGGTGCCCGGCATCAGCACCAGGACCGTGACGGTGCCCCCGATCAGCGTCCACAGCAGGCCCGTACGGGTGAAGCGGCGCCAGAAGAGGCCGTAGACCAGGGCCGGGCACAGGGCGGACGCGCCCAGGCAGAAGGACAGGGTGGCCAGCGGCTGCAGGCTGCGGTGCTGCACCAGGGTGGCGAGCACGATCGCGGGCACGCCCACCGCCAGCGCGGACAGCCGGGCCAGCGTCATCTCGCGGCGTGGCGACAGCTCCCGCGTGCGGGTGGCGAACACGTCGTGGGCCAGGGAGTTGGCGCAGGCCAGGATCATGCCGGCGACGGAGGCGAGCAGGGTGAGGAAGAGGGCGGTGCTGACGGTGGTGAAGAGCAGGGTCTCCGCCGTCGTCACGTCCGTGCCGAAGGCGGCCCGCGAGCCCAGCAGGTAGGCGGTGTTGCCGGCCGGGTCGACCCGCGCGACCGTCTCGCGGCCGACCAGCGCCGTGGCGCCGAGCCCGACGACGGTGACGACGACCACGAACAGGGCCACCAGCGACACCGCCCAGGACATCGACCGGCGCACCTGGCGTGCGCTGGAGGCGGTGTACATGCGCATCGTGACGTGCGGCAGGCAGGCGCCGCCCAGGACCACGGCCAGCTGGGAGGAGACCATGTCGAGCCCGGGACGGGGCCCGGTGGCGTACTCCAGGCCGGGGTGCAGGAAGGCGGGGCCCGCGCCGCTGTTCCGGGCGGCGGCGTCGAACAGGGCCCCCGGGTTCCAGTCGAAGCGGTCCAGGAGCAGGACGGTGACCACCGCGCCCGACCCGAGCAGCATCACGATCTTCAGGATCTGGATGAGGGCGGTGCCCTTCATCCCGCCGATCGCCGCGTAGCTGATCATCAGCGCGCCCACGCCGACGATGCAGCCCGTCTGCACCGACTCGCTGGTGAACCCCAGCAGGAACGACAGCAGTTGCCCGGTGCCGGCCAGTTGCACCAGCATCATCGGCAGCAGCGCGGCGATGGTCACCACGCAGCCCGCGACGCGCACGCTGCGCGCCGGGGTGCGGCGGGCCAGCACGTCGCCCATGGTGAACCGGCCCGCGTTGCGCAGCGGTTCGGCCATCAGGAACATGAGCAGCAGCAGGGACAGCGCGGTGCTCAGGGCGAGCACGATGCCGTCGTAGCCGAACAGGGCGATCACGCCGCTCGTGCCGAGGACGGTCGCCGCGGAGATGTAGTCGCCCGCGACGGCCAGGCCGTTGCGCATCGGCGACAGGGAGCCGTAGCCGGTGTAGAACTCGTCGAGGTCGTCCCGGTCCGGGCCGGTCATCACGCACAGCAGCAGCGTGGCCGTGGCGATGGCGGTGAAGGCGACCAGGGCCATCGCCTGCGCGTTGTCGTCGAACCCCGTCACCGGACCGCCCCCCGCCCGGCATTCGCCTCGCCGTCCCGGCGGACGCGGTCGGCGAGCGGGTCGACGGTACGGCGCGCGGTGTGCTCGTACAGGACGATCGCCAGCCAGGTGACGGGCAGTTGGAGCAGGGCGAGCAGCAGGCCGAGGGGCAGTCCGTCGGTGACCTCGCCGGTCAGGGACGACGGGGCGAACGCGGACAGGCCGAGGAACAGCAGGAAGTAGCCGAGCGCGGCGAAGGTGGCCGTGCGCCGCTGCCTGCGGTGGGCGCCGCGCAGGGCGCGCAGGTCGCCGTGGTGCCCGGGCGGCTGCCAGGGCGGGGCGGGTTCGTACGACGGTGGCGCGCCGTGCCGTGGTGGTGGGTAGGGGGCGAAGGACATCCCGGTGCTCCTTGCGCGGCTGGGGTCCGTGGACGGACCGCAGGGAGGTGGGGGGGTGGAGGGTCACGCACGCTACTCGTCGGTCCGGCGCGACGGTGCCTCATCGGCCGACTGAGTGGTCGGTATGCCGGAGAGACCGCAACCTCGGTCGCGCGGCCCAGAGTCGGGCCTCTACCGCAGGGCACCGGCACAACGGGCCCCGCGCGACCGGGCCCCGGCACGGTCCCGGCACCGGGAACGCCGGCGGCGCCACTGTGCGTGCCCTGTACATCAACCTGCCGGGCCGGGCACGCCGCTTGCGCCTCACGCGGCGGGAGGGTGGAGGCTCGGTGCGTCCGAGGGTGGAGTGCCACCCCTAGGAGAACTCCACCGACAGGTGGACAGCCCCTAGGGGTACCTCCGTACTACGGCCCGGGGAGGGTTCGTACCGGCGGAGGACGAGAAGCGCCCCGGCGGGTCCTTAACCTGGCTCTACGCCGCTGGGGGGCGGCGAACCGGAGCAGTGGGGGTGGGGTTTTCCCCAGGTGAAGAGTGCGCTGAGCACCAGCGCGCCCGGCCCCTGGTTCCGGCCAGACTTCTCACACGGGACGCGGCGGACCCGGCACCACCGACGCAGCGGCACGGACACACGGCACTTCGGCGGTACGCGTACCGCGGGCACCGACGGCTCACTCGATGACCGACATAGGAGACTTGACATGACATCGGCCGTAACCATTCCCCGGCACGGGAGCACTGGAGGACGTACGGCCGTTGCCGCGCGGGGGCGGCAGGTCGTCAAGGCCTACGGCAGCGGGGAGACCCGGGTGGTCGCCCTCGACCACGTGGACGTGGACATCGCCCGCGGGCAGTTCACCGCGATCATGGGCCCGTCGGGCTCCGGCAAGTCGACGCTGATGCACTGCCTGGCCGGCCTCGACACCGTCACCGGCGGCCAGATCTACCTGGACGAGACCGAGATCACCGGCCTGAAGGACAAGAAGCTCACCCAGCTGCGCCGGGACCGGATCGGCTTCATCTTCCAGGCGTTCAACCTGCTGCCGACGCTGAACGCCATCGAGAACATCACGCTGCCCATGGACATCGCCGGCCGCAAGCCCGACCGGGAGTGGCTGGACCGGGTCGTGGAGACCGTGGGTCTGGCCGGCCGGCTCAAGCACCGGCCGACCCAGCTCTCCGGCGGCCAGCAGCAGCGCGTCGCCGTGGCCCGGGCCCTCGCGGCCCGGCCCGAGATCATCTTCGGGGACGAGCCCACCGGAAACCTCGACTCGCGGGCCGGTGCCGAGGTGCTGGGCTTCCTGCGCCGGTCGGTGGACGAACTGGGCCAGACCATCGTGATGGTCACCCACGACCCGGTGGCCGCCAGCTACGCGGACCGGGTGCTGTACCTCGCCGACGGCCGGATCGTCGACGAGATGCACCGGCCGACCGCGGAGGCCGTGCTGGACCGCATGAAGGACTTCGACGCCCGGGGGCGTACGTCATGACCGTCGTGAAGACCTCGCTGCGCAACTTCTTCGCGCACAAGGGCCGGATGGCGCTGTCGGCGGTGGCGGTGCTGCTGTCGGTGGCGTTCGTGTGCGGCACCCTGGTGTTCACGGACACCATGAACACGACGTTCGACAAGCTGTTCGCGGTCACGTCCTCGGACGTGACGGTCGGTCCCAAGGACGCGAAGGCCGAGGACACCCCGCAGAACGGGGTGCCCGAGTCGCTGCCCGCGTCCACCCTGGAGCGGGTCCGCTCGGTCGAGGGCGTCGCGGCCGCCGAGGGCGCGGTCTCCTCGATGAACGTGACCGTCGTCAACAGCGACAACGACAACGTGGGCGCCACCAGCGGCGCCCCGACGATCGCCGGCAACTGGACGAAGAACGACCTGCGGTCGATGGAGATCACCTCCGGGCACGCCCCGCGCGGCCCGACCGAGGCGATGATCGACTCCGACACCGCGGACAAGCACCACCTGAAGCTCGGTGACGAGCTGCGCACCATCGCGCAGACCGGCGACTTCAAGGCACGCATCGTCGGCATCGCCTCCTTCACCGTCACCAACCCCGGTGCCGCCGTCGTCTACTTCGACACCCCGACCTCCCAGCGCGAACTGCTCGGCGCCGAGGGCCGGTTCACCCAGATCAACGTGACCGCCGCGTCCGGCGTCCCGGACGCGCAGCTCAAGCAGAGCGTCGCGAAGGCACTGGACGGCTCCTACAAGGTGCAGACGGCCAAGGAGACCGCCGACGAGAACCGCGCGGACGTCGGCGAGTTCATGGACGTCATCAAGTACGCCATGCTCGGCTTCGCCGGGATCGCGTTCCTGGTCGGCATCTTCCTGATCATCAACACCTTCTCGATGCTGGTCGCCCAGCGCACCCGGGAGATCGGCCTGATGCGGGCCATCGGCTCCTCCCGCCGGCAGGTCAACCGCTCGGTGCTGGTCGAGGCGCTGCTCCTCGGCGTCGTCGGCTCGGTGCTCGGTGTCGCGGCCGGTGTCGGGATCGCCGTCGGCCTGATGAAGCTGATGTCCGCGGCGGGCATGAACCTGTCCACCGACGACCTGACCGTCAAGGCGGCGACGCCCGTGGTCGGCCTGGTCCTCGGCGTCGTGGTCACCGTCCTGGCCGCCTACCTGCCGGCCCGCCGCGCCGGCAAGGTCTCCCCGATGGCCGCCCTGCGCGACGCCGGCACCCCGGCCGACGGCAGGGCCGGCTGGATCCGCGGCCTCATCGGCCTGGTCCTCACCGGCGCCGGCGCCGCGGCCCTGTACGCGGCCGGCACGGCGGACAAGGCGAGCGACGGCGCGTCGATGCTGGGGGTGGGCATCGTCCTCACCCTGATCGGCTTCGTCGTGATCGGCCCGCTGCTGGCCGGCGCGGTCGTGCGGGTGATCAGCGCGGTGCTGCTGCGGGCCTTCGGCCCGGTGGGCCGCATGGCCGAGCGCAACGCCCTGCGAAACCCCCGCCGCACCGGCGCCACGGGCGCCGCCCTGATGATCGGCCTGGCCCTGGTGGCCTGCCTGTCGGTGGTCGGTTCCTCGATGGTCGCCTCGGCCACGAGCGAGCTGGACAAGACGGTCGGCGCGGACTTCATCGTCGAGGGCAACCAGCGGATCGTGCCGCAGGCCGAGAAGAAGATGCTGGACACGCCCGGCCTGGAGCACGTCACCCGCTACAAGGTGCTCGACGCCACGCTGACCTCGCCCGACGGCAAGAGGGACGAGGACGGCCTGACCGCCGCCGACCCGACGTACGCGAAGGACGTGCGCCGCGAGACCACCGCCGGCGACCTGGCCGCGGCCTACGGCGCCGACGCCATGTCGGTCGGCTCCGACTACGCCGAGAAGCACGGCGTGCGCGTCGGCGACACGATCTCGGTCGCCTTCAAGGGCGGCGGGACGGCCCGGCTGAAGGTCGCCGCGATCACGAGCGACGACGTGGCCATCGACCAGGGCGCCCGCTACATCAGCATCGACACGATGCGGAAGTACCTGCCGGCCGACCGCGTCCCGCCGAACGTGATCATGTTCGCCAAGGCGAAGGACGGCCAGGAGACCGCGGCGTACACGGCGCTGAAGAAGTCGCTGGACCAGTACCCGCAGTACCAGGTGCGGGACCAGACCGACTACAAGCAGGAGCTCAAGGACCAGGTCGGCCAGCTGCTGAACATGGTCTACGGACTGCTCGCCCTCGCGATCATCGTCGCGGTCCTGGGCGTCGTGAACACCCTGGCGCTGTCGGTGGTCGAACGGACCCGCGAGATCGGCCTCATGCGGGCGATCGGCCTCTCCCGCCGCCAGCTGCGCCGGATGATCCGCATGGAGTCCGTGGTCATCGCCCTCTTCGGTGCCCTGCTGGGGCTCGGGCTGGGCATGGGCTGGGGCACCACGGCGCAGAAGCTGCTGGCCCTGGAGGGACTGAACGTCCTCGACATCCCCTGGCCGACGATCATCGGGGTCTTCATCGGCTCGGCCTTCGTGGGCCTGTTCGCCGCCCTGATCCCGGCCTTCCGGGCGGGCCGGATGAACGTCCTGAACGCGATCGCGACCGAATAGCACCCCACAGCCGCCGCACACGGGGGTTGCGGAGGAGAGGCCCGGCGCCGGAGTCCCACGGG
>NZ_JBHXFL010000029.1:0-32038 GCF_042724095.1 Streptomyces sp. NPDC127100
GGCCCGTGCCGGTCACCGTGACGTGCAGGTGACCGGCACGGGCCGGCAGCGTTCGGTCTGGCGGGCGTGCGGTTTCGGACCGTCTACGCGGGTGCCCAGACGTAGCAGATGTCCGGCTCCCGCTCGTCGTTGCGGGCGCCGTCGGTTCGGTCGGCCTCGACGAAGCCGTGCCTCTCGTAGAAGCGCCTGGCCGGACGGTTCACCTGGAACGTCCACAGCGTCAGCCCGGCCGGCTGCCGTTGCTTGGCCAGGCCCATGAAGCGGTCGCCCAGCCCGCGGCCGCGCCAGGCCGGGTCCAGATAGAGCTGCTTCAGCTCTTGGCCGGCGAGGACCATGACGCCCACCACGCTGCTCCCGCTGGTCGCCACCCAGGTCTCGCGGTGCGGCACGAGCACGCGTGTGAACCAGTCCCGTACCTCGGCCGCGGTGTGGGCGCAGCGCACGGAGGGCACAGCGGCGGCGTAGGAGCGCAGCCACACGTCGGCGGCGGGCAGTGCGTCGGCGCTGTCGGCGCGTCGGAGAACGACCTCGTCGGGCATCGTGCGTCATCTCCTACTTGGTGCGGTGGCGGGTGGGGGCCTACTTGCCGGGTCGTCCGAGCTGGTGGACGGTCCAGCCGGCCGCGCGCCAGGGTTCGGGGTCGAGGGTCGTGCGGCAGTCGACGAGCAGGGGCTGGGCGGGCCGGTCCGCGAGGGCCTGGGGGTTGGCCTGCTGGTACTCGGGCCACTCGGTGGCCAGGACGACGATGTCGGCTCCCTCGAGGGACGCGGGCAGGTCGTCGGTGTAGTCGAACTCGGGGTTGCGGACCATCGCGGTGGCCACCGCCTGCGGGTCGTGGATCGTGACGGTGGCGCCGGCCTGCTGGAGGGCCTGTGCGAGAGCGAGGGCCGGGCTTTCCCGGACGTCGTTGGTGCCGGGCTTGAAAGCGGCGCCCCACACGGTGGCCTTGCTGCCCTTGATGGGGCGGTCGCCCAGGGCGCGGGTGACGAGGCCCAGGGCGACGGTCGTGCGGTTCTCGTTGATCACCTCGGCGGCGCGCAGGAGCGTGGCGGCCTGGTCGGCGCCGAGTTGCCGCGCGGAGGCGGTGAAGGCGCGGACGTCCTTGGGGAGGCAGCCGCCGCCGTAGCCGATGCCGGGCCGCATGCCGCCGCTGCCGATCCGCGGGTCGATGCCGAGGATCTCCACGATCTGGGAGATGTCGCCGTCGGCGGCCTCGCACATGTCGGCGACGGCGTTGATGTAGGAGATCTTCAGGCCGAGGAACGTGTTCGCGGCGCCCTTGGCCAGCTCGGCGGTCTGCGGGTCGGTGACGAAGATCGGCACCCCGGCGTCGATGATCCCGGCGTACACCGCGCGGATCGCCTTTTCGCCCTCCGCGGTGGTGACGCCGGCGATGAGCCGGTCCGGGCGCAGGGTGTCCTCGACGGCGTGGCCTTCGCGCAGGAACTCCGGGTTCCAGACGACCTCCACCGCCGTGCCGGCGGGCGCCAGGCGCTGGGCGAGGGCGGTGACCTGTCGGGTGGTGCCGACGGTGACGGTGCTCTTGCCGACGATCGTGCACGGCTGGTGGAGGTGGGGGGCGAGTTGGCGGATGGCGCCGTAGATCTGGCCGGTGTCGTAGGAGCGGCCGTCGGCGTCGATGGGGGTGCCGACGCCGATGAAGTGCAGCTCGGCGAAGTCGGCGGCTTCGCGGATGCTGGTGGTGAAGCGCAGGCGCCCGCTCGCGGTGTGGCGGGCGAGCAGCTCGGGCAGGCCGGCCTCGTAGATGGGGCATTCGCCAGCGTTGAGCCGGTCGACCTTGGCCTGGTCGACGTCCACGCCGACGACCTCGTGGCCCAGTTCGGCCATGGCCGCTGCGTGGGGGATGCCGAGGTGGCCACAGCCGATCACGGATACGCGCATTGCAGAGTCCTTGTCTGGTCTGGGGGCACTCCGTGCCCGGTGTGCCCCCAGACGGTATCGGGAGGTGAACTCGCCCTGGCCGGGGTCGAGTTCGCTCAGATGTTCACCTTGAGGAGTTCGGCCAGGTGCAGCAGGGCGGGGATCGCCTCGGAGCGGACGATGACGTCGCCCTCCCGGGCGCCCTCGATGAGGTAGGGCTTGTGCACCCCGTTCTCGGTGACGCCCTCGGTGTCGAGGTAGAAGACCTTCAGGCCGCGCTCACGGGCGCGGGCCTGGACGGCGCGGCGGTCGGCGTGCAGGCCGATGACGAGCAGGGCCTTGGCGTCGTCGGGGAAGGGCATGTACGGGGTGCGCTGGTCGTAGCGGCGCATGAACGCCTCTTGCAGCCTTGCCTTGGCGAACAGCCGGTCGAAGTTGTGGGTGGCCACGGGGCCGACCATGTGCCCGGCGTCGTGGCAGGCCTTCAGGACCCGGTGGGCGCTGGTCGGCTCGGCGAGGACCAGGGACCGGAACATGGAGGTCATGTCGTTGACCTTACGGGTGGTGTCGGTCAGGACCTCCTTGATGAGGATGTCGTCGGCCGGGGCGAGGGTGAAGGCGTATCCCTGGGTGAGGTCGTTGCCCGTGCGGGCGGTGACCCGGTAGACCTCGTGGAGCCAGTGCAGCGGCGGGATGCCGGCCTCGATGCTGGTCCCGCATCCGGCTTCCACGACGAACGGCAGGTGGTCCAGCAGGCCGGACAGGTCGTCGGCGTAGGTCGGCGTGCCGCGCCTTTCCTTGACGCGCATGCCGCCGGCGAGGACGTCCCAGGGCAAGTTCCGGGCGGCCCGGGTGAGGGTGTAGTCCACGGAGTGGATCGTGACGTCGACGGACGTGAACCCGTCGGGGGTGTCCCGGTCGGCGCGCTCGTCCTGCGGGTGGATGGGGTACTCGGTGATCGTGGCGCGGAGGTCACCGCGGCGCCAGGAGCCGTTCTCGTCGCTGGAGGGCCTCCACCGGCCCTCGGCGAGCCACGTTTCCAGGTCCTTGCGGTGGGCGGCGACTTCCGCGGCCGGGGCCAGCCAGGACACGTGCAGGTACAGCTCCTCGAGCACCAGGCGCTCCATGGGCTGCGTCCGGTCGAGGCCGTAGTGCAGGCGGTAGTGCACGACGCGGCGGCGCCCGGACTCGTCCTCGGTCCATCCGGACTGCTCGCGGTTGGCCGGGTCCTGGGTGCGCCGCCAGATGCCCTCCTCGACGGCCGGGCGGCGCTGACCGCCGGCCTCCGGGGAGAAGTGCGCGTCCCACATGCGGACCTGTTCGGGGGTCAGGGAGTCGATCACGGGGTGGGGCAGGAACACGATGGTCCTCCTGAGCACTGGTGATTCGTGGTCACGAGCGCGCGGGACCACAGGGGCCGTCTGCGGCGTTCGTGGTGGTGTCGGCGCTAGCCGTTGTGGTGCAGCGCGGCCGCCGCGTCGGCGAGCGCTGCGGTGAGGAAGTCGATGTCCTCGTCCGTCGAGGTCAACGGCGGGGCAACGACCAGCCCTTCGGTACGCGGCTGACCGGCCCCGGTGAACGGGTAGAAGAAGACGTCACGGGCCTCGGCCGCCTCCATCAGGGGCCAGAGCAGACCGGGCTCGACCTCGACGCCGTACAGGTGCCCGAGCCCTCGCACCGTCCTCACCGACCCCCGGCCCGCCAGCTCGCGCAGGGCCCGCCCGAGACGCTCACCGCGGGCGGTGAAGGCGTCGCGGTCCATGGATTCCAGCTCGTCCAGGACGCCGAGGCAGGCCGCGGCCTGGAGCGGGTGGGTGGCCATGGTTCCCATGGCGGGCAGCGGGTCCGCGTCCCGGTGCCTGAGCAGGGGTGCGATGTCCGGCGACACGAGGACGGCACCGACGCCCGTGTATCCGGCTCCAAGCCCCTTGGACAGGATGCACAGGTCCGGCTCGGTGCCGTCCCAGTGGTGGCTGGCCAGGGGCGTGCCGGTGCGCCAGAGTCCGGTCAGCACCTCGTCGTGGATGACGAGGACCTCACGCTCCCGGCAGATCTCCGACACGCGCCGCAGGTACCCGGCGGGCGGCACATAGGCCCCGCCGGTGGTGCCGTTCACGGGTTCGAGCAGGACGGCGGCGACGTTCTCCGCTCCTCTGTCGTCGATCGCCTTGGCCACCTCGTCGGCGCACGAGGCGTCGCACCCGCGCTGTTCGTGGGGGTGTGTCGGCGGGTAGGGCGCGGCGAAGGCCGGCCCGAGGCCGAGGGCGTCCTCCGGGCGGGGCCGCCGGGCGTGGTTCCCGGCGAGGGCGAGGGTCAGGGCGCTGTTGCCGTGGTAGCTCAGGGTGGACGTCAG
Organism: Streptomyces sp. NPDC127100; assembly: GCF_042724095.1. NCBI lineage: Bacteria > Bacillati > Actinomycetota > Actinomycetes > Kitasatosporales > Streptomycetaceae > Streptomyces > Streptomyces sp. NPDC127100. Next base: position 4,235 of record NZ_JBHXFL010000029.1, read on the forward strand.
GATGTCCCCGCGGCTCTTCCCGCCGCGGCGCACCCGGGTGATGTTCCGGGCCAGGCCCACGGCGACCTCGACGCCCAGTGTGCCGCAGGTGGTCAGCGCGACGGAGTCCTCCGGGCGCCCCACGGCGCGGCAGAGGCGGTCCATCAGCTCCATCTGGATGTGGGGCTGGACGACGGCGGCGCCTCCGAACGAGTAGCGGTGGAACTGCTGCTCGATGCGGGTCAAGACCTTCGGACTGCTCTGCCCCACGTTCGCGCAGAGGAGCCCGCTCGATCCGTCGAGGATCCGCCGACCGTCGGCGCGGTGGAGCCAGGAGCCGCTCGTGGCTACGACGTCGAAGTCCTGCAGGGGCCTGGATGACGTCAGCAGCCTCCCACGGCTGGGTAAGTACCGATCCACGTAGGACGTCCCTTCTTGGGAGTGCTCGCACGCGGGCGCGCGGGAGCACGACGGTGGGTCTGTGTGGAAGGTGGCCGAGCGCGCGTTTCAGGGTTCCGGGAACGGCGATGACCTGCGGTCGCGTCCGGAAGGCCGACTGCTCGACCGCTTCCGACGATACCCATAACACCCCCTTACGCATAGGGTTTCGAAAGTGATCGCGTGTCCTGCGGCACATCTCGGCCAGGTGTCCCTGTCGGCGGGCATATGCGGCGATCGCAGCCGAGCACCGTCAATGGCACCGAGCCCCCTGAGCTGAGTGCCATGATTAAGAAAACATGGCGGTCGGACACACCGTCAGCGGGCGCACCCCGCCCGAGGTGACGAGTGAGGGGACTTTGTGGCCAGGCGCACGACGGCCTACCGGCGCGTCGCCCAGGAGTTGCGCGACCAGATCGCAGGCGGGCAGCTCAAGGAAGGTGACCGCATTCCGTCCCTGACGGAGCTGCAGGCCGAGTTCGGTGTCTCGGACACCGTGATCCTGGAGGCCCGCAAGGTCCTGGTGGCCGAGGGGCTCCTCGTCGCGCGGACCGGCGATGGCACGTACGTCCGTGAGCGGCCCGAGCCGCTGCGCCTGCTGCACGGCGAGCCGGCCGAGGGCGGGCAGCCCTGGTTCCGGCTGGAAATCGGCGAGTCCGCCCTGTTCCCCGACGTAGTCGAGGTGGAGCCGGAGACGAGCGTGCCGGCGCCCGCCGACGTAGCTCGGCACCTGGGCGTCCGTACGGGTCGCCGGGTTCGCCGCACGGTGCGGCTGTTCCGGCACGACGGCTCCGCCGTGCAGCTGGTGACGGCTCACGTGCTGGCGAGCGGGAAGGCGGAGACGGCAGCGACGGAGGAGCAGGTCACCTCGCGGCCGGCGCTGGATTCGGAGGCCCGGGCGTTGGACGGCGTAGTTGGCCAGCCGGTGACCGTGGTGACCCGTGTGGAGCGTCCGGAATCCGGCCGGGCCCGCGTGCTGCGAACGGTGGTGCTGGCCGACCGGTTCAGCCTGGTCTACCAGTCTCGGCGCCCCGGGGAATGACGGCACCCCGGCCACGGGGCCGGGGTGCCGAGGGGGGACGCAGACCTGCCCTTCGGGCCGGGCTACGGGTCGAGCGTAGCCCTGGGGCAGGGGCAGTACCGGGCAGTTCGGGTGATGTCGCAGCTCAGGCGACGCCCTTGGCCCAGCCCGGGGTGCAGGAGATGATCGTCTTGTTGCCGTTCTCCCCGATGCACGCCTGGTAGTAGACGGTGGTGCCCTCCGGGATGGCGGTCCCGTAGCTCTTGTAGCGGGCGGTGCCCTTGCCGTCGGGGTTGAACAGGTTGTGCGCGATGCCGACGGAGGGGACGTAGACGCGGACGACGGCCGAGTGGCCGTCGGCCCGCGTGTCCTCGACCCAGAAGACGTCACCGTCGTGCTTGAACCAGGCCGTTGCACCGCGGGTGGGGTCGACGACGCTTCCGCCGTCGGAGCCGGCACTCGCGGCGGAGGCGGTGGCGAACAGCAGGGCGGTGGACGCGGCGAGCGCGCCGGCGACGTAGCCGAAGCGGGTGCGGAAACGCATGGGGAACTCCTTCTTCAGGAAATCGGGGCAGCAGGTGGTGTGCTGGGCCGCGCCGGGCCGGGCGGATCGGGACGCCTGGCCCAGCGCGGACCCGGAATCAGCGGCCGAAGGCACCCCAGGCGCCGACGATGAGGGCGCCGAGGGCGATCAGGACGCTGAGGGTGGGAAGGGGCCAGCGGGCACGCTCGAGCGCGGCGACGCGTTCCTGGAGGTCCGCGACGTCCTTGTCGGTCTGGTCGGTGCGCTGGACCAGCAGGGCCAGTTGGCCGTCGATGCCCGCCAGCCCGACTTCGAGGCTGCGGCGCAGATCAGCCAAGGCGAGAGCGACCTCTCCGTCGGGCATGGTCAGGTCCTTTGCGCTAGGAGCGGGTGGTGGGGTCGGACTTGGCCGGCAGCCAGGAGGCGGTGCCGAGCTTCCCGAGGCGGGTGCCGATGGCGCCCTTGATGACGGTGAGTCCGGCGGGGATCGAGGCGACGGCCGCGGACTGCAGGACCGAGAGGTCGACGACGTCGGTGGCGGCCCCGGCGAGCAGGAGGCCGAGGAACGCCTCGGCGTAGGTCAGGGCGGTGCGCTCGGCGACGTCGGCGAGGGCCTCGGTGGTGGACTTGGCTGCCATGGGGTGTCTCCCTTGAGGTGTCAGGCGGTTGCGGTGAAGCCGTGCCGGGCGGCCAGGCGGCGCAGCGAGTCGAGGCCGGGGTAGCCGTCGGCGGCCGCGCCGGTGTAGGAGCCACCGGCCTTGCTGCGCTGCCAGGCGGCGTACGCGGTCCGGGTCTTGGCGCCGAAGGAGCCGTCGGCGTACCGGCGGGCGAGTAGGCCCTCGGCGACCAGGGCGTCCTCGACGAGGCCGACCTCGCCCGGGTAGGTGGTGTGGCCGTCCGGGGCGGGGATGTCCTTCCTGGCCGCGGCGACCAGGTGGGCGACGCTGACCGTGCGCTTCGCGGAGGCGGCCGGGATGTCCTTGCCGCAGCCGGTGACCAGCAGTTCCCACGTGGTCGGCCCGGGGATTCCGTCCGCGTCCGCGCCGCTCCAGCCCTGGGCCGTCTGGAAGGCCTTGGTCGCGTCGCGGTCGGCGTCGCTCCAGCGCGGGCCGGCGCCGACGGAGTAGAAGCGCTTGCCGCCGCGGGCGATGAGCATGGTGCCCAGCCGGGTGACGTGGGCGTTGTTGGCGCCCGGGCCGAAGGCGCCGACGCCGGGGAAGGCGTCCTTGTCGGCGGGCTTGCTCGGTGCCGGCGTGCTGCCGGTGCCGCCCAGGATCTTCCGGGTGTCGACCGCACCGGGGTCGCCGTGGTCGTTGCCCGGGACGTGGGCGTGGGCGAAGTGGCCGCCCTTGTTCTGCCAGGTGCTGCGCGAGCGCGCCGAGTAGCCGCCGGGGTACTTCGGCGGGGCACCGGCCGGCCATACGTCGGGGACGCCCCAGGAGCGGGCGGCGGCCAGGATCTTCTGCCAGCCCGGCTTCTTCGCCGGGTCCCAGCCGGTCGTCCAGGGGTTCTTGGCGTACGCCAGGACCTCGATCTGGATGTTGACGCGGCCTTCGCGGTTCGTCCGGCGGCTGCCGTCGTTGCGCAGGGCGCGGGCGCTCTGGTTGAGCGGACCGAACTGGCCGATCCTGTCCGTGACCGGGCAGTAGATCAGGTGCGGTTCGGAGGCGACCCGGATCAGGTAGGAGCCGATCGACTCCAGGTACTTGCCGCCGGCCGGGGACTCGGTGCTGTGGTGGGTGACCCGCGGCGGGTTGCCAGGGGTGTCCATCGCCCCGCCGATGGCGCCGTCTCCCAACCGGATGGCGCCGGAGATCCACACGGTGCCGGTCGCTCCGCGCGGCAGTTCGCCGGCCGGCGGGAGGTCGTCGGCGACGGCCCGCGGCTCGGGGTCGGGCATGTAGGCGGGCGTGGGGGCGGCGTCGACCGGCTCGTACCAGTCCAGGTCGCCGTCTTCGCGGAGCACGAACAGCGCGCCGGGGCGGCTGGGGTGCTCGACGGTGAACCGGGGGGTGGTGTCGGCGGCCGCGATGGCGCGGACCTGGTCGAGGTGGTCCTGGGTGACCTCGCCGCAGTAGGTGACGGACTGGTCGGGGTGGACGATGGCAGCGTGGAAAGCGGACATGCGTGACGCTCCTCGTCAGGCGTGGAGTTGGATCGCGTCGACCTGCTCGCGCAGTGCGACGTAGGTGGACAAGCGCAGGAGGAAGTCGCCGCCGTGGCCCCAGTCCGGGCCCCAGGAGTTGCGCAGCCGCAGCACGGTCCGTTCCGGGACGACGCGGCCGTCGCTGTACTGGGCGACCTCCTCGAGGCCGATGGCGCACACCTCGTGTCCGCCGGCGAGGCCGGAGGTCCGCCAGTACGGGACGGTGTCGACGAAGCCGTCCGTCCCGGGTGTGAACCAGGCGTTGAACCAGGGCAGACCGAGCAGGACCGGGCCCTTCTGCAGGGCGGCGGCCAGCGCCGCGGCGTCCAGGGCGTGGGTGTAGGAGCCGATCAGGCCGCGGTTCTTCAGGGCGCGGGCGACGCCGAGGCCGGAGCTGCCGCTGTCGGCGGGCGGCCACTGGTAGGGCACGAACTCGTCGACGGCGGTGGCCTCGGAGTACAGCTGCAGCGCCCACTGCTCCGCTGCGACCGGGTCGTTGGTGGGCAGCCCCGCCCGCTCGAGGGCAGGCGCGTCGAGCAGGACGGACAGGGCCACCGCCGCGGCGTTCGCGGTGCAGGAGCCGACGGCGTCGACGTCCCGGGAGCCGGTGATGGTGGAGGTGTGGATGCCCTGTGCGATGAGGTCCTGCTGGTTCAGGACGGGGATGGCCGGCTGCCAGCGCACCGGTTGCAGGGCTTCGCCGCCGTGGTGCTCACGGTGGGCCAGCGAACGGGCGTCGAGGACCTGGTGGCGGCCGAGCGCCGGATGGACGTCGTAGTGGCGTACGAGGACGCCGTGCGTGGTCGGCACCGTGTGTCCGCTTCTCCCCCGCGCCCCGATGGCTGTGTCCTCCGGTCCGCGCAGCGGCGGAACGGTCGGAATCCCTCGGGGGGTGGTGCGGACCGCGAAGCGGTGGCGTTCGGACGGAGGGTCGTCCGCAGGTGCCGTGATCAATGATAGGTGCGGCCCGAACGGCGCCAGGCCCGCGTGCCGGGCCGCTCAGGTGCCGTCGATGAGGCGTTCGGCGAGGAACGGGCTGAACGTGCCGGCGGGGGTGTCGGCGGGGGCGATGCCGCACTGCCCGTCGCTGTCCCCCGGGTACTTGACCCACAGCAGGTACTCGGCTCCCCCGACACCGACGGAGCTGGGGACGCCGAGGCGGCGCCCGCCGGGGTTGCAGTAGTCGACATGCTGGCCGCGGTCGTCCATCGCGCCGTTGCCGTTGCGGGCGGTGTCGACGACGAAGCTGACACCGGGCACTCCGGCGGCCGCGAGGGCGGCGACGACCTGCTGGCCGTACTGGCAGCAGATGTCGGTGGAGTCGAAGTTGGACACTCCGATGGCGATGCGCCTGGTCAAGGCGACTCCGCCCTTGACGAGCTGGGCGGCCATCTGGACGGGGCGCAGCCAGGTGGCGTTGCCGGCGTCGAGGTACGCCTGGACGCGGGGCTTCGCGGCGAGGACCTGCGCGATGTAGGTGGACAGCTCGTAGCGGGTGGCCCGGGCCTCCGGGGTGGGCAAGTACTCGGCCTGCGCGAGGGAGTCCGGCTCGACGATGACGATCGCCGGCCGGTCCCCGAGCCCGGCTGCGAAGGCGTCGACCCACGCCTTGTACGCCTCGGGGGTGACCGCGCCGCCGTGGCTTTCACCGCCGTTGTCCCGCCAGTGCATGTTGTACGCGGCCAGGATGGGGACCTGCCCGGCCGCGGCGGCCGCGGCGACGTACGCGTCGACGTCCGTCTGGATGTCCGTGTTCCAGTCGCCGAACCAGCGTGCGCCCGGGCGCCGCGCTATCGAGTTGCGGATCTTGGCGGCGCGGCCGTCGGTGGGGTTGGCTGCCAGCCACTTCGCGGCGTTGCTGTCGGGGTCGACGTAGAAGCCCTCGCGGATGGTCGACGTGGTGAGCCGGACTTGGGCGAACGTGATGGTGACGGGGCTGGCCTGCCCCATCTGGAAGCTGACCTGCCCGGCGGCGGTGTCCAGGTCGGAGACGAAGCTGTACACGAAGCTCGTGTCGCTCATCCCGAGTGTGATGGTCTTGTCCAGGGCCGGGGTCCACGGGTCGACGCCGAGCCCGGCCTGCACGCGGAGCTGGGTGCCGGCCTGCGAGGCTCTCGCTGTGAAGCTCAGGGTGTACCGGGCGCCCTTGCGCAGCACGATGTTGTCCTGCCCGAGGGGCGCGTCCCACAGGTTCACGGCGTCGGTGGTGGCCGTGGCATCCATGCCGCCGGGGCCGGGTGTGATGGTCACCTTGGCGGGGTCGCCGGCCCACCAGAAGGTGGTGCCATTGGTGAAGTCGGGGTTGTCGATCAGGTCGCCGTACATGCCGGCCATGGACGCGGTCTCCTCTACTTGGTGTAGGTCACCCGCAGCTTGGGCGGGTAGGTCTGGCCGGCCCCTCTGAAAGCGCCGTAATAGGTCTTGTTCGTGCTGTTCGGGTCGAGTGCGATTCCCCTCCACTTGGTGGAGTCGAAGACCGACGTGATATCAACCCATTTGCCTTCGTTGCGGCGCCACGTGACGGTCTTGGCCTCGGCGTCGCTGCTGAACTTGGCCGGTCTGCTGGTGTGGGAGTGCGCCTTGATGACGGCGCTGCCGCCGGACGCGTAGTACCAGTGCTCCGCGTACAGGTAAATCTCGGCTTTCTGGATGGTGGCGCCGGCCAGGTCGGTGCCCAGGGCGGTGGGGAAGCCGATCAGGGAGGCTTGGACGCCGTTGTTGGAGCTGTAGTAGCCCTGCATGCACTTGGCGCCGTAGTAGGAGTTGTAACCGGAGCGGTTGGCGTAGGAGCCCGACCAGCTCGCCGTGTAGGTCTTGGTGTACTGGCGCACCGGGTCCGGTTCGCTGCCGCCGCCGGTGTTGTAGCCGCCGGTCTCCGGTACGTACGGTCCGACGTCCTCGACGTAGAGGACACCCATTGCGGTCTGGGAACCGTAGAGATCGACGGTCTGACCGGATGGACCGCCTGCGCACCTGAAAGTGATGAGCAGCCGGTGGAGACCCGCTCCGAATCCGCCGCCGTTTCGGACCACTTCCAGCCGTACTCGCTGGCTCGTGGCCAGCGGCATGGGGTACGTCGCCAGCTGCACCTGGGGGGAGCTGATGGTGGGCTTCCCGGTCTTGCCGTCGCGCAGGCGGATCTGGATCTCGCCGCCGGCCGCGGACGGATCCGCGATGGCGTCGAAGACTACGCGGTACATGCGGTCGGTCTCAGCCTCGAAGGCGAGTTCAACGAACCCGATCTCGCTGGTGCCGCCGGTGACACTGCTGGCCTGGTAGTCGATGGCGAGCAGCCCCCTGGGGCGGTCGCCGAGGAACGCCGAGATCGGCTGGCCGCCGACCGTGAGGCCGTCGGCCACGTTGACGCCGGCGAAGGAGGCGTAGCCCTGGTCGTCGATGGTGGCGACGCTGGTACCGCCGTTGCGCAGGGTCAGGTACTGGGGCTCGCCGGTGACCAGGGAGACGGCTTCCTCACCGGTTTCGTCGTAGAGCCGCACGCCCTGCGGTCCGACCTCGGCGCGGGCACCGCCGCTGACTCGGCCGAAGATCGTGGTCGCCTCGGCGTTGTCGAACACGACCCAGCCGCGGGTGGCCTCGGACGCTTCCAGGCACACGACGGCCCGGGTGGCGCCCTGAGGCGCGGCGACCTGCCCCGTGATGCGCTGCCAGCGTCCGGCCTCCGGGGTGACCGCCTCCACGACTCCATAGCCGAGCACATCGCCGGCGGCGCTCTCGTAGCGGGTCAAGATCTTCACTGCCTGCGCGGCGAGGTCTTCGGAGACCAGGAGGTCGGTACCGAGTGCGAACTGCTGGCCGGGCAGGACTGGGACCGTGGCCAGGGGCAGGGTGAAGTAGGTGGCGGTGTCGGCGGTGCAGTCGCACAGGACGCCGACGCCGGTGCGGTTGCCGGGCGCGAGAGCCCAGGGGGCGCCCGCGGCCGCGACCGTGTTGGCGGTGGCTGCGCTTTCGAACCCGGGGTCGGGGATGAGGTTGGTGCCCTGCCCGACGGCTATCTGGTCGGGGGTGACCGCGCCGACGGCCAGGTGGGGAGTGACGATCGCGCCGGTGGCGATGTGGCCCTCCTGGATGGCGCCGTTGCCGACGTCGCCGGCCGCGGCCCGGCGGGCGGCCGTCCGGGTCGCGGCCGAGGCAGTGCTGGGGGTGCCGGAGGTGTTGACCGCGACGAGCCGGACCCAGATGTCGTCGTAGTAGTTGGTGGCGATGGTGACGGAAGCCCCGGAGGCGGCTTCGATCGTCGCGGCCGGCCACATCACGTCCGGCTCGGCGTCCGCGCCGGTCAGCAGGTGCACCTGGACCCGGGACAGGTCCAGCGGGGCAACGGTGTCGGCGTCGGCGAAGGCGCCGTCCCAGGTGATGCGCAGGCCGCCGAGGACGGGCTCGGCCTGCGGGGCCACCGGTGTCGGTGGCCGGGGCCCGTTGACCGCGACGACGCCGCTGGTGCCGTCCGGCTGCTGGCCGATGACGGCTCGGAGCGAGCCGCCCACGTCGTACACCTCGACGGCGCCGTCCTCAATGGAGGAGTAGGCGAGCTGGGACGTGCGGCTCTGCTGGCTGATGAGCCGCTCGAGGTTGGCGATGCGTCCCGCGAGTCTCGCCAGGTCGTTGGCCATGGTGGGTCAGCTCCCGTAGGTGAAGCGGTCGGCGCGGGCGAGTTGGAGGGTGATGCGTTCGGGGGCCTTGCCCTGGGGCGGACGCAGCGTCCAGCCGGTGATGCGACACCAGCCGTCGAAGTCGGACCACTGGTCGTGGAGAGAGACCCGCACGTCGTCGCCTACCTGCCAGGAGCCGACCCGGGCGGCGGGGTGGTCGATCACTTCGATCTCAGTGACTTCGCCCATGACCTGGCGTGAGGTGCGTTCGGTGCGGGCCCGGGCGGCGAGTCGGTCGTTGCCCTTCTCCGCGGGGACCTCGAGGACGTGTTCCAGGCGCAGCCGGCCGTTGCGGACTGCGTCGATCGCGCGGCGGCGGCCGCGGCCCTCGCCAGCGCCCAGTGCGATGACGACCTGGGCGTACTCGTCGGCGTCGTAGCTGACGGGTACGGTCGCGGCGACGTTGACGCCGGAGGTGAAAGAGATGTCCTGGCGTCGCGTGCCCAGCCGAGGCCAGCCGAGCCGGATCCGACCGACCGGCCGGCCGCTGGCCCAGTCCGTGGTCTCCGTCCACTCCGGGCCGCCCTCGATCTTCGTCATGTCGTCGACGACCTCGCCGAGAACCGGGGACTCCCACCAGTCGGTGCTGTAGGGCTCGGCGGTAGTGCCGACCGTCGCCTTGCTCGTGGTGGCGTCGACGCTGACGCGGAGGTTGCCGTCCGGCTGGGCCTGCGCGTACGCCCAGGCGTCGCGGATGACCCTGCAGGGGTCGGCGTTGGTGTACGGGCCGCGGCCGTCGAGGTTGCCGTGGGTGTCGTGCCGGCGGTGGAGGTAGCTGCCCCAGCCCGACGCCTCGACCGGGTAGCTGGGCCCTTCCGGCTCGGCCCGCCACAGCATGCCGCCCCACAGCAGCGTGCGGTCGCGTTCGGCCGTCAGCACGGTGTTGCCGGGGTCGAGCTGGGAGCGCAGCAGGTGCGCGAAGCGCGGCTCGAGGCGGCCGGAGAACTCACCGGCCGCGTTGCGGGCCGTGCCGAACTCCACTTGTGAGAGGGGCAGGTCGGCCGCGAGCAGCTCGCCGGTCAGGGCGTGCCAGCTGCGGTACCGGTACGTCGGCACGGCTTACCTCACGCCCTCGTTGAACTCGATGTCCGCGATCAGGGAGGTGGAGCCGTCGACGCCGAGGTCGCCGGTTTCGCTCTTCGCCATGTACGTCTGCACGTACAGGGTCTGGGTGGTGCCGCGCATCGCTGCGGGAATGGACAGGCCGTCGGCGAGGACGATGGTGTTGCGCCGCGTCCCGGTGCCCTGGTCGTCGTCGATGGCCGTGTTCTGGCCCTGCACGGTCCCGAAGACGTTCTGCATGTTGGCGTACACGTGGTTCTTCGTCAGCCGCAGGCCGGCGAAGGTGGTCACCAGCTTGGCGCTGGTCGCCCACGCCGGCACGGGGATGCTCCAGCGGGCGGCCGTGGGCCAGTTGTGCCACTTGTTGTCCTGGTACGTCAGCTGGCTGAGCGAGCCGGGGAAGGACGTGTACAGCCGGCGCTCGCGGCGCGGGTTGGCGATCCCCCGCACGTCCTTGATCATCGCGTCGGTGATGACCGCCGTGTTCGCGGGTATGTCGATGCGGGCCAGGGGGACGGCCGTCATGCCGGCCGGTACCGCCGTGGTGGTGGCCGACACGTTGCTGACGACGTGGAAGAACCCGATCTCGTCCTTCTCGGGGTCGCGGGTGCCCTCGTATTCGGGGTCCTCGACGCGCAGGCACACCAGGTCGGAGCGGGCGGTCGCGCCGGTGGGGGCGATGGGCACGGTGGCGTCGCCGACGTTGTACTGGGTGTACGAGCCCTGTCCCCAGGTGGCCCCGCGGATGACGGCTGAGCCGTCGCGGACGCGGACGCCGGCGCCGGGGGTGGCCAGCTGGTAGACCTTGAGGTCGTCGCCTTCGGTGACGCCCTGGGAGCCGCGCGCCAGGTCGCGCACCATCATGCGGAAGGCGCGGGCGGCGTGGGTGCCGCCGTGGGTGAGCAGCGGCGGGTTGATCAGCGTCACGGGTCGTGCTCCTTCGGGGTCACAGGGCGGCGTGGGCGGCACGCCAGGTGATGGCCAGCCGGGTGTTGTTGGAGTAGTTGCGGGCGGTCCACCACAGCTCGGTGGTGCCGGGCGGGACGGTGAAGTCCTCCAGGCGGCTGGCGGCCGACAGCGCGGTGGCGAGGTTCCCGGTGCCGTTCTTGAGGACCCAGCGGGTGCCGGGGCGGGTCTCGATCTCGATGCGCTCGCCGGTGGCCAGCGACGTGCCCAGCTCGATCACGCGGCCGGACTCGACGTGTCGGATGCGGGGGTTGGTGCAGGGGCCGGTGATGACCAGCGACGGCCAGGCCGGCCGGTCCCCGCTGTTGGTCATCCAGCCGCGCCGCTCGTCGGGTATGGCCACGCCGGTGGTGAGCGGCGCCACGAGCGGGGCGCGGAAGCCCCCGAGGCCGTCTGCGGACAGCGGCAGGGTCAGTGAGTAGGCGTCGTCGGAGTGGTACAGCGGGTCGACGGCGACGAATTCCAGGTCGAGGGGGATCCAGCCGTGGATGGTGGTGGCGGTGCTGGTGGCCTCCACCCGGCGCAGTCGCCCGTACAGGCGGCGGGCGGGCCGGCCTGGCCAGCTCATCCGCAGCACGCTCATCGCGCCGGGCGTGAGGCGGATGGCCGGGTTGTCCGCGACGCGCTGCAGCTGGGCGAGGAGGTCCAGGCCGCGGCCCGGGTCGCCGGGCGTGCGGATGCCGGCCTCCATGCGGATGGTCCGTGCGCCGTACAGGTCGACGCCGGGGAAGATGCCGTCACCGGCCGGGTTCTCCGTGTCCTGCGAGCGCTGCTCGGGCCCGCCGATGCCCTCGACCTCTCCGATGGGGATGTCGGTGCCGGCGCCCAGGAGGACGCCGTCGATGTCGAACTGCCATGTCTTCAGGTCGGCCATCACGCCCGCCCTCCTCGCTGGGCGTTGCGCAGTCGCCGCATGACCTCGGCTCCGAACTGCTCGGGGGTCGCGCCGGGGGCGGCGGCCATGGTGACGGGCATGCTGCCGATCAGGGCGGCGGGCTGGCGGATGACGATGACGCGGACCCGGCTGGACTGGGCGTCCTGGGCGCCGGTGAGGGTGTAGCCGAACCGGCCGGCGACGTCGTCGAGTACGGAGGTGGCACGGTCGCGTTTGCCGAGGCCGAGGGGGATGTACGCCTCTCCCCCGGTGCTCGGCTCGGCGAAGCGGACCAGGCCGGCGCTGGTGGAGTAGATGCCCTCGCGGATGCCGCCGTCGGCGAAGGCCAGGCCGGCGTTGGCCTTGTTGAGGTCGGCGAGGAACTTGGACGCCCGGGAGCCGAGGGCGCTCTGGATCTGCGCCTTCGCCAGGTTGGCGATGTCGATGATGTCGTCTTCGCTCAGCCCGGTCTTCTCGGCGACGTCGTGGATGCCCACCTTGCTGCTGGTGACGGCGGAGATGATCTGTACGAGGTCCTCGACCTGGTCGGAGCTGAGCGTGGCGTTGGCCTTCTTCGCGGCGCTGTTGGCCGCCGCGGCCTTCTTGCTGTCCTTGACCGCTGCTGCGGCCAGGTCGGCGGCGTCCTGGTCGTTCTGCTCGGCCAGTCGGGCGGCGAGGTCGCCGTAGCCGCGGGCGGCCAAGAGCGCCAGGTTCTTCTGGAACGCGGTCTGGTCCTTAACCGCGTCCGTGAGCTGCGAGGTGTACTCCGGCAGCGACGCCTTGGCTGCATCGGCCAGGTTCTGCAGCTCTTTGGCCATGTCCTTGAGGTACTTGGAGCTGCCGGTGGCCATCTTCCGGGTCAGCTCGATGCCCTCGTCGCCCATCTCGGCGAGCGCGTCGGCGACGTCCTGGCCGGCCCGCCGGGCGACGGTGTCCAGGTTCTTCCGCCAGGCGGCGAGCGCGTTGTTCGACTGCGCGAGCTTCTTCGTGAAGATCGAGAGGCTGAAGTTGCCCTTCTTGTCGTTGGAGGCGTTGATCAGGCCGGACAGCGTGTACTTGTTCGCGGCCGTCCCGGTCGAGGAGTAGGAGAAGCTCATGCCGCCGTCGGCGTAGCGGGTCACGCCCCCGTCGGCGTTCCACGCGATCCCGCTGGGGTCGCCGCCGAGCCGGCGCACGACCTCTTCGGTGATCCGACGCGACCGCGGACGCTTTGACCTGGCAAAAGGCACGTATGCCTCGCCAAAAGTCTCGTCCTCCGCCCATATGCGCCAGTCGCCGCCGCGGGCGATCTGCGCGATGTGGTTCTCGCGGCGCAGGCCGCCGTCGGCGTAGAAGTCGACGATGCCGCCGTCCGCCTGCGCGCCGAAGTTCCGTGCCTGCTGCTCGATGAGGTCGGCGGTGGTCTGAGTCTGGGTGCGGACCGTCTCGTAGATACTGACGTGCCGGGTCGTGATGGTGATGGACTTGTCGCTGAGGGCGTCCCGCGCGCCCTGGACGGCTCCGATGTTGGACAGTGCGGTGCCGGTCGCCGCGGTGACCACGACGCGGCCGTCCGGGAGGGTGCGGGTGGTGAAGCCCACCGCGTTCAGCGCCTGGATGGCCGTCTGCGACAGGGCCTTGACGGTGACGGACTTCGCGCCGGGCGTGGCCCTGATCTTGGCGATGACCGCGTCGAGGTCCTGCACCGCGTTGGCGCTGTTCGCGTCGATGGTGATCGTCTTGTTCTGCAGCCCGTCGCGCGTCGCCTTGAGTCCCTCGAGGCGGTCCTTGGCCGTACCGGTTTCGGCACTCACCTCGAACTGGCCGTCGGGCAGCCGGGTGACCTCGAAACCGAGGGACTCCAGCACGGTTACGGCGTCCTTGGTGAGCGCGTCGACCTTCACGCTCTTGGCGTCCGGGGTCGCCTCGATCTGCTCGATGACCGCGTTCAGGCCGGCGAGCGCGTCCTCGTTGCGCATCTCCAGCCGGGTCGACTTCTCGTCCGGGATCTGCAGGTAGCTGTCGGCCAGCGCCTCGGCCTGCTCACGGGTCAGGCCCATGGTGTCGGCGGCGTCGATGAAGGACTTGCGGCCCTTCTCGTAGATGCCGGTGACGTCTTCCCAGGAGCGGCCCTGCTCACGGGCCGCGGTGGTCGCCGCGTCCGTGTTCGCCGCCAAGTCGCTGAGCACCTTCTCGGCGTCCCGCGCCTTGTCGTTGCCCAGGTCGAGCTGCCCGTCCCTCATCTTGAGGACGTCGTGGTGCTCCTTCGCGGCCTTGGCGACGTCGTCGATCGAGGCTTCGAAAGCGCTCATGGCGCTGCCGGCCTTACGGTTCACGTCGTTGAGGGCGACGATGCTCTGCCGCAGACCATCCGCGCTGGCCTTCTGGGCGTCCAGGCGGGCCTGGGTGTCCTGCGCGGCCTTGCCGAAGATCCCCATGCTGGCCGCTGCGAGTTCCTGCTCGAACTTCAGGTCGTCGACCGCGGCCTTGTACTGGTCCATCTGCCCGGTGAACTCACCGACGTCGTGGCCGCCCTTGGCGTACGCCTCCTTCAGGCGCTCGTACGCCGCGGCGGCCTGGTCGGCCTTGCCGCCCTTGACGAGGTTGGCCAGACCCTCGTCGATGGCGTCGAGGTTCTCGCGGGCCTCCTGCCACGGGGTGGAGTCCATCAGGCTGAGGCTGAAGATCTTGACCAGCGCGTTCTGGACGTTGTCGGCCGTGCTGGGGTCGGTGATGTTGCGGATCTTGTCGTAGAGGTCGTCCAGGTCCTGGCCGAAGTTCTTCGACAGCTCGCCGGTGACCTTGCCGGACTGCCCCAGCTTGCCGAGGGAGGTGGTCAGTTTGTCGATGTCCGGCGGGGCTTCCTTGCCCATCTCCATCAGCTCGTGGATCGCGGCGGCGGCCAGACCGATACCGGCGACGATGACGGAGGCCCGGGCGGCGGTCCCCAGGCTGAGGAAGGCCGCGCGCAGACCGGCCAGACCGCCGCCCGCGGCGACGGACGTGGCGTGCAGGGCGGCGATGCGAGCCTGCACGGTGGCCAGGCCGCCGGCCACGGCCGCGATGCCTGCGCCTGCGAGCTGCACCAGCTTCAGCGCGGCGGCGACCTGGATGATCGTGCCGACCAGTTCCGGGGGCAGGGCAGCGACCAGCTTGGCGGCGGCGTTGACCAGGCTCAGCATCGTGGGCCCGGCCTCGGCCGCGCCCTCGAACAGGTTGCCCACGGCGTCGCCGAGGTTGGACAGCGTCTCCCGGGCCTCGTCGCCGTTGGCCCGGATGTAGTCCATGACCTGGGCCAGGGGGCCGTCGACCTCGCCCTCGGACATCAGCCGCAGGACGTGAACGAGCCGGTCGCCCATCCGGTCCAGGGTCTGGTCCGTGAAGTCGGCGAACCGGTCGCTGGCCGCGTCGAAGCCGGGCGTGTTCACCGCGCCGCCGGCGAGGGTGACGAGCCGGTCCAGCTCCCGGGAGGCCGACTTCACCTCGGGCGTGAGGTGCGGCAGCAGCGCGTCCATGAGCGCCAGCGAGTGGACGACAGGCTGCATGGTGGAGCCGCTGAGGCTGTCCGACCACTGCTGGTAGTTGTCCTTCAGCTCGGCCAGAGCCATCGCGGCGCGCTGTGCCTCGGGCGGGAGCTGGGCGAGCTGAGACTGGTACTCGGCCTGTGCTTCGGCGGCCTTCTGCGAGGTCGCGCCGTGCTGGCGTACCGCGTCCTGGTACTTCGTCGCGGCGTCCGACACCTCAGAGATGGCGGTGAGCTGCCCGGCGACGGCGATGCCGAAGGCGGTGGCCGCGGCGCCGGAAGCGGCGAAGATGCCGGGCAGCGGGCCGAGGGCGGTCGCCAGCGGTATGACGGCCGGCGCGAGCAGCATGAGGCCCTCGATGCCTCCGCCCGCGTCGCCACCGCCGCCGCCGAGGGTGCGGGGCAGCTCTCCCAGGCCGCTGGTGTCGGCGCGGACCCGGACGGTGATGGTCTGGTCGGCCTGTGCCCAGCGCACGGCGGCGCTGACGTCCCGGCGCAGCTGCATCGGGTCGACGAGCCCGATCGGGATGTCGATGCGGTGGCCCCACGAGGCCCAGCGCACAGCGTTCTGCACGTCGCGGCGCAGCTGCTGCGCGTCGGCGAGCCGCAGCCCCACGGCCAGGCCCCGGTCGGGGTCGGCGCCGCCCACTGCGGCCTGCACCTCGGCGCGCAGGTTGCCGCCGCTGCCGCGCAGCCCGATCGGCACCTCGATGCGGTGGCCCCAAGCCGCCCAGCGCACAGCGTTCTGCACGTCGCGGCGCAGCTGCTGGGCGTCCGCCAGGCGCAGCCCGACAGCCAGGCCCTGGCCGGTGCCGGCGGCTCCGACCGCGGCCTGCACGTCGGCGCGCAGGGTCGCCGCGTCAACGCGGAGACCGACGTGGATGTCCGAGCCAGCCTCGCGGCGCAGCTCGGCCAGTTCCCGGCGGAGGTCGCTGACGTCGCTGCTGGCGTTGCGGACTTCACGGGTCAGCGTGCTCAGGCTGCCGCTGCCCAGGGCGTCCAGGTTCCGGCGGGCGTCGGCCAGTTCCCGGGAGAGGTCGCGGGCCTGGTTGGTGGAGCGGCGCAGGGTGCGCACGAGGTTGTCGCTGTTGCCGGTCAGGGAGACCGACAGGTTCCACGCGACCACCGCCGCTTCCTCCTTCCTGGCTGGCTACTCGCGGTGGTCCCGGATCTCACGCGCCCGGGTGCGCAGTTCGTACACGGCCCTGGGGAGCAGGCCGACCTTGACGCCGAAGCCGTGCGGTCCGTCCGGAACGTGCTCGCGTTCGTGGGCGATCAGTTCGCAGCCGGGGCAGCGGCTGGTGGAGCTGACGTAGGCGAACCGGTCGCCGCCGGCGTCCTCGTCCCACTCGTCGCTGCGGGTTCCGCACGAGACGCAGGTCGCCCGCATCAGGTCCTGGTAGGCGAGGGCCTTGGCGCGGTCGGTGGGGCTCCAGGTGCCATCGCCGCCGTGGAACTGGCTGTGCGGGATGCCCCACCGGTCGCAGAGTTCGAGTTCGGCTCTCAGCCGCGGGTCGGCCCGGAGCCTTTTCCCCAGTCGCTCCGTCGGGTGTTCTGCGCGGACAGGGCGGCCTGGAACAAGGCTGCACGGTCGGCCACGCCCCACGTGGCGAGCAGCTCTGCCGCGTCGTCCTCCGTCATGGGGTCGACGCTGGCGGCGGCGACGAGCGCGGCGGGGAAGGTGTCCTCGTTCCAGTCGCTGCCGCTCTCGACCTGTTCCTCGGTCGGGGGGTGGCGCTGGACGAGCTTGGTGAAGGTGTCACCCGGCAGGGCCCGGAAGACGAGGACCTCGCAGTCCGCCTCGTGCGCGGCCCGGATCTCTTCCAGGGCCTTCTCTGCGGCGTCGGCGGCCTTGGCCAGCTCGGTGTCCTCGGGGTCGGCCTCGGCGTGCTTGCGGGCGCGCTGGGCGAGGCGCCGGGCCTCCTCGAACTTCTCCCGCAGCGCCTGGTCCTGCCACAGGTACAGCGGTACTTCGGCGGCGGCGCGGGCCTTGAGGCGGGCCATCTTCTGCGCCCAGTGGGCGTCGGCGGCCACGGCCTTGGCGGGCGGCTCGGTGTGGACAGCGGCGCTCACTGAGCCAGCTCCTTCTTCGCGCGGTTCGTGACGGTCTGCGCGCCGGCGGCGGCGGGCACGGCGAGGCCCTGCGCCGGGCGGCGGGTGATGGTGAACTTCGTCTCGAACTTCGCGGCTTCGTTGTCGGTGGTGTACGCGGGCGACTGGGAGCCGACACGGATCGGGAAGACGTCCATGGACTTGCTGGCGGGGACGTCGCCCTTACGCAGGATCACGATGTTGCCGACGGTGCCCTTCTTCAGGAGCTCCTCGATGACGGCCGTCACCTTGTCCTCGTAGAAGGTGAAGGACGAGTCCTCGGCCTTGTCGGAACCGGGGATGGAGCTGTCGAAGTCATCGGACATGTCCGGCGTCTCGATGCTCTGGTTCTCGAGCGTGAAACCAGAGATGCCGGCGATCGCCGCGGACAGGTTGGTGCCCGCGTCGAGCTCGGCACGGGTGGGGGTGAGGTCCGTCGTGTCGGCGATCTCGGGGACGAACAGGAAGATGGAGACGCCGCGCCGGGAGAACTTCTCGACCGGCGTGGCTTTGGGCAGTGCCATGAGGAAGCCCCTCGGGTCTGAGCGTGTCAGAACTGCGGCCACCTGGTGCTGGTGGCTCGTCCGCGTGAGGGGCCGCCGCGGTGCGGAGTGGCCGGTGGTCAGCCGGCCGATCGGGTCCAGCGGAGCCGGAACCTGATCACATAGAAAACGATAGCTGCGGCTGCGTCGTCCTCCGGGCCAGCGTCAAGGTCCAGGTCGCGGGCGTAGCAGGACCATCCCGGCACGATGAGGGTGTGCAGCCACCCGCCACGGTCGTCGCGGCCGAGCACGCCAGCACGGGCCCGGTCGCCGAGCCATTCGGCCTGGTCGTGGTTACGGGCCACGCAGTCGACCTGGTGCACGGTGTCGGCGTCCTCGTGCTGGTCGGTGAACGGGGCGCCGGCCAGGGTGAGGGGAAGGGAACGCAGCACGCTGTACGGCGGCTCGGCCGGCTTGCCGCCGACCTGGGGCAGCGCACCGGTGCCGCACGGTTTCCCGGTGGCCGCGGCGAGCAGCCCTTGCAGCGCGTTCGTCACGAGGCGGCGTTCGATCATGCGAGGGCCTCCATCGCGGCGGTGCCGATCCGCTCGACGAAGCGCGGCCGGACCACGGCGAGCGCGGGAGCGACGTGCGGGAAGGGCGGTTGGGCGTAGACGCGGCCCAGGGAGTCGGCGCCGTAGAAGCCGAGTTCGAGCCGGCGGCCCTGCGGCGCGAAGGTGCCCACGATGGCGGTCGCCCCGTTCCCGTGGGGGAAGACCTGGGTCTGCCAGCTGGCCCGGTATCGGCCGGTGATGACGTTCGGCCCGGGCCGGCCGCTCGCGGCGGCCTGGATGAGGTGCTGCAGCAGCAGCGCCTCGTGCCGGACGGCTTGCTCGGTCGCCGGCCCGACCCGAGCGGCGGCCTCGGCCATGGCGGCGGCGAGCTGGTCGGGGTCCGTGAAGTACCGGGTGGTGCTCACGGGCTGCCCCCTCTCGGGTTGCTCTCGTCGAGCCAGGTCACGCGGACCGCGATGACGGTGGCGGCCTGGCCCGGCTGGGTACAGCGCCAGGTCCGGCCGAGCAGGGCCGGGTCCTGGGCGGCCTGCAAGACCTGCACGGTGTCGTCGCGTTCGGCGACGGGCGCGTCGGCCGGGGTGATGAGCCGGTAGGCGGTCCGGGGGTCGTCCGGGTACGGCTGGCTGGCGACGGGCGCGGTGAGGCCGGGAGCGGTGCTGGCGTCGAAGAGGGCGCCCGGGCCTTCGTAGACGACGGCCGGCGGCGGGTCCTCCAGCTCGCCGGTGTCCGGGTTGAGGACCGGCGGCCCGGCCGGTCGGCTGATCTGCACGGTGTCGCCCATCACCAGGTCCTGGACGAGCGCTCCGAGGAAGCCCAGGTCCAGCATGCTCAGCCTTCGCCCCCTGCCCAGGCTGCGAGCTGACGGAGGGTGGCGGTGGTCAGCTCGGTGGGGCTCCCGTCGAGGTCGTCACGGGCCAGGGCGGCCTGCTGCAGGCGAGCGGGGTCGACGCTGGCCAGGAACGCCGCGATGGCCTCGGCGGGCGGGGTCTCGCTGGCCACGGCGACCTGGGCGTAGCCGTCGAAGCCCGCGCCGGCGTTCGGCCGGACGTAGAGCACGAGCAGCGGGGGCTGGTTGGCGCGGTGCTCGAGGGTGTAGCCGGACAGTGCGCCGGTCACGTCGTGCCCGTCGAGGGTGACGGCGGCGCGCACTCCTTCGGTGGTGATGCGTACGGCGTGCAGGTCATCGGCCAGGCTGGCGTCGTTCATGCGGTGGCTTCCTGATCAGTCGGCGTGCCGACGGCTACTCGTCGTCGGGGGCGCGCTCGGTGTCGGTGCTGACGGAGAACCCGAACGGGGTCTCGGCCGGTTCCTCCTGCTCGCCGGGCAGGGCGGCGATCAGGCGCAGTGCGACTCCTTCGGCGGCTTTCAACGCGGCCTTGGTGTTCTGGTCCAGCTCGATGTCGATCTCGCGGCCGGGTGCGCGGACGGTCAGGCGCATCGGGTGTCGCCCTTCTGCTGGTTGGGCCAGTGCCAGGTGCCACCGGTCAGCGGAACGGGCTCGGCGTGCGGCAGCGGGCCGCTGCAGAAGAAGCCCTCGGGGCTGAACACGGTGAGGTTGGGCTTGCCGGCGTCGTCGACGGCGGTGACGATCGCTGCCCGGCAGGTGCTGGGGTACCGGCCGTCGGCGCTGCCGCGGGCGACGTAGTGGACGATGCGGCCGATGACCAAGGGGTGGCTGCTCATGGGTGCTGTCCCTCCTCGATGGCGGGGTCTTCGTTGAGGTCCGGGCGGGGGATGAAGCGCCGGAGGCAGCCGGGGTGCGCGATCGGGTGGGCGGCGGCCTCCTCGGCGGAGCGGAGGGTGTTATGGGCCAGGTCGGGGTCGGTATGGACGGTCCAGCCGCATTCCGGGCCGTCGGTGACCAGCACCCATTGCGCTGCCAGGTCGGCCGTGGTCGCGGTGAGCGCCCCGGTGTTGGCGACGGTGACGGCCTGGGCGGTCAGGGCTGTGCGGGCCCACGAGAAGGCGGGGTGCCGGGCGCCGCGCCCGTAGGTGACGGTGTCCAGGGGGTGGGCGGCAGCCAGGTCCTCGGTGCTCGGCGCGGTGGTCGAGCGGGCGGCGGAGGTGACGGCCCGAGCGAAGGCTTGAGCGCGCCGGACGGTGTCCGTGACCCGGCGCATGAGCGCGGAGTAGCAGACGTCGGTCAGGACGTTGAGCACGTCCTGGTGGGTGGAGGTCCAGTCGAAGGCCGGCCGACGGCTGGGGGCGAGGACGGCGTTGCGCAGGGCGTCCTCTGCTCCCAGCCGGTACGCCCGGGGCAGGTCGACGGCGGTCCACCGTTCGACGAGGGCGCCGATGTCGGTGTTGAAGCGGCTGGTCGCCGTGGTGAAGGCTTTCAGGGCGTCCCGCACGGCCAGGGGTACGGAGCCGGGCCGTACGCCGCGGCGACGGGCGCCGGCCAGCGCGCGGAGCACCGTCTGCTGAGCGGTGGTCAGCCGGGTCCATCCGCGCTCGAGCTGCTCCAGTGCCGCGCGGATCAGTTGCCGCAGCGCCTCGTTGCGGGTGGGCTCGTCCGGTGGGGTGGTCATCGGCGGGGCCGCTCGCGCAGGCGCAGGATGCCGCTGCTCTGCTCGGTGCCCTCGCCCGGTGTCTCCTCGCCGGGCACGGGCGTGGTCGGGTCTTCGAGTTCTGCGATCAGCCGGTCCAGCACGGTGACGTTCCCGCTGGTGTCGACGGACACCACGCCGCTGAGGGTGACCTTCAGCGGCTGCGCGATCAGTGTCGCGCGGCGTTCGCGCAGCACCTCGAGCGCCACGGCCCGCAGTGAGTGCAGTCGGGCGTAGCGCGTCTCGAGGTCGGTGGTGTCGGTGGCCGGGCCGAGGGTGGCCAGCAGCCATCGGCGGGATGCTTCATCCACGGGACAGCCCCAGCTGGTGGGAAGGGGTGTCCGGTGCGGGTCGGGCGAGGACGGGCCCGGCCCGCACCGGACGTGAGGGGGCCGACTTACTCGTCGGGCTTGGAGGCCGGGCGGCGGGCGCGCGGCTTCTTCTCCGGCTCCTGGTCGGCCGGCGGCTGCGCGCCCGGGTCGGCGTCCTTCTCCGCGCTGTCGCCCAGGTCGGGCAGCTTGCCGTCCTCCCACGCGGACGCCGTGGTGATGAGGGCGGCCAGCCGCGCCTCCGGCTCGGTGCCGGCGTCGCAGGTGACCCACTGGTGGGTCTCGGGGTCCTTGACGTAGACGGTGGCGATGAGTCGGGCCATGGTCACCACACCCGCGCGGCGATGTGGATGTCCGGCACGTACATCACCGGCATGGCCGCGGCGGCGACCTTGGTCCACACGGTGACCGGGTCGTCGGTGTAGCCGTGCGTCACGACGATGCCCGGCGCGTCCTCCCGCAGGATCGCGGGGTTGGTACCGCGGGACAGCTTCAGCGACTCGGCGGTGATGCCGTACTGCGTCTCGCCCCACTGCCGCACGTTGGGCGGCACCATCAGCCACAGGTTCTCCGGCAGCGCCCGGGGGTTGCTGCCGTCGTCCAGCGGGATCTGCACGTCGTACTCGACGATCTCGGGCAGGCCGTAGCGCGCACGCACGGAGTCGACCTCGTTGGGGGCGAGGACGGCGGTGGGGATCTGCGAGCCCAGGAGCGCCCCGTAGAAGGCCGCGCGGTAGGACTGGTTCCCGGCCAGCAGGGCCTTGGCCTTGGACGACGTGAAGATGCGCTTCGGGATCGGCGCCCGGGCGTCGCGCAGGACCTGGATCCAGCGCATCTCGTCGCCGAGGGCGTCGGCGGTCGGGTCGGTCCACGGGACCGGCGCGACGGGCATGTGGGAGGCCGGCACCTGGGCGTCGTACTCGATGAACAGGTTGTTCTCACCGGCCAGCGTGAACTTGCCGTCGGACAGGAGGTCGCCGGCGGCCAGCTCCATCCGGGAGCGGATGGACAGCACGTGCGCGGCGACGTCGTCGTAGACGGACTGGACCAGGTCGTCGGTGTTCGCGCCGCGGTCGGCGTCGAGGAGCAGCTGCTCCATTTCGCCCACCAGGTACTTCTGTCCGAGGGGCGGCAGCTTTCCCTCGGTCTCCACCATCGTGATCTCGCGGGTCGCGACGGGCGTGGTCGCGTCCCAGGCGCGGAACTTGGCCGCCGGCACCCGGCGGTTGGTCTTCTTCACGCGCCACTTGACGGTGTTGAGCCGGGCCTCGGGCAGGACGCTGCGGGTCAGCTCGTAGTCGTCCGGGCTGGGGACGGCCCGGGCGAAGGCGTTGATGTCGGTCGGCGTCAGGTCGCGGAGCAGGAGCTCCAGCATGTCGTTCGTGTCGTTCGGCATGACGAAGCTCCCTCTCAGGCGCGGGCGAAGGTGAGGCTGGCGGTGGACTTGGCCACGGCGGCCGGGTCGAACGCGACCGGCAGCTTGGCCGGGGCGATGAGGCCGTGGACGCGCAGCGCGCCGCCGACGCGGGTGGAGCCGACGCCGAACTGGGTCTCCGTGTCGAGCAGGCCAGCGAAGATCTCGTGGCCGTCGGTGGCCGCGGGGTCGTACGGCTCGTACAACCCGCTGGTGGTGTTGAGGGCGAGCGGTAGGCCGGACTTGAAGTGCGCCTCGACCGTCTTGATGCCGCGCTCCCAGTGGGTGTTCTCAGCGAACTTGGCGACGTCGAGGGTGATGGTCTGGTTGGTCTCGGTGCCGTGGCCGGACAGCAGCCAGGGACGGCCAACCCTGAGCTGCTGGGTCGTGGTGATCGGCTGGATATCCATGCCGGGGCTTCCTCCCGTTTCACGGGCGCTGCGGAAAGGCGGGGCACCGGGGCGGTGCCGTCCACGGGGAGGAAAGGGGTGGGCGTGGTCCCAGGGGTGGAGCAGGTGGTGCGGGCGGCGGCCGGTCAGGCCGCCTTGTTGTCCGGGGTGCCGAACATGCGGGCGGCCATGGCGCGGCCGGCGTCGCCGGGCTTGCCGACGGGGGTCTGCCGCTGCGGCGGGCCGCCGGCCGGGGAGCCGCCCGGGGCGGGCGGGGGCGTCAGCTTCGTGCCGCCCTCGTCGGCGCCGAACAGGCCCGGGCGTCGCTTCTTGAGGTCCTTGGCGGCCTTCTTGATCGTGGCCTCGTCCGCGTCGGGGGTGTCCCGCAGTTCCTTGTCCAGCAGGACGAGGGCGTCCTCGAGGTCGGCGTCGCTGGCGCCGAGGCCCATGAGGGTGGCGGTGCGCTGTGCTTCCTGCAGCTTGGTCTCGGCTGCGGCCAGCTTCTGCTCCGCGGCCGTCTCCTTGGCGCTGATGGCCTGCTCGCGCTTGGTGAACTCCGCCTCGCGCTTCTGCTCGTCGGACAGCTTGGCTTCCTGTGCCTTCTTGGCGTCGGCGAGGATCTGCTTGATCTGGTCGGCGTCGACGGCTTCCGGGTCGAGGCCGGCCTCGGCGGCGAGGTCACGCAGGGCGGACTGCCGGCCCTGGTCCTTCTCCCGGGTCATCATCAGGTTCAGGCGCTTCTGGGTGAAGGAGACGGTCTCGTCGTCGCCGCCCGGGTTGCCGCCGGGCTGCCGGTCGATGACGTCCTTGGGCGTGGGGGCCGGGGGTGCCGCGGGCGGAGCGGCGGGCGGGGTCGGCGGGGTGGGCGGGTCGTCCTCGCCCGATCCGCCGGCGATGACGCGGACCGGGCGGCCGTTGACGTAGCCGACGATCGCGCCGGGTACGGGCCGCGGTCGGGGGGTGCTGCGGTGCATGCTGGAAGTCCTCCACCGGTGCGCCCCCGCGCCGTTTACGAGTGTAGGGGTGATCTTTACTGCTGCTGTCCTGCGTCGCTGGCGCCGGTCTCGGCGGCTGGCGGGGCGGTCGGTTCGGAGGGCTGGCTGCTCGGGCCGGTCAGTACGGGCACGGGCGGGTTGTCGGGGTCGGCGGGCTCCAGCCCCAGGTAGTCCCGGACGGCGTCGGCGTCGCCGGTGGCGTCGGCGAGCGCGGCGGCCTGGTCGAAGGCGCGGGACTGGATGCGTTCGATCTCGGCGGGGATGTCCTCGATCGGCCAGCCGCCCTCGGCGAGCATGCGCAGCGCGGTCTCCAGGCTGATCAGCCGGGCGGCGAACGCGGTGGCGACCTCCTCGAGGACGCCCATGCGGTCGGTGGGCGTGTACGCGCCGAAGACGAGGGAGGCCGGGTGCACGGCTCGGCCGACCCAGTCGGGGTGCTGCCCGGCGATGTACAGCCTCTGCACGAACCGCAGGAGGAGCTGGTATTTGTGCCGGCGGGCCAGGCGCATGGCGGCCACGAGCTTGTCGAGGGGGCCGAGGCTGATCTTCAGGGCGTACCCGGAGGGCATTTGCGCCGGGTCGTGGGTGCCCAGGGCGACCGCCGGGAGCCGGAGGTTGACCGCGGCGCGGTCGCGCAGGGTGTCCACGGTGGCCAGGAGCTGGGCGAGTTGGGGTGCGGTGTTCACGACGTCCATGCGTCCGCCGTCGGCCAATTTGAAGACGGTGCCCGGCTCTACCTGGAGGCTGGCGCGGCCGTCCTGCATGCCGGACACGGACAGGATGGGGATGCCGGTGGTCGCCGAAGCGCGGGCCGCGTCGGTGTCGGAGGCCGCGAGTTCGTCGAGGATCTGCAACACCTTGGCCAGGGACGCCGTGCCCCAGTGCTCCCCGGCCGCGGGCACCGTGTTCGGGAGGTGGATCACCGGCACGAAATCGATCATCAGGTCGAGCCCATTGAGGACCTCGCCGTCGCCGCGCTGGGCGTAGGTCGCCTTGTCCATCGGCAGGTTGTCGACGTCGCTGATGCGCTCGAGGTCCTCCAGCAGCCAGGTGGCGTCGGTCAGGTAGCAGGTGACGCTGGACGGCTCGTCGTTCCAGGCGTACTGCCGCCAGATCGTCCCGGCCTCGTCGGCGGCGTCGCCCTGGACGAGCTGGGGTTCGTCCTCGCTCCCGGCCCAGGTGCGCTGGGGCCGGCCGTACCGGTCGGCGCTCGAGGCGGTGGCCGGTCGGATCGGACCCAGTTCGTAGGTGATGCGGCGCAGCCGGTCCTTCAGCCCGCGTCGGGGATCGGCCGGCAGTTCCCAGGCGAAGTGCACCCGCACCGGGAACTCTCCGTCGTCGTCGGCCAGCACCGGGAAGTAGAAGCCCGGGTCCATCACGCGGACGACCGGGCGCCGCTTCGCCGGTTCCCACGACAGCCGGTAGACGGCGTCGCCGAGGCCGACGGCTTTGCGCTCGGCCTGCAGCAGACGCATGGGCAGTTGTTCGTCCTCTGCCCAGGTGAGGAGGTCGTCCTGGACGGCGCGGGCTTCTTCGGCGTCCGGGCTGTCGTCCTCGTCCTCGACGCCGGCGACGACGATGCGCTGTTCGTCGCCGAGGACGTCGGAGGTGATGGCCTCAATGAACGAGGCCGGGTCGCCGTATTCACGCCGCTCACGGGCTTCGGGTCCGTCGCGTACCTCGGCGAGTTCGCCGGCCTGGTTGCCGTCGTAGGCGGCGAGGGTGGTGTAGGCGGCCAGGCGCCGGACGTCGTCCTCGGGGACCCAGGTGGCGTAGGCGGAGGGGAAGGCCCGGCGGTTGGGGCCGCCTGTGGTCGGGTCGGCGTACACCGGCTTGAAGTTCAGCCAGCCCCAGGCGTCGATCAGGAATTGCCGCAGGCCCACGTCGTCCCTCCGGACAAGTCGGCCCCGCGCCGTGATCAAGGATATCGGCGCGGGGTGGGCGGTCCTGCGGGCGTGGGCCGGCGCTGTTCTTTCTCTGGCACTCCCCTTCCATCCTTACAACGTTACGTTGTATTGTAGTTCTCGAGCCAAAGGCAACGGAACGTTGTATAGTCAGCGCCGGGAAAGGCTCGCCCGGCGCGGGAGGAGGAACCGTGGAAAGCGCAACGCGGC
Source organism: Streptomyces sp. NPDC127100 (assembly GCF_042724095.1). Classification (NCBI taxonomy): domain Bacteria; kingdom Bacillati; phylum Actinomycetota; class Actinomycetes; order Kitasatosporales; family Streptomycetaceae; genus Streptomyces; species Streptomyces sp. NPDC127100. The sequence continues at coordinate 30,351 of NZ_JBHXFL010000029.1, forward strand.
CGCAGGGCCCCGCATACCCCGACGTGCCGGTCCAGCTGTCCGAAGAGGACAGCAACGCGTACAACATCGTCGGCCAGGTCTGCAGGGCACTGCGCCGGGCCGGACACCCCGAGGCGGCCACGGAGTTTGCGGCGGCGGCGTTCCAGTCGGCGTCGCACGACGAGCTGCTGCAACTGGCCATGCGCACGGTCGACGTGCACTGACACCCTGGACCAGCGCGGTCCGCCCCGAGGCAAGCGGGGCGGACCGCGTGTCCATCGTCGCAGATCGGAGACAGAGGACATGAGTGGCAAGAAGGAACAGCAGAAGGCGCCGGAGGTCTGGGGCTACGCGAAGGTCGCCGAGGTGTCCGGCGTGAAGGTGCCCACCCTGCGCCGATACAAGAAGGAGGGCCACATGCCTGCCCCGGACATCGCCGTGGGGAACTCACCCGGCTGGTTCCCGGCGACGATCGAGGAGTGGCTCAAGGGCCGTCCCGGCAGGGGTTTCCGGTCGGACCTGAAGGACCAGGACGCCTGACCTCCCGCCCGGCTCGCCGGCCCTGCCTCGACGCACCCCCGCTCCCCCGCCGGAGCAGGGGCGCGCGGCGTTTCCGCGGGCGGCGAGGAAGATCGCAAAGGCCCTTCCCACCTTACAACGCATCGTTGTAAGGTTATGGGGAGAGGCCGGGACCGCCGGCCACGAGGAGAGGAGTCCGATGTTCACCATCAGCCTGGACCTCAACGCCCACGGCCTGCCCGAGAGCGACCCGCTGAAGGTCCACGCGGTCGGCGACTGGGTGCACGGCACGACCAGCATCCGGTACGCCTTCCACGACCCGGCGATCGACTTCCCCGGCTCGGACTGCCCGATCACCGGCATCCTGCTGATCGACAAGTACATCGACCCGGTCTACCGGGACGACCCGGCCGGGTACGACTTCGACGACGAGCCGGCCGTGTCGGTCAGCCTCGGCGACCCCCAGGCCGCCGACGTCCACGACCAGATGCTGGAGGTCGGGGACTGGGGCCTCACCGGCTACGTGGTCTGCAGCGACCTGTACATGAACCCGGGGCCGCACCCGGACCACGCGGACCGGTACCCCTTCGACTTCCGCGTCGGCCTGGATGCCCCGACCTACTTCCTGGCCTCGAGCCTCCTGCGGGCCGCCGCCTCCGACTACGTCCAGCGGTGGAAGGCGGTAAGCATCTGACCTGCGCCCCGGCAGCCCGCCGGGGCGCAGCCTCGTGAAGAAGATCGGCGTCACGACTTCCAACTTTACAACGCTCCGTTGTATAGTCGGGGTGCAAGGAACGGACCGGCACCCACGAAGGAGACGAGATGGACCTCGACAACGCCACCGCCGACCAGGTCTTCCAGGCGGCCAGCACGGCCACCTTCCGCAGGACCAACCTCGGGATGACGGCCTCCGTATCGGTCGGCGGCTACAGCTACCGGGTCATCGTCGGGGACCGCTACCTGGCCCACACCGACTGCCGGGAGGGCTACGGCGGCACCGAGTGGACCCACGCCAACGCCACCCAGGAGCAGGACCGGGCACTGCGCGCGGCGATCGCCGCCCAGGCCGCCAAGTAGACGAGCGCGGGGGGGTTGCGCCGGGCCCCCCCCGCCCGCCCCCCCCCCCCCCCCCCCCCCCCCCCGGGGGGGACCCCCGGCCCCCGGGTGGATTTAACCAAAACCAACCCCCC
>NZ_JBHXFL010000029.1:32048-95705 GCF_042724095.1 Streptomyces sp. NPDC127100
CATTTAGAGGCGCGGGGGGGCTTGCCGCGTGCCATGCGCGCCACCCCCCCGCCCCGGCCCGACCGTCCAGCGAGGAGGACACCGTGACCGTCACCTTCACCGCCGCTCACCGCCCGCCCGTCGGCTACGTCGTCAGCTGCGGCTGCGCCGAGGCCACCGCGCGCGCCCCGCGCTACGGCGCCTGGCGCGACGCACAGGACGCCGCCGACCGGGCCAACGCCGCGGCGGACGCCCGGCGCCCCTTACCCGGCTGCGCGATGCCCGAGACCTGCCCCGAGTACCCGCTGTACGCCGAGGAGGTCGACCCTGACGGCCCCGTGCCGGACGTGACGGTCTCGAGCGCCAACGCCGTCGGCGTACTGGAGGCCCTGGGGGTCGCGCTCGCCGCCGAGCCGGACGCCGTTGAGAGCGAGGCGCTCGAGGCCGGCCTGCCCTTGGAGGCGCCGGAGGACGGCGTGGTCGTGCCGATCGCGGTGGTCGACGCCTGCGGCGAGCTGCCCGTGGAGGACTTCCGCGCGCGAGTGCTCACGGCCCTGGGCGTGGCACCCGAGGACCCGGGCGTCCCGGGCATCCAGCTCGGACGCACGCACGTCGGCGGGCGCCCGGCCGGATACCTGCAGCGCCGCCTGCGGGACCTGTACGCGCTGGCCGACTGGTGCGCCGCACACGGCCGCGACGTGGCCTGGTTCTGACGGCCGGACCCGTTCGGCCGAGGGCGGGCCGACAGGCCCACACAGGCCCACGTCGGCAGGCGGCCGACGTCGTACAACATCTCTGACCTGCGGTTTTCTTCTGTAAATCCAGGCGACATGGGTTCCAACCTTACAACGCAGCGTTGTAACGTCGTGATCGCCAGGAACGCACCGCCGCACGAAGGGATACGAGATGCACCTCGACCGCGCCACCGCCGACAAGGTCTTCGAGGCCGCCTGCCAGGCCCGCTTCCACCCCACGGGCCCCCTCGGGATGACCGCCCAGGTCTTCATCGACGAGTACACCTACCGGATCTGCATCACCGACGAGCGCCCCGCCCACACCGACCTTCGGGCGGGCTGGGGCGACGCCGAGGAGGCCCTCGCCGAGGCCACTCCCGAGCAGGACCGGGCCCTGCGCGAGGCGATCACCAGCCCTGCGTAGCCGAACCCCCAGGGGCTCGCCTCGAGGCAAGCGAGGCGAGCCCCATCGCGTGTGGCGCACGGCTCTGATCAGCGGTTTTTCCGAAGAGATCGGCCGACTCAACTTCCCACCTTACAACGCTCCGTTGTATAGTTGAGGCGTTGGGAGGGCGGGGAACCGCCCACGGACGAACGAGGAGCAACCATGGACAACGCCAGGCGCCACGCCCGGATCTGCATCCACCTCGCGCAGCGAGAGGTCACCGAGGCCCACGGCCCGGTGGCCGACCTGGACGCCACCGAGCGCCACTGGCGGCGCGAGGACCTCGCCTCCACCTTCCGCGACTACCGCGAGATCCGCGTACAGGGAGTCGGGGCGACCTGGCGCGAGGCCCTGCAGGACGCGGCCTCCCGAGGCCGCTTCGACCTCGCCCCGTACGGCGGCAACCTGGACGACGCACGCGACGCCCTACTGCGCGGCGCCATATGGGACTTCACCGCCACCCCGAACGGGACGGCGCTCGTAGGCCCCCTGGCCTTCTAACCCAGCCCCTCGGCCGCCCGGCCCCACACCGGGCGGCCTTCGGCGACCTGGGGGACGGCAGGGGTGTGCGGCGCACACGGGGGCACACGCGGCCCCGTCGCCCCAGAAGGGCGCCGCGCACGGTGCCGGCATATCGGCCCAGAAAGATCGCGCAGCCGCTCCCATCATTACAACGTTCCGTTGTATAGTTGATCTCGAAGGGGGCAGGGGAAGCCCCCGGACCTTGATAAGTACAGAGGGAGCACAGCATGAACGAGATGACGGTTGCCGAACTGATCGAGCAGCTCGAGGAGATGAACCCGGAGGCAACGGTCCGCCTGGCCATTCAGCCGACCTACCCCTTCGAGCACAGCCTCGCCAAGGTGGTCCAGGCCGAGGACGGCACCTGCTACCTCGCCGAGGGCGAGCAGCTGGGCTACCTCAGCGACCAGGCCAGCGAGGACATCGGCTGGGGCCGCTAGCTCGGACACGCAGGGCCCGCCCCGAGGCAAGCGGGGCGGGCCCTCGCTCTCGTTGCCCGCGCAGCGCCTGCAGGCCGGCCTCGGAAGATCCCGAATCGACTTCCATCATCACAACGCTACGTTGTATAGTTGGAGTGCGAGCGGGGGACGGCCCCGGCACACGGAAGGGAAGCGCGATGCTGTACATGCTCAAGGAGCTCGACTCCCAGGGCCGCATCTTCCGGGACGACGACACGACCGAGTACTTCAGCGACGACGAGTACGGCAGCGACGACGCGGCGAAGGCGGCCGCGATGGACGCGTACAGCTTCCGAGTCCGCCAGACCGACGAGAATTGGGGCGCCGGGGTCGGCAAGACCCGGTGGACGGTCCTGGCGGTGGGGCCCAAGCCCCAGCCGTAGCAGCCCCGTCCGCAGCCCCCGGCCCGCCCGGCCGGGGGCTGCGCCGCTCACCGGCGCCCGTTGAGGCGCCCGTCGCGGTAGCTGCCCGTGCCGCTGTCCACGGCCGCCGGGTTGGCCAGTTCGGTCAACGCGTGCACGCAGGCGTCCATCCGGTCCGGTGAGTCGAGGCCCGGCATCCAGGTGACCATCTGCACCTCGAGCCCCGGCCACTCCCCCACGTGCCGGACCCGGCCCTGCTCGTACAGCTGGGCGATCGGTTCGGCCCTCAGCCTTTTGCCCTGCTTGGCGGTCACGGGCACGATCCGCGGGCGCAGCACGCCGGCGACCTCGGGACCGGCGGCGCGGACCATCTCTTCCCAGCCCTGGACGAGCACCTGTCTCGTCATGTCGCCGCCGAAGTTGGACTCGACGACCATGGCGTCGGCCTGGACCTCGAGGGCGAGTTCGCACGCCGCACGGCCCCAGTCGGCGGCGCCCATCTTCCCCGAGCGGTCGGCCAGGACGTACAGGTTCCCGGCCGCGTCGCGTCCGGCGGCCACGATGCCGACCTCGTCGCTGTCCTCGCCGCCACCGGCCGGGTCGACGGCGACCACGACCCGGGTGAGCTGGACGCCGCGCAGCTGCTCGGCGCTGACGCGGTGACGGCGGATCCACTCCCACTTCCAGATGCCACCCTCGAGCGGCCTGGGCTGCTGCTGGTACAGCGCCCACCAGCCGCGCTCGCCGACCTCGTCGCGGAAGTCCTGCAGGTGCTCGAGGCCGAACCGCTCGGGCCACAGCGGCTCGCCGATCGCGCGGCCCAGGGCGTCGTCGGCGCCGTCGGCGATTGCCGGCAGGTTGATGACGGTCCAGCGCGCGCTGTCCCGGGCGGCGTCCTGCGTCAGGATGCGGCCGGCCAGGTCGTTCTCGCTCCAGCGAGTCTGGATGACGACGATGGACCCGTTCGGCTCCATACGCGTGGTGAGGACCTGCTGCCACCAGTCCCACAGGTCGCCGAGCACGGTCGGGGAGGCCGCGGCCTTCGCGTCCTTGAGCGGGTCGTCGACGATGGCCAGGTGCGCGCCCATGCCGGTCAGCGAGCCGCCGACGCCGGCGGTGACGAGGCCGCCGGGCCCGCCGGTGAGGTCGAAGCGTCCGGCCGCCTTGGAGCCGTAGCGCAGGGATATGCCGAGCTGGTCCTCGTACTCGTTGATGGAGTCGCGCAGCCAGCGGCCGTGTCCCTCGGCGAGGACGGCGCTGTAGGAGGCGATCATCAGCCGGTGAGTGGGGTTGCGCCGCAGGTACCACAGGGGCGCCCAGCGCGCGGCGCGCTGCGACTTGCCGTGCCGGGGCGGCATGTTCAGCAGCAGCCGGACTCGCTCACCGCGGGCGATGCGGATGAACGCCTGGTCGATGAGGTTGAGGTGCCGGGCCTGAAGCTCCCGGCCGTTGGTCAGCAGCGCGGCCAGGGACCCCGGGGAGCGGTCCATGGCCATCTCGCGCTCGACCTGGGCCAGGCGGATGCGCATGTCGGGTGAGGCGCTGCGGGCGATGGCCAGGCGTTGCTGGCGGGGCAGCGTGCGGTAGCGCTTGAGGAGACGTTCCTCCTGGTCCGGCGCCTGCATCATCAGGGGCTCCGTGCACCCCCGCGCACCCCTACATGATCTCTCAGATCGGCGGGTCTTCGATCAGCGCGAGCAGTTCCTCCAGTTCGTCGTCGGTAACGGCCGCTGGGTCGGGGGGCGTACCGGGGGTCTCCGCTCGGGCCGGGGCGTCGAGGCCGAGGCGGCGTTCCCGACTGTCGAGGATGGCCAGGGTCGTGTCGATGGCGTCGAGGTCGCCGGCGGCGGCGCGGTGCCAGATGGCGTGCTGGAGTTCGTCCAGCGAGTGCTGGTCGGCCTGGTGGCGGGCGGCGGGCTCGAGCGGGTCGGTGTCGTCGAGGGCTGCGGAGAACGCCGCGGCGGCGCTGGCCGTGTCTGGGTAGCCCAGCTCCTGGGCGAGCGACTCGAAGTCGTCGCCGGCCAGGCGGCGGCGGATGAGTTCCGCCTGCCGCTGGTCGAGGTGCGGCATGCTGCCCTCCCGGTCAGAGGACCTTCTCCCGCAGGGTCTGGGCGATGGCTCGCATCAGGAGGGGCGGCACGGAGTTGCCGATGCGCGCCCACACCTTGTCCACCGGGCTGTCGCCCCAGTCGTAGGCGTCGGGGAAGCTCTGCAGGCGGGCAAGTTCCCGTACGCCCAGCAGGCGGTCCTCCTCGGGGTGGAGCAGGCCGTTGCGGGAGGCGGAGACCTCCTTGATGAGGGTGTAGGACGGCTTGTCCCAGGCGAGGCGCTCGAGGGAGAAGAACGCCTTCTTGCCCCCGAGGTCCAGCAGCGTGTCGCCGCCGTTGCGGCCGGGCGGGATGAGGGGCGCGACGCGGGCGGCCTTGCCCGAGGGCCGCTGGAACGGGCCGGGGTCGTCCAGGCCGGCCAAAGCCTCCCGGACGGTCAGCGGCCGGTCGATGAGGGCCGGGTGGACGGGGTCGAGGCCGAGATCGCGGCGCACACCGATGAAGATCATGCGCATGCGCTTCTGCGGGACGTGGAAGTACGAGGCGTCGACCAGGCGGGCGACCACCCGGTACCCGGGCCCGGCCGTCTTGAGTGCGCCGAGGATCTCGGCGAACAGCGAACGCATCTGGCCGCGCACCATGCCGGAGACGTTCTCCATGACGAAGCACTTCGGCTGCCAGTGCTCGATGCACCGGATGTACTGCCGGAAGAGCTGGTTGCGCGGGTCGTCGATCTGGCGGCGCCCGACGGTGCTGAACCCTTGGCAGGGCGGGCTGCCGTCGAACACGTCCAGCTCGCCGGGGGCCAGGCCGAGGCCGGCCGGGTCGAGGGCGGCGATGTCGCCGTGGTGGAGGGGGACGTGCGGGAAGTTGCGCCGGAAGCACGCGGCGGCGTGGTCGTCCCATTCCACGGCGAGCAGCTCCCGGTACCCGGCCATGGAGTAGCCCAGGGAGCTGCCGCCCGCTCCGGCGAAGGTGGAGACCACGGTCGGTGCGTCGTCGGCGCGCGGGGCGAGGTGTGCTTCCCAGGCGTCGGCGAGGATCCGGCTGTAGTCGAGCCGGGTACGGACGACGCGCGGGCTCACTTCGCGCCCTCGGCGCCGGTGAAGGTGTGCCCGCACTGCGGGCAGGTGTGGGTGGTGGGGTTGAGGGCCTCGGCGATCGACTCGTCGAAGGCCGCGAAGCCCTCGGGCAGTTCAGCGGTGAGCAGGCGCGTGACCTCCTGCTGGTTCCAGCCGGTGCCCTCGAGGTCGCCGTCGAGTGCGGCGAGCATCGCCGCCAGGTCCTCCTCGTCGTAGTAGCCCAGCTCGGCCAGCTTGTTGTCGGCCAAGTTGATGCGCCGGGCGGTGTCGTCGTCGCAGGTGATGACTTCGCACCGGCCGGTTGCGTGGCCCTCTGCTCGCAAGGCGTCGCGGGTGTGGTTACCGGCCAGCACGACGAGGGCGTCGCCGGTGTCGCGGACGACCAGGGAGCGGTACTGCCCGTGGCGGCGGAGGGAGGCCCGGATCGCCTCGACGTCACCGCGCCGGGGGTTGCCGGGGTAGCGGCTCAGCTCGTCGAGGGGTATCTCGCGGGTGCCGGTGTAGGTGGCGCCGGGCAGGCCGGCGCTCGTCTCGCTCATACGGGGCGTCCTTCGGTGTGGTCCGCGATGATGCGCCGGGCCCAGGTGTCCGGGTTCTCGAAGCCCCAGCGGCGGGCGTCCCATTCGGTGGCTCGGTCGCGGATGTCGATCCAGATGTCCAGGAGGTGGTCGCGCATGGCCGGGTCCCGGGTGCGGCGCAGCCGGGCGGCGAGGTGTGCGAAGGCGGCCGGGTGGGCGGGCATCAGGCGTCCTCCGTGCTCTCGTCGTTGGCGGCCGTGCCGGTGGTCAGGGTGATGAGGCGCTCCAGCTCCGCCAGGTCGACGGCCTCGACCTGCAGGGGCCCGCCGTCGGCACCGGTGATCTCCGTGCGTGCGGGCCGGTCGAGCCCGAGGAGGCGGGCACGGCGGTCGATGACCTTCAGGACGGTCTCGATCGCCTTCAGGTCGCCCTTGGCGGCCTTCGCCCACGCGGCGGCCTGCATCCGGTCCAGGCGCTGCACCTCGAGCTCGCGCAGGGTCGCCGCGGCGACGGACTCGGCTTCGAGGTTGGCCTCGAGCGCCCGGCAGATGTCCTTGGACGCCGCGCCGCGGTCGGCGTAGTCGAGCCGCTCGGCGATCGTCTGGTAGTCCATGCCGGCCAGCCGCAGCGCGATGGCCTGCGAGCGGCGTTTAGCGGTGGCGGCGCGTTGCGCCTTGGACGCGGGCACGGGTCAGCCCCCTGTCAGTCGTCCGTGGGCAGGGTGAAGTCGTGGGCCTCGCCGGTGTTCTTGAGGACGGGCAGTTCGCCGGTGTGCTCCTGGTAGCGGCGGCAGATGACGTCGGCGTACCGGGGGTCCAGCTCGACGACGCGGGCGGACCGGCCGGTGATGTGTGCGGCCATGAGCGTGGAGCCCGACCCGCCGAACGGTTCGTAAACGGTGCCGTCGGGCGGGCAGGAGTTGCGCAGGCCCGCGGTGATGAGGTCGACCGGCTTGGACGTGGGGTGCTCCGCGTTGCGCGCGGGCTTGGGGACCTCGAAGACCGTGGTCGCCGTGTTGTCGCCATACCAGCGGTCACCGCCGCGGCCCAGGCGCCCAGACCCGGCCGGGGCGTCGGTGAAGCCGTACAGGATCGGCTCGTGCCGGTAGTGGTAGTCGCTGCGGCCGAGGACCATGGTGTCCTTCGCCCAGATCAGGTTCTGCCTCACCAGCCAGCCGGCGTCGGTCATCGCGGTCTCGAACACGATGCGGGCGGTGTCGGCGTGCGCGACGTACACCGGTGCGCCCGGCTTGAGGGCGACGGTGGCCACGGCGAACGCGCCGGCGAGGAGTTCGGGCAGGTCGGTGGCGCCGTCGTTCTGGATGGTCAGGGCGTCCTTGGTCTTGCCGACGTAGTCGACGCCGTAGGGCGGGTCGGTCCACATGGCGTCGCAGCGGTCGCCGTCGAGCATCTCCTCGACGGCCGCGACGTCGGTGGAGTCGCCGACCAGGAGACGGTGGCGGCCGAGGATCCACACGTCGCCCACGTGGGAGTGCGGGTCGGCCGGCGCATCGGGGATGTCGTCGGGGTCGGTGAGGGCGGCCGGCTCCTCGTCGGTGCCGAGCAGCGCGGAGACGTCCTCGGCCGAGTAGCCGGTGCCGTCGAGGTCGCCGTCGAGGAACGACAGCAGCTCGACGAGGGCTTCCTGGTCGTAGGTGCCGAGTTCGGCGAGACGGTTGTCCGCGAGGTTGATGCGGCGGGCCTGGTCGTCGTCGCACTCGATGACCTCGCACCGGGCGGTGGTGTACCCCTCGGCGCGCAGCGCGTCGTGGGTGTGGTTGCCGGCGAGGATGACGAACCGGTCGTCGCCGACGGAGCGGACGACCAGGGAGCGGTACTGGCCGTGGCGGCGCAGTGAGCCGCGGATGGCGTCGACGTCACCGCGCCGGGCGTTGCCCTCGAAGCGCTCGAGCTGGTCGAAGGGGATCTCGCGAGTGCCGAGGTAGGTCACCGCGGCGGAGGGCGTGGGGGTGCCCATGGCAGCTCCGTCCACCCCCACAGTGCCGTGATCCATTTTCCCCGAGCGCCGCGGTTGTCGAGGCGGGCGTCAAGGGGCGGGGCCCGGCTCGCGGTTCGGTGAAGGTTCTCGCCTTCACCCCTTCCAACCTTACAACGCTCCGTTGTATAGTTGTGGCGTGAGGACGACCCGCCCCAAGGAGGCCCCGATGCAGCGCACCACCACCCCCACCTGCCGCCGCTGCTGGCGCCCCCTCAGCTCCGCCCGCTCCATCGCCACCGGCTACGGCCCCACCTGCCTGCGCAAGGTCAAGGCCGCCGCCGAGGCTCACGCGCAGACCAGTGGCCACAAGCCCGCGCAGGTCGCCAAGGCCACCGAGCTGATCGAGCAGGGCGCGGTGATCCCCCTGCGCGCCCGCCGGGTCTTCCAGGTGGTCGCCTCCGACGGCCTCACCACCTACAAGACGGCCCCGCAGGCGTGCACCTGCCCGGCCGGGCGGCGCGGCGAGCACCTCTGCTACCACCGCATCGCCGCCCAGATCCTCATCGCCGCCTGACCGCCTCGCGGGCCCGCCGCACCGGCGGGCCCGCCCGAACCACACGGAGGACACCCCGATGACCGAGCCCGAGAAGCCGTACGAGATCAGTTGGGAAGACGCCAACCAGGACATCGTGGAGTCGGTGATGTGGGCAGCCGAGGCCGGCGCCCCTCTGGTCGTGACAGTCGCCGACGGCCGCACCGTCCGCCTGGTGCCCGACCCGGGAGCGCAGGAGCCGGCCTCGCCGCTGCACGGCATCACCACCCAGGAGGTGTCGCGCTCGACCCGGCCGCTGCGGACCATGACCGAACAGACCCAGGTGCTCTACATCGGCGGCGCCCCGGACCTGCCCGCCGGAGACGGGCACCCGGCACTCTCCCCCAGCATGGTCTGGATCGAGTACGTCCAGAAGCCGGAGCAGCCGCTGCGGTTCAGGGCCGCGCACGTCAGCGGGTACCGCGTGGAGCGCACGGGCAGCCCCGACCGCGTCGTGACCGCCCACTTCTTCCGCACCACGCCCACGCCGTCCTGGCTGGTCGAACTGATCGCCAGGTACCGGCGGGCCTGACCGTACCCGGCCGGCCGACGGGCCCTCGCGGTCTGCAGGTCGGCCGGCGTCGTTCCCTCCCGGCGCCGGCCGTCGCTACCGCGCCGATGCCGGCATTAGCCCAGCACAGCGCGGGGTTTGGGGCTTGCAAGTGCCCGCCGAGCGGAGTGATGAATGGGGCCGTCGCCCGGCCGGGCGACCCCGCCACCACCCTGCACGGAGGAGAGCACCATGCCTGAGGTCACGAACGACACCCGGGCCGACTACGGGCGGATTGCCCTCGAGTTCTACTCGGAGGCCCGCGCCGCCCTGGGGCACGAGCCCGACACCGCCGAGGACGTGGAACTGGCCCTCGCGGCGTGCGCGCACGGCGGCGGCCTCGACCGCTGCGAGCCGGTGCTGGCTGAGGACCTGCGCAGCGAGGGCGACTGGGCGACGGAGGTCTGCAGCGACCTGGTCGCCCACCTCTTCCACGCGGCCGACGGCGCGGTGGTGCCCCGCCTTCTGCTGAACGCGGTCAGCGGGCCGGAGACCCGTTCGGAGGCCGCCGTAGCCGAAGCGTGGGCCGTCCTGGGTAAGCACGGCCCGGAGTTCGCCCGCTTCCTTGCGGCAGTGCGCCGCTTCCTGGTGACGGTGCACGACATCGACGCCGACGAACTGTTCGAGGACGCCCGGAGCATCTTCGAGGACGAAGTGGAGGAGGAGCGGTACGCCGCGGCGGCCGCACGCCGGGGCCTACGGGCCTCGCAGCCTGAAGCGGTCAGCGACGCATCTGCCTGATCACGGCGGCGATGTCCGGGGGCCGCCTGTCCAGGCCAGCCACCCGGACGCAGGCCAGCGTCGGGGATCCGGCGGGGACTGGTGCCTCCGCGTGCCGACGGAGCGGCACCACCGTCTTCGCCGGGGCGGAGTGGGATACGGCGCCGCCCCTCTTCGGCGCCCGTCTGGCCAGACCCGCGTAGGGCGCGCTGAGGTCCGGCAGTTCCGTGGCGCCTGCAGCGGCTTCGAAGTCGTTCATGTCCTGCCCCCCTGTTGGGCGTGCGGCAGCCTCGTCGGCTCAGTGGCACGGCAGCGCGTGTGCGCGCTGCGTAAGGCGGCGCTCGGCTTTCCACTGGTCGACGCGGCGTGGGTGCGCGTACCGAGGTACGTGCGCGGTCAACTGGCTGACGTCTCCTCAGCCGGTACAGCCCCCCTGGTCCCAGCTGACGTGTCGGGCGGCTGATGGTCCGGGGGGTGCTCGATGGCGGCTACCAGCATGGGCGAGCTCTCGTGTGAGGGGTTGGTGAAGTTGCGCGGAGGGGCTTGCGCTTGGCCGTGTGGAGTCCTCCCCTCCGGGCTCGGATCTTGCTATGACCACCGACCCTCTGTCAACGATGCTTTAATGCTCACCACCGATCGATACTGGCCTTGCCCAACCCCAGGAGCTCCGGTGAACGAGCCTGATATGACGCTTCCACAGACACTCGAACGCCTTGAGGAGTTGCTCTCCGACAAGCAGCTCAACCGGGAGTCCGTCTTCAACGTGACGGAGCTAGCCCGCAAGGCGGTACTTCGTGAAGCCGAGGTCCAGGCGCTGTTGGCCGGCCTGAGTCTCGCCGACGACGGCAGTCCTGACGAGGTCGTCAAGCGACGCGTGCGTGAGCGGCTCCCCCGCGTTTACCAGACGTACCTCGACACCGAGCGAGTGAGCTTCGCCGACGGCATCAGAACGATCGCTGCGCGACTGGAAATCTCCGAGATGTGGGCGCGACAGTTGGTCAAGGGAGCCAAGGTCCCGTCGGTGGGGCACCTGTCCGTCCTGGCCGAGTTCTTCAAGCTCGACGCGCGCTACTTCACGGGGACGCCCGCGGACAACCTGAACCGGGCGCTGCAGCCGCTGCTGACCAGCCTGGGGTCCGGGGACCCGGTGGCCGAACTGATGACCGAGTACGGCCTGGCTGGTGTCTCCTTCCGGGGCCTCGCACCGGAGCGCCGCGCCATGATCGCCGGAGTGATCAAGGCAGTGATGGAGCAGGAGAAGTGACTGACAAGGCGAAGCCACACACAGGCGGCCGGTCCAGCGTCCGCAGCGTCGACGACGCGGGTGCCCGCACCATGCGGCGCCTGGTCAACCGGGTCGTCAGCAAGCTCGAGCCACCGTCCCACGACGACGACCTGCTCCCCGCCCTTGGCCAGGCGCTCAGCGAAGTACGCGGCCGACCGGTCCGCCTGCGCAAGGAGGTCTTCCCGCCCGAGACCGCCAGCGGGCTGTGGATCGACGCGGACGACTTCGATCTCATCGTCATCGAGAAGAACACCGATCCGGACCATCAGCTCGTGATCCTCGGTCACGAGAGCTGGCACATGTTCGCCGGCCACTGCGGCGCTGCAACAGCGCACGGACCGGCTGCCGCTCGCTCTCTCGGCCAGAGCACCGCTGCAGCGCTCAAGGACCTCGTCGCCCGGGCCGTGCAAAGCGCCGCTGCCGACTTTCCGCAGGCAGACCGTACGGACGCCAGTCTCCACATCGCCGCGCTGCGGGCCGACAGCGTCGTCCACGAAGAGACAGAGGCCGAGATGTTCGGCGTGAAGTTCGCCACCGTCATGCAGTCCGCCCTCGAGGAGGCCCGTACAGCTGCGGACCTGGGGGGCATCGCCGGACGCATCCAGGTCTCCATGGCCCACCGGTGGCATCGCTCTTGAGCACTTGTCGCCCTCCCCCGCCGCCCGCCCGCCTCTGGAGAGTCACGCTTCGTGCAACACGGACCCAACAACCTCGCTTTCTACATCTGCGGCTGCCTACTCCTGCTGATCGGCCTGGTAAAGCTACCCGCCGCCATCAGGCGGCGACACGACATGCTCCTGCGGGCTGCCGTTCTGCTCCTCGTCGTCGGGTCGACCGTCTTCTTCTTCGCAGCGCCTGGCTCGATCTCGCTGATCAATGACGTGGCAGGGATCTCGAATTTCGCCGCACCGCTGGCCTACACGTCGCTCACCGCCTTCTCGGGCGCGAGCCTTCTGCTCATCATCAACTGGCGTCCGGCACCGCCGGAACAGACGCGCCGCGCCTCGCTGATATGTATCGCGACCTTCACGCTAGTGATCGTCGCGATCCACGGCCTGTTCTGGCTGGGGGATACCCCGGTCGAGCAGCTCACTCTGTTCGACGGCTACTACGCGAGCACGCCGTACATCAGGGAGATGATCCTGCTCTACCTGGTGGCGCAGGGCACGGCCACCCTGACGACCAGCATCCTGTGCTGGCGCTGGTCTCGTGAGGTCGACGGATCCTTGCGTGCCGGCCTGCTGATCCTCGTGCCCGCATACCTGCTGCACGTCGTGTACGACAGCGTGAAGCTCGTGGCGATCGTGGCTCAGTGGACGGGCCGCCGGTGGGACTTCCTCATCGACCAGGTCGCCCCGCTCGCCGCGGCGCCGTCGGCGCTACTCGTCGTCTGTGGCTTCGCCCTTCCTCTGGCCGGGCCGCGCCTCACCCAGAACGTGCAGGCACTGCGCCAGCTGAAGGACCTTGAGCCGTTGTGGCAGGAAGTGCAGCAGGTACCCACGCCGGGTGCCGTGCGCGCGTCGTTGCCGTGGTGGTCGATGCCAGCCGTGCGGCTGACCGCTCGCAAGACTCGCATCTTCGACGCGCTCCTGTCCGTCGCCCCGTTCTGCGACCCGGGCCTGCGAGACCGGAGTTACCGTGCCGCGACCGATGGCGGCATGGGCGAGTCCGCGGCTTCCGCCGTCGCGGAGGCCGCCATGCTCGTCGCCGCCGTACGGCAGCGGCAGACGGCCGCGACCCCGGACGAGGCACCAGCCGCGCCTCCCTGGCGTCCTGGCGACCTCGTTCCCCTATCGCAAGCCCTCACTGCGCCCCTCGTCCAGGAAGTCCGCCAAAGCCACAGCGTCACCGCAGAAAGCAGTCCGTCATGAGCGACCCGTCACCCCGCATACCCCGCCGAGCCGTCGTGATCGGCGGAAGCATCGCCGGCATGCTCGCTGCAGCGGCCCTCAAGGAGCACTTCGACACCGTCGAAATCGTCGAAGCCCACGCGCTGCCCACGGGTGCAGAGCCGCGTGCCGGGGTGCCCCAGGCCGCCCACTTCCACACCCTGCTCTCCGGCGGAGCCGAAGCGATCGACGAGCTGCTGCCCGGCACCGTCAACCAGTTGCTGGCGGCCGGCGCGAACCGGGTGCCCGTGACCACGAACATGGTCATGTTCTCCCCCGAGGGCTGGTACCGACGGTGGGAGAACACCACCCACTACCTGATCACCGCATCCCGTGACCTGACCGACTCCGTCATACGCCAGCAGGTGCTCAAGCACCCGCAGGTGTCCGTGCGGGAGCACACCAAAGCCGTGGCGCTCCTCGGCGACCGGCAGCGCATCACGGGTGTCCGTCTGCGTTCCACCGACGGCACCGAGACCGTGCTGCCCGCCCAGCTGGTCGTCGACGCGTCGGGGCGTGGAACGCGGACGCCCCACTGGCTCGCCGAACTGGGCATCACCGGGCTGGTCGACGAGCGCATCGACTCGGGTCTCACCTACGCCAGCCGTATCTACCAGGCCCCGGTGCCCACCAAGGGCTGGCCGGTCATCAACCTGCAGGCCAACGCGCGCTGCCAGCAACTGAGGGCCGGCGGCATCATCCCGATCGAGAACGACCGGTGGCACGTGAGCCTCATCGGGCCCCCCGGAGCTGCGCCCACCCGCAGCACCGAGGACTTCCTGCCGTACGCGCGCAGCCTGCGGCACCCGGTCGTCGCTGACCTCCTCGATCACGCCGAGCCCCTCACCGACGTCACCGTCTCGCACACCACCGCGAACGTGCGGTACCGCTACGAGCGCCTCAAGAGCTGGCCCGAATCGCTGGTCGCCGTGGGAGATTCCGTCGCCGCCTTCAACCCCGTGTACGGGCAGGGCATGGCCGTCGCCGCCCGCGGCGCCCTGGCGCTGCACCACGTCCTGTCCGCCGGCCTGACGAACGGCCTGGCTCGCCGGGCGCAGCGCGCGATCGGGTCCACCGTCGACGCCGCGTGGAGCCTGTCGGTCGGCAGCGACATCCACTTCCCATCGACCACAGGCAAGGAGCCCACAGCCGCCGACCGGTTGCTGCAGCGGTACGTCAGCCGGCTCTCGCGGACGGCCACCGGCTCGCATCGGGTGGCCACCGCCCTGACGGACGTGCTCATGCTGCAGGCGTCCCCGGCGTCCTTGCTGGCGCCCCGCGTGCTGGCGGCGGCGGCCATCGGAACGCGCAGGCCGCAGTTGGACGGCCCGCCGCTGTCGCCCGCAGAACGCCGGGTGCTGGAGAGGGATGTGGCGCCGGCCGTGGCCGAGTAGGAGGAGCGGCCGATCACGCACTGTTCCGGCCGGTAACCTCTGGATACGCTCGCTGAAGGACTGCACGAGCAAACCGGAGGGGGGACATGGCCAACGCGAGTGAACCGGGCGAGCCGCCCCGGATCTCTGCCGGCCCCAGGCGCTCGGCTGCTTCACGCGGTCACTTGCAGTGCGCCAGAGGTCCGACGCTGACGTCGGAGGAGCAGAGTGTCCTCGAGCGGTGGCTGTCGGAGATCCTGTGGAGGCGCCGCAGCGCGTGATGCCGCCCCTGAAGAGTGGGCGTCGGGCCTGACGGTCTTCTCGGCACGGGGGGTTTAGAGAAGGGATTGGGGTTTCCCCGTCAGGCCCGAACACGTCAGATGATCGGTTCGCCAGGTGGCGGCTGCAAAGCTGCCGGGCGGCGTATTGCGCACACACGACAGCGGCCCCGGCCGGAGTCCCGCGAGGGACTTCCGACCGGGGCCGATGCGCTCCCAATCTCCCGATGCCCGACGAACTCAGCGGCTCCACGGCTGCATTCGTCGACCGGTTCCGCCGATGCCCGCGGCTTTCCCGGTGCCACCACCGTACACGAAACCCACTACGTAAGGAAGCGTTCCAAGGAGTGGCAGACCGTGCTACTCCCAGGGCGCCGGGCCTTGCTGCTGCGCCCAGGCCAGCAACTGCCGTGAGCCGACCAGCCGCAGCGGCTGGTCCAGGTCGGTGTTCCAGTCCACGGCGCTGGTGGTGAAGGTGCTCGTCGTCACCACCGCGGCGAGGTCGCAACCGTGGCTCTCCCGGTAGGTGCCGTTAACCTGGTACAGGACCTCCGCCGCGACACGCTTGCCCTCGCCGTACCGCTTGCACTGAACGAGCAGCCAGCGGCCGTCCGGGGTGCGGGCCCGCACGTCACCGGCTCGGTCGTTCGCCCCGCCGAGGACCTCGACGCGGGTGCAGCCGTCCCGCCGGCACAGCCGGGCGACGGCGTGCTCGAACCCGCCGGGCGACAGCGCCCGCCACTGCTCGAGGCCGTCGGGCAGCTGGCCATGGCCGTCCTGGCGCCAGCGCCGGTACTGGCCGCGTCCCCAGAGCGCGGCGACGACGACGCCGGCCGTGCCCAGCAGGGCCAGCAGCGCGGCCAGGACGCCCGGGTGTCGGCCGAGGAAGTCCCCGACGAACAGGAGCACGACGGCCACGGCGCCGACGGTCAGGGAGCGGTTACCCCGGGATAACGCCCGGCGCCAGCCGCGTCGGGCGGGCGGCCGTCGCCGGGCTGTGGGACGGCGACGGAGGTTGCTGCGGCGGCGGGAGGGGCGCCGCTCCGGGCGCGGGCGCCGGGTGGTGCTGGCCATGGGAGGTTCTCCTGTCCGGTCGGATGATGTGTTCGGGAAGGGGGATCAGTCCTGGCGCCAGGTGCCCTTGATGGTGCCCTCGAAGGTGCCGGTGCGCGGGCGGCGGTTACGGCCGCCGCCGAAGGCGATCCGCGCGAACAGACCGACGGCGACGACCACGCCGACGACCTTCAGCACGGTGACGGTGGCGCTCCACACCGCGTCCGCGCCCGCGCTGACGGCGGCGGTGATGTCGTGTCCGTAGACGGCGCCGACGGTGGTGACGGCGGTGGCGCCCGCCAGGTACGTGCCGGCCTTCAGGCGTCGCCGGTTGTCGGTCAGCCACTGCGGCAGGGTGCGCCGCTCGGTGAAGGCCGCGGCCGTGGGCTCGGGGGCGGGGGCGGCCGGGTGGTGCGGGGTCGTGCCGGCGGCCGGGGCGAGCGGGACGACCTCGCGGACCACCTCCTTGGAGCCGTCGGGGTTGGTCCGCTCGGTCTCGCGGATGGTGTATCCGTCCGGCACGACGAAGGGGGTGGCGCCCGGGGCGGCCGGGCCCGGCGTCGGGAAGGGCTGCTCGTTGGCCGGGGTGTCGCTCTCGAGTACGGACAGCAGGGCGCGGGCGGTCTCGCGCTCGGCGTCGGGGAGGCTGAAGTTGTCCATGGTCAGGCTTCCTTGTCTGCAGTCGTTTCGGGTGTGTCGGTGGTGTGGGGGTGGGCCAGAGCCCGCCGCAGGGGGCTGGTGGCCGGGGTGCTGCCCGGGTCCAGGACGGCGATCAGGAGGCGTCCGTCCTGGACGGCGACGGCGATGTCGTGGGCGGCGGCGGGTGGCTGGGGCATCGGTTCCTGCTTCTGCGGGGAGAGGGTGGGGGCCGGCCTACTGGGGGTTGTTGGAGGGGGTACCGGGGCGTACGGAGTACGGCTGCCGGGCGGCGCGATCGAAGTCGACCTCGAAGGCGTCGCTGGGGTCGCGCCAGGCGTTGCCGCCGAAGTCGGGGTATCGCTCGTGCATCGCCCGGTAGTAGGCGCGGCAGTCGAGGGTCCGGTGCCCGGGCACGTGCCATCCGGAGGCCTCGGCGCACCAGTCGCAGGACGGGCCGGGACGGAGGCGGCGCCAGAGGGCTTGGCCGAGTCCGGTCAGTACGGCGCCGACGGCGACGCCAGCGCAGACGAGGAGGACGTCCATGGTCGGTGGGCCTTTCAGAAGTTGATGGCTTGGACGGCGTCGGCGACGGCCGTGAGGGCGTTGGTGATGGACGGGGCGATGCCGGTGGAGGCGAGGAAGAAGCCGAACAGGGTGGCCATGACGGCTGGGAAGGGCCGCAGCGAGCCGCTGCGCACCATCACGATCACGACGATGAGCAGCAGCAGGGCGGCGGAGACGGAGATGGCCATCGGAGTCAGTTCTCTTCCTTGATCTTGGCGAGCAGGGTGCTGACGGCGTCGGGCTTGTGCAGGACGTCGCGGGCCTTGCTGCCGTCGCGCGGGCCGGTGATGTTCCGGGCGGTCATCTGGTCCATGAGCCAGACGGCCTGGGCGAAGCCGATGCGGAGCTTGCGCTGCAGCATCGCGGTGGAGCCGAACTGGGTGGACACGACCAGTTCGACGGCGTGGCAGAACAGCTCGAGGTCGTCGCCGGTGAGCGGCTCGACGTCGTCGGTGGCGTCGTCCTGGGTGTCGGGCGGGGCCGGGTGGTCGGGGTCCGCCCAGACGTACGGGGTCTTGGGGCCGCCGGGCTGGACGATGTCGGCCTCGTCGGCGAACCACTTCGTGACGGACTGGCGGCTGGGCGCCTTCTCGTTCGGGTACAGGTCCTCGAGCCGCTCGATGCAGGCGCCGATGGTGATGCCGTCCGGTCCGGCGTCGCGGACCATCTGCAGCACTTCGTCCTTGCGCGGGTGCTCGCGGTTCTTCTTCTTGTCGTCCTGCTGCGCCTGGTCGGCGACGTGCTGGCGGGCGGCGTCCTGGGTGATCTGCTCGACGCCCGCCCAGACCTTCTCGAAGGCGGCCCGGACGGCAGCCTCGTCGGGGCCTGGGGCGGCCGGGCCGGGGGTGGGCTGTCCGTCGGCGGGCGGCTGCTGTCCACCGGCCTGGGGCTGCTGGGGGATGCCGTTGTACTTCGCCAGGTAGTCCTCGGCGGAGGGCAGGTCCCCGAGCTGGCCGGGCAGCGGCGTGCCCGACTGGCCGGGACGACCGCCGCTGGAGCCGCCGGCGCCCGTGCCCGGCCGCATCGGCGGAGCGGCCTGCATGGTGCCGGTGCCGCCGCCGTTCATGCTGGCGGTGGTGCTGCGGCCGACGGAGGCCGGCACGTCGATGCCGTACGCCTCCAGCAGCCAGCCGATGCGCTCGGTGTCGGACCAGCGGTCCGCGTAGCCCCACTTGTTGGCGATGGCGATCGCCTCGTCGTCCAGGTCGGGTCGGATGTGGGCGCGGCGGACGGCCATCTGCTCGATGGCGTCGCTGTCCTCGTCGTCGTTGACGTAGGCGAAGCGGCCCTTCTCGGGCGGCTCGGACTGGTCCATGGCCGGGGTCTTGATGTAGCAGGCGCCGTTGCCGGGCAGGGCCGCCAGGTTGACCTGGTGGTAGAAATCGGGGAAGACGTACTGTCCTTCGCCCTTCTTCCTGAAGCGGAGGCCGATGGTCGTGTCGTACTGGCTGTCGATCTCGCCGCCGCCGGTGTTGGGGCCGGTGCCGCGCTGGACGACGTCGACGTAGTCGATGGCCGCTTTGCGGCCCTTCTTGATGCCGCGGGTCTTGGGCTTGACGGCCGACGTCGACCAGGCCATCAGGTCCGAGCCTTCCTCGGTGATGACGATGATCGCGGGCCGCTCGGCCTTGGGGATCAGCTTTCCGCCGCGGGCGGTCTTCGCGCGCTGGTCCGCGACGTCGTGGGCCGCGTTGTACATGCGCACGGCCTCGTCCTCGGTTGTGGCGATCCAGTCGATGAGCGGTCGCGGGCACAGCTGGTTGCCCTTGTCGTCCGTCCAGCCCTCCACCCACGGGCGCACCCACCGCTTGGCGGTGTGGCCGCTGGCCATGTCGACCATCCAGATCACCGCGTCGACGCAGCGGGTGATCAGGGAGATGAGGACGTGCAGGGTGACGGACTTGCCGGAGCCCTTCTGTCCGGCGATGAGCACGCTGTTCTGCCGCATCAGCAGTTCGATGGGCAGGCCCGACTCGAGCATGCCGAGCGTCAGCGGCTCGTTGATGGTGATGGGGTGGTCGCTCTCGTCGAGCGAGACGAGCTCGGCGAGGACGTTGCGGGTGGACACGGACAGGTAGGCGACGTTCGCGGTCTCGCCCGGGCGCAGGGTGAGGGCTCCGGCGCGGACGCCGGCCTTCATCTCCAGGCGCTTCAGCAGGGGCAGCAGACCGTCGTAGTCGGTCTCGGTGAGCCGCAGCGTGAGCTTGTAGCCGTTATGGGCCTTCTCCTTCTCCTCGACGAAGACGCCGCGGGCGCCGACCGAGGCGAACAGGTCCTGCCAGTCGGTGAGCGGCTTGTAGAGGGTCGCCTCCTCCTTCGCCCACTGCTCGGCGATCTCTTCGCTGCGCAGGTACCGGTCGACGCCGTACATCGGGGCGAGGACGGCGGTGGTCGCGGCGACAGCGGCGGCGGAGACGAGGGTCCAGGGGGTGCCGTGCGCGGTCCAGTTCAGCCAGGCCGCGGCGGCGCCGGTCCAGATGCCGGTGAAGGCGGTGTGGTACCAGCGGGCCCGCCGGCTGCGGTTCTCCCCGCCGGTGCGGATGTAGCGGGCGGTGGCGGCGGCGACGACGCCGCCGACGGATCCGATGCCGAGCATGTCCAGCGGCACGGTGTGGCCCAGGTCCTCGATGGTGCCCAGGCCGAGGCCGGCGGAGTAGATGACTCCGGAGGTGTACAGCGGGGTGGCGAAGACCCCGTGCACCCAGGGGGTGACCTCGCGGTCCTTCGAGCGGGCCATGGTGTGGGACTCCTTACGTCGTCTGGTTGGTGGTCACGGGTGGGGCAGCGGGAGCGGGAGCGCTAGGCGTTGCGGGACTGGTCCCACTTGGCGGCCTGGTACGTGGGGTTCTCGAGGTTGTGCAGCTGCTCGGAGTGCAGGACGCGGTACATCAGGTGCACGCCCTGGATGGCGCCGCCCAGGTCACGGAAGCGCTGGCCGGCGTCGCGGTGCATCTCCGTGATGGCCGGGTGCACGCGGAACTCGGTCTCGGTGACGTTGGCGACCGTCATCATCAGGTCGTGGAGCGCCTCGGCGAGCGGGGCCAGGTGCTCGATGGTCATCTCGTAGCCGAACATCGTGCCGCTGGGGTGGAGCCGGATGTGGATCCCGGCGTCGCGGATGGCGCCGGAGGCCAGCAGCAGCGGCATCGCGTGGACCGTCGGGTCCGTCCAGGCGAACTGGGGCATGACGTGCGCCCAGTTCTCGGACAGGTCCCACTTCCGGCCCTGCCAGGTGGGGTTCTCGATGTTCTCCAGCTGCTCGGCGTGGATCTCCCGGTACACCTTGTGCGCCTGGTCGACGAAGGCGCCGAGCATGAGGAAGTGGACCGCCAGCGTGCGGTACTGGTCCGGGATGTGGGCGTTGACCTTGAAGTCGTTCTCGGTGACCTCGGCGATGTTGTGCAGCAGGTGGCACATGGCGAACTCGAGGTGGCCCAGGTTCTCGATGACGGCCTCGTAGCCCTTCATGCTGTCGGCCGGCGCCGCGGCGAACGCCGCGGCGGCCATACGGATGGCGTCCGCCGCGTAGATCAGCGGGTAGGCGTGGTGGACGGGGCTGGTGTCCATGGGGGGTGCTCCTCCGGGGGGTGCTGAGGCCGGCGACGGCACGGGGGCGTAGGCGCCGGGGGTCGGTGCGGGAGCGGCGGTGCCGGTGCCCGCGGTCGGGGCCGAGGGCGGGGCGGGCGGGGCGCCGCCGGCAGCGGGCAGCGGGCGGGCCGTCGCGGTGCGGTAGACCCAGGCGTTGAGCCACGTCCAGGTGCGGGTGCGGTTCACGAGGGCCGCGAGCGGGCTGGTGGCGAAGGCCATGACTCGCGACAGCGGCCGCAGCCAGTTCGGCCCCATGGTCGAGTAGCGGACGGCGCCCAGCGCACTGTTGGCGGAGAGGATCATGCGCCCGCCCCACCGCATCACGTTGGCCACGAACTTGCCGCCGTGCTTGCGGGTACCGCGGAAGGTGGTCCGGAAGGGGGTGGCCGCCTTGTGCATGCCGCGCCGGAACTTCGGGCTGGTGACCTTCGTGTAGCCACGCTTCACGGCGCCCGTGGTCTTCAGCGTGCCGGTCTTGAGGGCGCCGGCAGTCTTCCGGACCGCGGCGGTCGCCTTGCGGACGGGGTTCTTCTTCCAGGTGTAACCCGCGTGGCGAGGCGCCTTCGCCTTGCCGATCTTCTTCTTCCCGGGCCCCTTCTTGCCCTTGCTGCCCGGGCCGGTCTTACCGGTGCCCTTGCCGGACGCGGGCGTCTTGCTGCCCTTCGGGCCGCCCGGAGTGGTCGCGCCGCCGGGCGTCTTCTTCGGGATCTTGGTGCCGCTCGGAGTTGCTGCGCCGGCGCCGCCGGCGCCCCCGCCACTCGGCTTCCGCTTCTTCGGTGTGGGCGAGGGGCCCTTCGTGCCGGTGCCCGTTCCGCTTCCGGTGCCCTTGCGGTTGAGGATGCTGCCCAGGCCGGTGCCCGTGCCGGCCTTCTTCGGGGCTTTGCCGCTGCCGCCGCCGAACGCGCCGAGGCCGCTGCCGTTGGTCCGCTTGCCACCGTTGAAGAGGCTGCCGCTGCCCTTGAAGGGCTTCGGCCCAGCGGTCGACTTCGCGCCTCCCAGGCCGCCCTTGTTCAGCGAACGGGGGGCCGTGCCGGATCCGCCGCGCCCCGACGGGGACTTGAGCGAGCCCATGCCGCCCGGCTTCCGCGACAGGGGCCCCGGGGTGTTCGATCCCTTGCTTCCTCCGCCGGAGCGGCGCTGCGGGCCGGTGCCGCCGGAGCGGTTGCCGACGTTCGAGCGTCCTCCGCCGGAGCCCAAGCCGGGCGCGCGGCCGGCGCCGGACCGGCCGCCGCCCGAGCGTCCACCGCCATTGCGACTGCTTCCGGGGCCAGCGCCTCCCGCGCCGCGGCCGCCGCGGGTGCGGCTGGCGACCTTGGCGGCGCGGCGCCCCACCTTGATGGCCACGGCGGCGGTCGCGGTGGCTGCGGCGGCCAGCAGCGCGAAGATCACGACCGGCAGGCCGAACTGGTGGACCATCCAGCACAGCGAGATCAGGCCGGTGATCACTCCGCCGGGGATGAGAACACCAGCGAGGTTGTCGTCTTTCTGTGACGCTGTGCGACGGCGCTGCGGGCGCTCGGCGTTCGGATCCGTGGTCGTGGCCGCGCCCGACACCGAGGGCTGTACGGCGGCCGACGGCGGCGCGGTGACCGTGGCGGCCGGCGGCGCCATGTCGTAGTCGGGGGTGCTCACGGGGTTCTCCTCCACTTCGGGGGCGGGGGGCGGTTGGTGACTGTTCGTGTCGGGCATGGCGTCAAGCCGGAGCGTCAACGTCAACGTCAAGGACTCTCGTCAACGTCAATTTGGCTGTTCAGACGGTGCTTCTCGGGGGTCTGGGCCGGGATCGAGGGCTGTCTCGTCGCGTTCGCCTGGGTGACGTTGACGTTGACGCGTCCAGCTTCACGTCACGCAAGGTGACTAATTCGGGGGTCGGTGGACAGGGTTGGAGGTGCGGTTCTCCGCGGGCAGTGGACTCGCTTTGAGGTCCTGCGCGACGAGGTCCGCCCCGCTTCGGCGGGCCAGCTCCATGAACGCCGCGACGGAGGTCTTGCCGCTGCCCTTCCGCCCGTGGATGAGCTGCCGCAAGGCGCTCTCGTCACCGTGCGTGCCCGGGTGGGGAGCGCCGACGCTGTGCCGCTGGGGCAGCCAGCGCGGCGAGATGCGGTCACCGCACGGGTCGTTCGCACGGCCGAAGGCGATCGGGGTGGCCGGACGGTCCGGGTGGGCTTTCATGCGAGTGGCCTCTCGTGGGTCAGAGGGAGGTGTCGTTGTAGGTGTCGAGGGCCGCGAGCTGGGTCCAGTCGACGCGGATCTCCAGCTCGAGCGTCTGGTCCCGGGCCCACGCCTGGCCGTCGCGGTCGCCGGGAAGGCGGCCGGTGACCTCGGCCTCCAGGCGCTTGGTCGCGGCGGAGAGGATGTCGCGGGCCTCGCCCACGGTCGTGGCCTTCAGGACGGTGCTCTGGCTGCTGCTCATCAGGTGCGTGCCTTTCAGGGGGTCAGGCGGACTCGGAGGGGCTGTCGGTGTCGTCGCCGGAGGCCTCGTCGAGGACGGCGCCGGCGTTGATGGTCTGGATGAGGTCGCGGAGGTCGAGGCGGATCGTCGTCTGCACCTGGTGCTGCCGCCCGATCGACGGCAGCACCCAGTTCTCGGGGTCCGCGGTCTGCCGGTGAGACCGCAGGATCTGGGCGGCCGCTTCCAGCGCTGTGGCGGTCTCGGCGGCCGTGCTGGCCGTCCACTCGTAGACGCCGTTGTCGATCGAGGTCATGTATCCGTCCTTCGGTCTCGGTCTCGCGGTTCGTGGTCTCGGTGCCGGCCGGGGCTGGTGGTCTCGTGCCAGCCCCGGCGGGTCTCGGTCTCGGTGCTCTCAGCCGTCGGTCCCGGTCCCGTCGGTCTCGGTCTCGCCGGTCTCGGTCTCGCGGTAGGCGCGAAGTCCCATCTCGAAGTGAGACCGGGCGTCGGCCAGGCGCTTGGCCGCCGTGGACCGGGGGCGGCCGGTGAGCTGTTCGGCCTCGCCCGGCGTGGTCTTGGTGCCGAGCTGCACGGTGTTCGCCCCGCCTCGCTCCCACATCAGGTCCAGCAGGATCTGGGTCTCCGCGGCCTTGTCCGGCAGTGGCGAGACCTTGGCGGTGGGACCGGTCGAGCGGGCGCGAGACCGGTGGGCCGGGGTCTCGCGGGGCCGCCGAGACTGGTCTCGGTTGGTCTCGGGAGTGCGGGTCTCGCGGGTCTCGGTGGTCTCGGTCTCGTCCGTCGTGCTGGTCTGAGACCGGGTCTCGGTGGTCTCGTGAGACCGGGTCTCGCCGGTCTCGCGGGACCCCTGACGGGTGGTCTCGGTGGTCGGGTGAGACTTCGAGACCGTGGTCTCGGCGGGCGGCAGCGCCGGGCGGGTCTCGGTCTCGATCGCGCCTGCGGCCGGGTCCGAGACCTGCGGGTCGCCCCACTCGAGACCGATCGCGGGGATCGCGGCGGGACCGCTTTCGGGGCCGTGTCGGCGGACTGTGACGACGTACCGGTCGGCGTAGGCGATCCCGGACTTGCGGGCCTTGCGGTCGTTCAGGATGCGGCCGGCGGTCTTCCAGGCCGTGGTCGCGTTGCCCCAGCGGTCCGGGTCGTCGATCATCAGGGACCGGGCGGTCCAGGAGCGGATGGGGTAGCGCACCCAGCGGTTGATACCGAGGCTCGGCAGTGCCGGCGGCAGGTTGCGGGCCTTCCGCAGCTTCCGGCGGTGCCGGAGGCTGGCGAGCATCTCCCAGAGGATGACGCCGACCATCGACATGGCGGCGAAGGTCACCGACCGGGGGGTGGCGGACCAGTCGTTGGAGTAGTGCCACCACTGCTGGATCGCGGCGCCGGCGCCGAAGAGCCAGGTGGCGATCCGGTAACCCCAGCCCTTGTCGCCGTCCTGGCGGGCCTGGTCGTACAGCCACGCGCAGAACGCGGTGGTCATCTCGTAGGCGGCGGCGTAGACGAGGGAGGCGGCGAAGCCCCAGCCCAACACCTTGATGGCGAAGCCGGACTGGCCGCTCCAGGCGACGACCATCGGGGCGAGGATCGGGCCCACGACGAGGCTGCGGACGGCGGCGGCGATGAGGACCTGGCGGACCTTGTCGAGGAAGGTCGGCTGGCCGGCGCGACGCTGCCGCCGCTCTTCCGCGAGACGCTCCTTCTCATTCCGCTTCGCCGTCTTGCGACGGTCATCGGCCTCCTCCTTGAGCCTCCGCTTCTCCAGCTTCTGGAGGGTCGGGTTCAGGGCCTTCTCCAGGGCGGCGGCGGCCTGCTCGCGGTCGGCGGCGGCCTCTTGGCGCAGCTGGTCGGCGGCGCTGGACGCCTCGGCCCGGGCGGTCTTGGCCTCGTACAGGGTCTCTTCCGCTCGTGCGGTCAGCGTCTGGGCCTGGCTCTCGGCGCGGGCGACGATGCTGACGGCCTCGTCCTGGGCCCGGTCGAGGACCTGCGCGGAGAGCTGCTCCGCTTCGGCGACCGTGGTGCGGGCGCCGGCGCGCAGCCGTTCGGCCTCCTCGTGGGCCGCCCGCCGGGTGCGGTCGGCGTCCTCGACGGCATCGGTGCGCAGCTGCGTCGCGGAGGCCTCGGCGGCGTCGCGGACACGCTGGGCGGTCCGCTCTGCCTGCTCGCGCAGGGCGTCGGCTGTCTCCTGGGCGTGCTGCTGGAGCCGCTCGGCCTCCTGGCGGATCGACGTGGCCTCGCTGCGGGCGCGATCGCGGTCGGCTGCGCCGGCCTCGCGGAGTCGGGTCGCCTCGGCCGCAGCGTCGCGACGGATCCGCTCGGCGTCCTCCCGGCCGCGGGCCAGGGCTTGGTCCGCCTCGGTGTGGAGCCGCTCGGCCTCGGTACGGGCCTTGCTCAGCAGGGCGTTGGCCTCGGCCCCGGCGTTGTCGAGCAGCTCCTGGGCGGCCGTGGCCGCTTCGGCACGGACCCGGTCGGCGTCCCGCGCGGCGTCGGTCCGCACCCGGTCGGCGTCCTTATCGGCCCGGGCCAGCCGGTCGGCCGCCTCGGCCTCGGCCTCGGCCTGGGTCTCGGCGGCGGTGCCGGCGGCGTCGGCGCGCAGGGACTCGGCCTCGGCGCGGGCGTCGTCGACCAGCTTCTCGGCGGTGCGGGCTGCGGTGGTCCGCAGGCGCTCGGCGGCCTGTTCGGCGTCCGTACGCAGCGACTTCGCGGCCGCTTCCGCGTTCGTGCGGAGGGTGTCCGCCTGCTGCTGGGCCTCGTCGAGCAGGGACTGGACGGTCTGCTCAGCCTCCTCGGTGGCCTGAGCGATCCTGGTGGTGGCCAGCTGCTCGGCCTCCGCGACGATGCCGTCGGCCTTGGCACGGGCCTCGTCCAGCACCGCCGTCTCTGTGCGAGACGCGGGGGCAGCCGCCTTCTTCGCGGCAGCCTTCTTGCCGCGCGTCGGGGTCTGGCTGGGTCGGTTGGCCATGACTGGCGGTGTCCTCTCGGATCAGGTGGTGGGTGGTCAGAAGGCGATGGCGAGGCCGGCGGTGACGGCGAACGCCAGGCCGGAGAGCTTGAGCAGGAGACCGGCCCGGGCGAGGCGCAGGAACTTGGCCTGTGCGATCCCGGACAGGGCGACGAGTTCGCCGCGGCGGTCTGCGCCGTGGCCGAGGGCGATGTCGAGGTCCTGCGGCTGGCAGCGGGCGTAGTGGATGAAGTTCGCGTTGGTGCTGCCGACCAGGCGGGGCAGGACCACGTCGAGCAGGAGCCAGGTCGACAGGCCGGCGAGCA
The DNA here is from genome assembly GCF_042724095.1 of Streptomyces sp. NPDC127100. NCBI lineage: Bacteria > Bacillati > Actinomycetota > Actinomycetes > Kitasatosporales > Streptomycetaceae > Streptomyces > Streptomyces sp. NPDC127100. The sequence goes on from NZ_JBHXFL010000029.1 coordinate 58,334, forward strand.
CAGCGGCGACCAAACCGAGCGCGCCGATCGGCCAGGGCTGACGGAGCAGCGTGTCCGCCCGCTCCGCGAGCGGGCCCGCGACGATCGCCACGCTGGCCAGCAGGATCGACGCCTTCGTGTCCGTGCGGCTGATCTCGCCCCGGACCACCTGCAGTTCGGCCTCGGTGTAGTCGGGCTCGGGCTGCTCGGCCTGCGCCTCGAGGGCCTCCGCGATCCGCTCGGTCTCGTGCGCGAGACGCGCCGCGGCCTCGGTGGTGCCGGCCAGTTCGGCCGAGACGGCCAGCACCGCCTGGGGCGTGGCCAGGGGGATCTGGTGGTCGTACGGGTTGTACAGGTCGATGACTGCCTGAGCGCGGTCGCGGTAGCGGTCGGCCAGGTCGCCCGGGGTGGTGATGGGCGGTTCCTGCGTCGAGGTCATCGTGCGGGCCTCTCTCGGGAGTCTCGGTGGGTGAGCTGGGTGTGACAGCCGGTGTTCGCTTCCGGGCGTACGGGGCCCAGGAGGTGGCGCTGTGCGTGGGGGGAGCGGGGCCCGGCCGTTGTCGGCTCCAGCCGGGCCCCGCCGGAGGGGTGGGCTACGGACTGGGGACCGCTGGGGCTTCGCCCCGGTCGGCCTGCCGGGTGCCGAGGACGAGTCCGAGGACGGTGCCCAGAACCAGGCTGATGAGGAGGAAAACGCCGAACACCCAGGCGAGGTGGGCCACGGCGGGCCACCAGCCGTTGACCAGGACGTCGATCGTGGACAGGACCGTGCCGAGGAGAGCGACGACGATCACGAAGATCGCGGCGCCCCGGCTCAGCGGAGCCTCTTCCACCTCGTCGTGCTTGGCGGACGGGACGGCCGGCACCGGCGTCGGGATGGTGGTCGACATCAGCGGCCACCTCCCAGCGCGCGAGCCGCGCGGGCCAGGACGCCGGGCGTCGCGTGGCCCTCCAAGACGTGCAGGACCTGGTTCATGGTGTCCTCGGCTTCGCCCTGCAGCACGACCTCGCCGTACTCGGTGGCCTGCTCGATCGCGGCGTCCCGCTCCTGCCGGGGCAGGTTCTCGGTGACCGGGCCGCGGACCAGGTCCTTGGCGAGGTCGCCGATCTCGGCGACGGCGTTCGGACTGCCGGTGGCGTCGCCCCCCAACGACTTCAGGACCTGGGCGAGGTCGAGGAGGTCCCGGGGCTGGTAGGCGTGGAGCTGGGCGATCGCGTCGAGCAGCGGTCGGACAGCGGGGTGCACGTCCGGCCGGTAGGCCAGCGCGGCGCGCTCGGTGGCGGTGCGGGAGTTCAGGGAGGGAGAGCTCATCGCGTGGTCACCGCCCTGGTGTTCTCGTAGGCGCGGATCTCAGCGAGGTTGGTGAGGACGTCGCAGTCCACGTCGGACAGCTTCCCGGTGGGTCCGCCCCACAGGGAGGTGCGGATCTCCTCGACGGTGCGAACCTTCGTGGCCGGACCGGACTCGACCAGGACGTGGTCGCTGTTCGTCCAGACCAGGCAGTGCACGGTGACCTCGCCGGTGTGCCGGCGGCGGACCCGCACGGCCCAGTCGGCACCGCGGCGACCGAGCGCCTCGCGGGCCTCCTCGCCCCGCAGGACCTCCAGCACGTCGAAGGTGCCGCTCGGGTTGTAGTAGGTGACGCCCTCGGTACGCGGGCCCAACTCGGACGTCACACGCTCGGCGGTGGGCTGCTCCACGGTCGCGATCATCATGCCGACACCACCCCAGCCTGCGCGCAGATGTCCTGGGCGGAGCGGATGACCATCACGTCGATGACGGCCGGCATGGTGCTCAGCGGTCGGCGAACGGTGCCGCGGAGGACCACGAAGGTGCCCTCCACCAGGTAGTCGAACAGGTCCAGGTAGTGCTCGGTGTCGACCGTGCACTGCGCGGACTCGCCGTCGCTGCCGGTCAGGCACACGATCGCCCGGGGGTTCACGTCGTCACCGACGATCCCGACCTTGGAGATCCTCCCCATCGCCGTGACCATCGTCCGGACGGGCACCATGTCCAGGTGCCGGGTCGCCGGGCCGAGGTCGCCGAAGTACTCGACGAGCAGCCGGCCGGGCCGCTTCTCGACCGCCGTGGAGGCGGACGAAGTCGTGAGTTCCGTTCCGGGCACCGTCTTGGTGACCGGGGTGGTGCTTGTGCGATCCTTCATGGGGATCGGCCTCCCTGATAGCGCAGGTGGGCAGTTCCATCCCTGGGCGGCGGTAGGACGTCGTCCGGGTCGGGCCCCGGCCGGGCGGTAGGACGCCCAGCCGGGGTTCTCGCATGTCAGGCGGTAGGACACCTGACGCGTGACGAGTGAGTTTGACCCCGTCACGGGTACAAACTTACGCCGCGTTCGGAGCCGGGTCAATACGGTTCCGGAAGCGGGTCTTACGAACTGGAGGAGCGCCGGCCGCGACCGGGCCGGTTCGAGATCCAGGTGTCGATCGACGACTGCTGCCACGCTGGCGACCGGCCGAACTGCCCGTCGGGGAGCGGCAGATCCTGCGGGCGCACAGGCTGACCCTCTGCGATCCGCTTGCGGGTGCGCTTGAGATACATCCGCACCGTTTCGGCCGTAACGCCGATCTTGGCAGCCACCGCTTCGGTGTCGAGGTACGGATTCCCGTCCGGCACGTCCACTCCTTGTCCCCTTGAAGGGGTCCAAGGTATCGAACAAGTCGGCTCGAGCACCGCAGCAGGCAACGCCACAACCAGCACCTCCCTTCAGGCCGACCATGAAAAATGTACCCTTGACGGGGACAATATTAGGGCGTTTCATGTGGCTGTCTAGCCCCTCCGGGGTGGTTGGTGTCTGACAAGGACTGATCGCCTCGGCGCCGTCAGCGACTGCACCGACGAAAGTGAGGAGGCCGATGCTGGCCCCCGGAACCACGCGCCCGCCGGCGCTCGCCACGTCCACCACTGAGGTGGGACGGGCTGCACGACGGGGGTCTTCATGAGCGGCGCAGCGCTGGTCTGGGCAATGCGGCACAAGCGCTGGTGCGAGTCCACCGGTGAGCTCGCCGTCCTCATGGCCATCGCCGATCACATGAACAAGGACCTGAAGAACTGCCATGCGAGCCAGTCGACGATCGCCGAGGAGACATTCATGTCCGCCCGGTCGGTGGGCACACACATGCGCACCCTGGCCAAGCGCGGCGTCATCGTGCCCGGCGACCCGGAGGTTGTCAGTCACATTCGCCCGGATCGCCGCCCGCCGGTGTGGGATTTCCCGGCTGACCTGCCCAAAGAGCCCCCGGCGACTGGCAATGATTTCCACCCGGCCGAGCGCTCGGCGGACTCCCAGCCGGGCGAGCGGGTGGCAACTGCTGCCACCCGTAAGCGGGCTACGGGTGGAAAATCGGCGCAGCCACGGGTGGAAACGGTTGCCGACGAACCTGGAAGTACTGAACCTGGGGAAAGCGTCGGTGGTGACGGCCGTAGGCCATCCACTGGTGGTAGGAGCCGCGCCGGCGGCGGCAGAGCCGCGTCGGGCAAGAAGGCTGGTCGGAAGGTTTCGCCGGCCGATCTGCGTAAGGTGGTCGCGGGCATTCCGGCACCGCTGGCGGCTCGCCTGGAGGGCGACTTCCCGAACGGTCTGCCGCTCGCGGTGAACGAGGCGGTCGCCCAGGCGCTCCTCGATGAGCAGCGGACCGCTGACCAGCTCGTGGAGCGCGCGGAGCGGCGCTGGCTGCACTGGTCGTACGAGGACGACGCGGTCTCGGCTGCCGGCCGCGGTCTCGACAAGCCCCTGGCTGTGCTGCTGACGCTGCTCGGCCCGTCGACCTGCTGGGGCAACAACGCCCGGTGCGAGGACGGCATCGACATCGACACCCGGGAGGACTGCCCGCGGTGTGTGGAGGCCCGCGAGGAGAAGGCCGCCGCCCGTACCCAGCAGGAGCAGCCGCCCGCGAGCGGTTACAGCGTCCCCTTCCAGGCCCCGGCGGTATACGCCTCCAGCCCGTACGTGCACTGTCGGGGCAAGGGCTGCGGGGTCAAGATGCTGCCGACCGACGACGGGCTGTGCCGCGAATGTCGAGAGTTCCTGCCGACCGACACGAGCGTTTGAGGAAGGGGCGCGATGGTCCAGCCCGAGGAGCGAACAGCCCTGTATCGCCTGTACGACGCCTCGAAGCACCTGCTGTACGTCGGCATCAGCCGCGATCCGGAAGTCCGCTGGGAGCAGCACGCAAGGCAGAAGTACTGGTGGCCGGCAGTCGCGTCCCGGACCGTCGAGTGGTGCGAGTCCCGGCGAGAAGCAGAACGAGCCGAAGCCCAGGCCATCGCGCGGGAGCGTCCTCGATACAACGAATCGAATCGCCAAGGCGCAGGGTGGAACGCTCCGGCCCCTGCCCGAGATCAGCAGTCCGCACAGGACGCTCGCGCCGTGGAAGCCCTCGTCTGCAGCATCCGGGATGGCACGTTCCCGCCCTGGAGCCTGCTCCCACCCCGCAAGGCTCTGGCGGAGAGGTACGGGCTTCCACAGGCGGCCATCGACTCGGCGCTCTGGCACCTGATGGCGAAGCCCACGAAGGCTCTTGACCTCCTGTCCAAGTACATCGTCGTGACGGGCCCCGAGGAGTTCCCGAGCGGGATCCACCGCCGCTTCGGCGCCGTGTACGCCCTGGCACTCCTGCACTTCGGCGACCGCCCGTTCACAGCCCAGGAGTTGGTCGACCGCACGCGGATCGGCAAGACCACGGTCGCCGGCGAACTGCGTCGCTGGCGCGACAGCGGGCTGGCCGACGTACACGGCGAGCCACGCCGCGGACCCGGTGCCCCCTTCACGCTGCGCGTGACGGACGCCGCCGACGCGGGCGCGTGTGCCAGGAGCTGAGTGCATGTCATTCCCCGGGGAGGCAAAGGGGCTTATGGAGTGCTTAGTTCAGCTTCTGGATCAAGGGGGTTCGGCGAGAGCCTCTGATGTGTGCGCGGTGTACGCCTCGTGTACGCCTCGCCCCGTAGGCTGCTGTCTGTGCCAGCCGAGGGGGTGATCAAATGGCCGTAATTGTGAAGTGGACCGGTCGAGAGGCAGCGGCGCTGGGCGAGGCTCTGCGGATGTCGATCCGGGCCTACGCCAGCCACCTGGGAGTGAACCCTGCGACCGTGCAGAAGTGGCGCAACCGGGGGCGAGACCTCGAACTGATGCCGGAGACCGCGGAGATGCTAGACGTGGCATTGCGACAGTGCCCCGAGGACGTCGTCGCCAAATTCCGAGTGCTGCTCGGACAGGACGAGGAACCGTTCCCGGAGACGGAGCTGGTTCCCCTGGGGCCGGCCCGCGTGGTCAGCCACAAGTTCGTCCCCGTCTACCTGGGCGCCGCGGTCGACGGGCTGCTCCCCCAGGCAGAGCCGTGTCCGCTCGGCCCGGGAGGCCTCGAGCACCGCGCTCTACCGGCCGCCCACCCGGAGGCTTCCGCGGAGTCGCGTCTCTACCTGTACCCGTGCGGCGTGGCCATCTTCCACCTGGTCCAGCCCCGGACCGTCGCGCGCCTGGGCGAGCTGGCCGCGTGGAGATACCGGTCGTACGTCACCGACCTGGAGTGGGCGACCACAGAGCTGCAGCGGCTCCTCGCGGAGGCGGGCACCCCTTCTGAGACCGCGGCGACGTACGTGTTGTCGGCCTACCTGCTCGAGGATTCCCCTTGGCACGGCTCGCAACTGGCCACCGCTCTGCAGATCCTCACGACTCCTTCGGTCGTCGTCGACCGGCAGCATCCCGACGGGCCGCTGCGCCTCGGAGACTCCGTGGAACAGGAACTCTTCACGGCGGGATACGCGCACCCCGATGTGATTGAGTTCGGCTCCCAGCCGGTCTCCATGGGACTCGCCGGCTGGTCAGGAGTTGCCTACCACCCGCTGGCGACCGACCGTGCGTTGCCCATGACCGCGATCATCGCGCTCGAGCTGGACGTGCAGACCTTGTGGGCCCTGAGCACCTACGTTCTGGACGAGATCGAGGCTGGCCGAGACCCGCTCATGCCGCACGACGCGTACGGGTGGCGGTGGCTGCGCGGCGCATACTCTCGGTTGACGGCGGCACGCCCCCAGGAGACTGCCCAGCACCAGCTCATGCGTGAGGCGGTCCTTGCGACGAGTCAGTTGCCAGACCGGCTGCGGGCGGCCCAGGACGCCCTGCGCGAATCGGGCATGTGATCAGCGGATGGAGGACTTGGTGGACCCTCGTACGGCAGCGCTCGTGGTCGTCGACGTACAGCACGGCTTCGTCAACCGCCACAGTGAGCACGCTGTGCCACAGGTCGTGCGGCTGGTCGACGCGTGGACTACGGCTGGCCAGCCGGTGGTCTTCGCCCGCTTCCACAACGCACCCGGCTCGCCCTACGAGCGGATCTCCAACTGGACTCGGTTGCGTTCAGCCGACGAACAGGCGCTGGTCCCCGAGCTGGAGCCGTACCTGGACGTCGCCGCCCTGGTGATCGACAAGACCGTCTCGAGCGCGCTCACCGAGGACCTGTCCCGACTCGCTGCGGAGCGGCACTGGACGGACCTCGTTCTGTGCGGCATCGATACCGACAGCTGCGTGTACGACACCGCCGTCGCCGCGTACCACGGGGGCCTGCGGCCCTGGATCGTCACCGACGCCTGCGCCTCGACCGGCGGCGCAGAAGTCCACGAGGCCGCTCTTCTACTCGCCCGTCGCAACATCGGTGCCCACCAGCTACTTACTGTCGACGAGGTGGCGGACCGACTGGCCGGCGGCTCCCTCCCTGCCAAAGGAGCCTGCGCATGACCACCTGGGACGCGGACCTTCTCGTCGTCGGCGCGGGCCCTGCAGGCGTCTCCGCCGCGGTGATGGCGTCAAGCCTCCGGATGCGCACCGTGGTCGTCGAGGTGGAGCAGGTAGGAGCCAAGCTGCGGGCCATCGGAGCCATGGAGAACGTGCCAGGCGGCTGGACGACCGGCGGTGCGCTGGCCGAGGCGCTCGCCTCCGACCTCGACCGGCACCAGGAGCTGGGGCGTGTGACCGTGCTGAGCGGTCGCGCCGCGCGAGTGGACGGCCATGACGATCGTGCCGAGGTCCTGCTGGAGGACGGCCGCACCCTCACCGCGCCGGCCGTCGTGGTCGCCACGGGCGTGAGCACGTTGATGCCAGAGGACGTGCCCTGGATCGAGGCACCGGAGTCCAGGTGGCTGCCGCCGCTGTGGCGCGCAACCGCCGAGTACCTCGAGGGCCGCCGGGTGGTCGTGCTGGGAGCGGATCGGCCTCTTGGGACCTGGCTGCGAGCCCACCCGCAGGCCGGGGTAAACCTCGACGTGCTGTTCCCCGAGTCCGACCGGTACAAGACCGAGGAGGTCGCCGACGACGGGCGGCTCCGCCTCGACGTCGTCGACCGCGTCAGCGTGGCGCCGGTGGCGGACGGCTTCCGTGTCACCGCCTGGCACTCTTTCGGCGGCCCTCACACGTTCGTCGTTGACGCGGTGCTGAGCAACATGGGCTCGAAGCCGGCGGCGCTCGCCGGGCTCGTCGTCGGCGCGGACGGGTACTGTCCGCCGGACGAGCAGCACCCTCGCGTCCTGGTGGCCGGGGACTTGAAGGGCGCCCAGATGCAGCGGATCGCGGTGGCGATCGGCGACGGCTCCCGAGCCGCGCTCGCTCCCTACTACCAGGCCCAGGCCGTACGCGCCTGAGACCCGCGGGCACCCCGGCCCGGCTGCGGGCAGCACGGTTCCTCTGCCGCACACCGGAGTGGACCGCTACCGTAGGGGCATGCCCCGGGAAATCCGTATCAAGATCAGTGACGAGCTGTACGAGCAGCTGCAGCAGGCAGCCGCGGAGCGGCATCTGCCGCCCGAGGCGTACGCCGGCCAGGTCCTGGACGCGGACCTGACCCGGGCGCGGTTCCGTGAGGGCGCCCGGGGATTCATCGCTGAGCACGCCCAGGGCTTCGCGGAGCGCTTCGGCGACCCGGCCAGCTCCAGCGCCGACGCCGCCTGAGCAGCGGCCGCCCATGTTCCTCACGATCGATCTGCCCTGGCTGCTGGAGATCGCTCAGCACGACCTCCCCGGGGACCCCGAGGTGGTCGACTGGGGTTCGCTGGAAGCCGCGCGGGCGCGTCACTGTTTCCAGGTGATGGACACCCCGGTGTACGGGCAAGCCCACCACCGGGCTGCCGCTCTGCTGCAGCAGTTCGTCCTGGTCCCCGCGCTCGAGCACTCCAACGAGCTGTTCGCCGCGGCGGTGGCCGCCGGCTACCTGCACGCGTCCGGCCGGCCGGTGAGCGTCACGACGAAGGAGGCCGCGGACCTCGTGCAGCAGGTCGCGGACCGGCAGCTCGACGTCCGGCAGATCGCGACGGCGCTCAAGGAGTGGACTCGCTGATCAGCGGGCCTGCCTCCGCAGCCGAACGTGTTCGTCCAGAGCGTCCTCGCCGGTTTCGGAGACGTCCAGGCGTACCTGGGTCCAGGTGGTGAGGTCCACGTTGGGCATCGTCGGCGGGCCGGTCTCGGTCTCGGCCAGGTACAGCAGGGTCGCCTCGCGCACCGAGCGGGCCCGGAGGGTCTTGGCCGTGCGGACGACCGAGCGCTGGGTGGGGTGGCGGTAAACGGTGACGGCGGTGAACCAGCGGACGGCTGGCTCCGGCGGCTGCTCCGGCTCGTCGCGTCCCAGTATCTTGCTCAGCATGGAGAACTCCGTGGTCAGGCGGGTCCCTTACCCTGACATACGGCGCGTGGGCAGCCCTTCGAAGGGGTCGAAGCCCAGCAGCTCGACCTTCCGGCGGCGCGTCGACTCTTGCGTGCGCCACTCGTCGCTGACCGGGTAGATCAGGCCCAGGCCGGCCGCGGGTGGCGTGTTCTGGTAGTCGGCTCGGGGGCAGCCGGTGACGTGGGGGCACTCTTCCAGGACCCGGTTACAGAGGCCGCAGAGCAGGCCCCTGACCTGGCCGGTTTCATGGTCATGGTCCACCATGGCGCCTGGGTAGAGGCCGCACAGGTGGCAGTCGGGGCCGAGCGCGTCGACGAGCGCAGCGCGCATCCGCCGTACGGAGGCCGTACGGGCCGGCGGCGGCGGCCAGCAGTGCAGCAGGGCGTAGCGGCCGGCGGTGCAGCGCTCACGCTTGGGTACGAGGCCGGCATCGACGCCCGGGCCGACCGGGTGCACGGTCCAGACGGCGTCGGCCTCGCCCCAGACCATGTCGTCGTTGACTCGGCCGCCCTTCCACTCCTGGGGTCCGTCCTCACCCTCCAGCCACGAGGAGTGCTGCCGGTGCGTCCGGCCGCCGGCGGCCGAGTCGTCGCCGCACAGCAGTTGGCCAGCGCGGGCGAGGTGGTGGCGGCCGTCGCTGCCGGGGACGGCCAGGGTGGGGCCGGGCGGGCCGGGCGGGGGGTAGGGCAGTCGGCAGGGTTCGTTCGCGGCGTCGATGACCAGCTGCTCGACGTGGGCCAGGCCCTGGTGGGCCCAGCGCCACAGGAGCTTGGCGCGGCGGTAGGGGGGCAGGTCGTCCAGGGTGGGCACGAGGTGATGGTGGCGTACGGCACTGACAGTGCCTCCGCGGCGGGCGCCGGGCGGTGTGCGTCGCCGGGCGCCCGCGTGCGTAGGGGTCAGGAGGAGGCGTAGCCGAAGAAGAGCCAGCCGGTGTGTTCCAGCGGTCCGCCCTGCAGGGGGACCTGGAGGGTGCCGGTGTACGGGCGTCCGGTGTGGGGGTGGCGCTCGTACATGCCCTGGATGCCGTACGCGGGGCGTTCGCCGTCCTTGAGTTCGCCGCGTGCGGTGAGGACGGCGATCGCGGCCTTCTCCAGGCTCTCGAAGCCTCCCGCTGGTGCGTCGTCCGCGGTGAAGGTGACCTCGACCCGGCGGCGGTCGGTCAGTACGGGTATCGCTCCGGCGGGCCCCCACTTGTCGGAGATGCGGGGGTCGTCGGCGCTGATCAGCTTGGCGGCGTACTCCTCGGCTTCGTTCAGGGGCATCGGGGTCTGGGTGATGACCGTGAACTCGTCCTTCTCGGCGATGGTGCCGGTGTAGCCGCCGTGGCCGTGCTCGTACTGGGCGTCCTCGACGGCGGCCCGGAAGGCGTTCTCGACGCCGGTGCCCTCCTGGTAGGTGCTGAAGTCGTAGGCGCCCATGTCGCTCCTCGGTTCGGTGGTCTGCCACCCCGACTATACAACGAACCATTGTAAAGTTGAAGCGCGGTTACCCATCTGAACTGGGCTTTTACAGGATCGCCGGGCGCCCTTCGTGGGCCGGCGGGCGGGGTGAACGCCGAGGCCCCGCCGCGCCGTGGCGCTGCGGGGCCCGGTCCTTCCCGGCTCACGCGAAGGTGGTGTGGAAGTGGGTGGCGATCTGCGAGAGGTAGTCGGCGGCGTCGGCCCGGGCGTCGGGGTCGGCGATGTCGGCCAGGGGGAACTTGCGGGGGCTGTGCGGGTGGGGGTGCGGGGTGAAGTCGGGACCGGTGAGCATCACCGTGCCGGTCAGGAAGTAGTCGCCGACGTGCAGGCCGGTCAGCCGGTAGCCGCTGGTGTCGCCAGGGCGGCCGAGGCTGATGGTCACCGCGTATCGGTCGGGCTGGCCGAAGTAGGCGGGCATCACGTGGATGGTGTCGTCGCCGATGCTGTAGAGGGCGTGGCCCAGGTCCTTGAAGTAACCGATCCGGGCGGTGGTGCCGTTGTCGAAGGCGGCGAGGGTCTGCATGGCGGTTCTCCTTGCGGTTCGTTCGGTCGCTACCCCACAACTATACAACGGAGCGTTGTAAAGATGGAAGCGGGTTCGGGATCTTCTTCTGGCGGCCGGGCCGGCGGACGCGGCGCGGACGCGGCGCGGACGCGGCGCGGACGCACGAGAGCCGCCGGGCCGGGGGGCTCGGCGGCTCGGGCAGGCGGGACCGCCGCGTGCGCGCCCGTTCAGGGGGCAGTGCTGAGAAGCTCGAGGGCCTGCTTGCCGGACAGGTGACCGTGGCGTGCGCGCACCTCGGTCCGTACGCGGTCGGCCTCTTCGGAGTGGCCGTGTTCGGCCAGGAGGTCCGCGACGTGCCGGCCGTGCATGCTGCGCCGGGTCCGCAGAGCCTCGCCAACGAGCTGGGCGACCGGGCCGTCGGCCGGCACGCTCTCGTCCTGGCCGCGTGCGGTCCGCCGCTCGGGTTGCGGCGCGGGGTCGGCCACCCTGCTCCACACCGGTCGGCAGCTCTCGATGTACCCCTGGGCCTTGCTGCCGTCCTCCCGTTTAGCCAGGTGGTTGCGCCAGAAGCCGACTCGCCCGCGAGCCGTGCCAGGCTTGTCGTACGGGCCCTCGTACACGGTCTCCACGGTGCCGTCGCCGTAGTACTTGGTGGTCACGGCGCGGAAGAGCTCGGCGCCGGGGGTGACTCCTATGTCGCGGGCCACTTCAGTTCTTCCTCTCGGTGACGGAGCGCCGCATGTCGCGGCCTGTGATGACGGAGAGCTTGTGCCGACCGCACCCTTGGCAGTGGGTGACGCCCTCGAAGGAGTCCCACAGCGGGTCGGCGGTGAGCAGCCAGGCCGGATCGCTGGAGAAGCCAGCCCTCCAGAAGGCCCCGCAGGCACACTGCCGGCGGGGCGTGGGGGGCGGGCTGGTACGGCGGCGCCGGAACGGGATCACGTTGTCCGGGATGCTGTCGTCGGACGAACCCACCTCAGAACTCCTGGGGAGCGGGCAAGAGCCGAGCGTAGGCGCGGGCGGCGTCCTCGAGCTGAGAGCGGATCTCGTCGTCGTCGCCGTCGAGGATGGCGCGGATAGCGTCTTGGCCAGCCTCGCAGCCGCGGTTGTACTCCGCGCTGTCGTAGTCGGGGCCCTTGTCGAGCCAGGCCCGGATCGCCGGTTCGACGGTGGCGAGGTTCTTGACGTCGGAGCCGTCCAGCCGGTAGCCGGCGAGGATGCGGCGGACACTCTCCATGGCCCAGGCGTAGCCGCGGTCGAAGCGGTCACCGACGTGCTCGGGCTTGATGGCCTGGTACAGGGCCGCGAACTTCTGCTCGGCGCTGAAGCCGTCTCCGGGGCCGTTCGTGTTGTTCTGAGGTTCGGTCACTTCAGTCGCTTTCGATGCGGGTGGCGGGCGGACGGACCGGCGCCCGGGCGGTCAGGACGGGGACGGTGCGGTGCGTCGGACGGGGCTGAACATGCGACGCAGGTGACGGCGCCCGCGCTTGGTGTCGTCATCGCCCCCGCCCTTCCACCAGAGCCAGGTGCATGCCAGGCCGATCGCCGCCAAGACGGCGGATCCAGTGGGATTGTCAGCGGCGGCGCAGTCCGCGGCGCCGAAGAACTCTCCCAGGGCCACCAGCCCAAGGGCCCGGTGGCGGACGAGGCGTCCGGTCAGCAGTGCTGCGATGCCGCAAGTCACCAGTGCTATGCCTATCGCTGTCAGTGTGTTCACGCAGGCCGCCCTCTACTTGTGGTTGTCGCAGACGAAGGCGAGCGGCTCGCCGTCCCGGGGCAGGTCCAGCTCCACGTTCTCGTCCTTGCTGCACAGCAGACAGGTGAGGGACACGGAGCGGAGCAGGCGCAGGGGCCGGACGTGGGTGGTGGCGGGCAGGCTGAGCGGGCCGTCGCATCCGGCCAGCGTGAGCACGGACAGGGTGAGTTCCGCCGATACGGGGGCCCGGCCCTTCTCGATCACCGTCAGGGCGGTGTGCGGCGCGTCGAGGAAGGCGAACACGTCGCCGGGGCGCAGCTCGTGGGCGTGGACGGGGCGGTGGAAGCCGACGGTGACGATGTGGGTCATGGGAGCGTGGCCTGCCTTCTGCTGCAGCTGGGCGGGTTGGTCAGCGGGCGGGGAAGAACGCTTCGGAGAGGGCCTTGAGCGCGTCGTCCTCGAGGTCCTGCTCCTCGTGCTCGCCGCCGTGCTCGGCGACCAGGGAGCGGACCAGGTCCTCGGGGACGGCTCCGAAGTGGCGGAGGCGACCGGCCTCGTCGACGTCGCCGTACTGCTTCCAGGACTCGGGGACCGGCACGAGGGTGACGAGGTAGACCTCGAGGTGGCTGTAGGGGCCGGGGTAGTCGGCGGGCGCGGTGCCGGTGCCGTAGAGCCGGGGGCGGGGCCGGGACCAGGCGCCGGGCCCGGCCTGGACGGACAGCACGGTGTCGTCGGCCAGGCGAACGCAGCGGGGCAGGTGGCCGGTGCCCTCGGCGAGGACGCGGTCGAGTCGGTCGGTGCGCACGGGGCGGTACTCCTTGCGGTCAGGTGCGGTCGGGCTGGGCGGTCAGGTACGGCGCGGTCAGCTCGGCCGCCGCGTCGTGCTGGGCGTCGCGCAGGAGGCCGCGCAGCTCGGCCTTGCCGCGGGCGCGGACGACGTGGCGCAGGTGGCGCTTGCCGCCGTCGGCCGAGATGTCGCTGCGGAAGCGGTGGGGGCCGGCGGCGCGTCCCCGGAGGCTGACACCTCGGCTTCGGGGCTTACGGCGGGACATACGGTCCTCCTCTGTTCGGTGGGCTCGACAGTAGCGTTAAACCCAATACGTAAGCAACGGGCTTGTGGGGTGCTGGGGAGAGGCGGCGGTGAGGATTCGGGGCAGGAAGCCGGGTCGGCCTTGCCGTGGAGGCGGCCGCAGTGGAGCATCGGCACCGACTGTCGTTGATCTGGGGGGAGTTGCCGTGCTGATCCTGTTCGCCCTGCTGCTGGCCGCGGTGGTGGCTGTTCTGCTGATGCTCGTGGTGCAGCGCCGCGAGCAGCACCGGGAGACCCTGCGGGCCGCCGTGTTGCAGACGCAGGTGGACCTGCTGAAGGCTGCGGCCGACGATCCGGAGGTGGCCCGGGTCGCGGTCGGGCCGGACCTCGCGGGCGACGGCCCGGCCGCGGTCCGCCAGCACCTCTTCCTCGACGCCCAGGTGACCGCCTGGGAGTTGCAGTGGCGGATCGGCGGCCTGTCCCAGCAGCAGCTCCGCGCGCACGCGGACGCGTTGCTGGCCGACGAGGCGGGCCGCCGGTACTGGGAGCGTGCCCGCAGCGCCCGTCTCGGGCTGGCCGGTGACGACTCGAAGCTGCGGGCCTTCGCCGCGGCGTTCGACGCCGCCCGGCAGCAGCCGAAGGCCACCGCCGCGCACTGACGCACGAAACTAAGAGGGCCGGACGCGAGATGCGCGTCCGGCCCTCGTGTGTGTGGGCTGTCGGGCGGGTGATTGCGGGGCAATCAGCCTCCCTCGGCGCGGCGCCCGCGCGCCGGGGAGATACGGCGTCCTACGGTGGAGGTCCGGAGGTCAGCGTGCCCCCCTTCCCTCTGCCCGCGCCGTTCGCACTGGCCCGCGCCGTGGACAGCGTCCCCGAAGGGCCCACCTGGAGCCTGGAGCCGAAGTTATGGACAGGGTTTCTCGCTGTCCTTTGTCCACGGAGAACTCTCGTTGTTGATTGATTTGTTCAGTGTGAGTGACCGGGGGCTCAAATCGGGGGTTTGAGTGGCTTCCGAGGGCTGGACGGCCTCGCCCTCAGCAACCGTGCGGATGCCAGCGAGGAGCACCTGACGCCGCACGCCCGCTGCGCTGTCCGGGGGCGAAGCCGCGCGGGTCATCAGACCGTCATCCCTGCCAGTCGTGGGCGGCGGTGCGGAGCAGGTCGCGGACCCGGAGGACGTCGGGGTTGGTCTCGCTGCCGGGGCGCTGGACGAGGAAGAGGGTGTTCAGCGGGGGTTCCGCGGGATCGTGGAGAAGGGAGAGGCGGCCGGAGTCGAGATGTTCCTGGCACAGTGAGCGCGGCAGGACGCTGGCGCCAGCGCCGGCGTTGACCGCGGACAGTACGGCGTACAGGTTGGGCACGGTGACGGCTGCGCGGGTGGCGAGCTGTTTACCGAAGACCGTCCGCCAGTAGCGCCGCAGGATAAGCAGGTCCTCGGCGTAAGTGACCAGGGGGACCTGGCGCAGGGCGGCGCACAGGTCGTCGTCGGTTCCGGCGTGTGCGGCGATACGGTCGGCCCAGGCGGGGGTGGACCGCCAGGCAGGACGGTCCTCCGGAGGAGCGGCTCGACGTGCTGCATGCCTGGCTGGTGGAGGATCTGCCCGGTGGCCGGGTGCGCGTCCTGACCCAGGAGTCCCAGATCGGCCGGCCGGCTGCGGCCCTGGCCGAGGAGCGGCCCAACCCGACGCTCAACGGCCACCAGGCATGGCTGGACGGCCTGCTCCGTGCAGCTTCCGAGTAGCGGCGTCGGCGACTCGCCGCCGGTGCACGGCACCGGTCACGAACGCGACGACCCAGCTGAGCCCCGTCAGGCGACCGGTGGCGGTCGAGGAGAGCGAGGCGGACCTCCACGCCGAGTCCG
Source organism: Streptomyces sp. NPDC127100 (assembly GCF_042724095.1). Lineage (NCBI taxonomy): Bacteria > Bacillati > Actinomycetota > Actinomycetes > Kitasatosporales > Streptomycetaceae > Streptomyces > Streptomyces sp. NPDC127100. The sequence continues at coordinate 73,529 of NZ_JBHXFL010000029.1, forward strand.
GGACCGGTGGGTACGTCCACGTGGCCGTCGCGCAGCGTCAGCGGCTCGGTCAGGAGGCCGTCGCGCAACGGGTTGGGGTGTGACCGAGATACGCGCCGAAGGGGCATTGGGATGATCTCGAAGCACTGATCCGCTCGGATTTAGCTGCGGCGATGTGCAGCGGGGTCGCGTTCGACGACGTGCCGGGCGACCGAGCCGACGCCGGGGCGGGCGTGGCGCTCCAGGGAGCGGACGGAGGCGTGACGGGAGCGGGCCAGCAGCATCGGGGTGGAGGTCTCGTCCTCCGCGTCGTGCGTCAGGGCACTGTGACGTAGCCGGTGAAGCGTCCAGCCGTCCAGGTCCTCGATGTCGTCGGGCGAGGCGAGGGGGTTGGCCAGCAGCCGAGTGTTCGCCTCGAAGATCTCCTCACCGCGGCGGTAGGAGAGCCGGGCCCGTCCGGTCTCTGGGCACACGTCGAGCGTAGGTGTTCCGGTCGGGGCCTTGCGGTCGGTGAGGAACAGCGGGCCGCGGGTACGGCGGGCGATGAGTCGGTGCAGGAGCTGGGCGGTGCCGGACTGCCATCCGGTAGATCCGCGCGGAGGACTTCGCGATGCCCGCGCCGGTGAGGTAGCGCTCGACCGCCGCGCTGTACGAGGACGGTGGGGCGGACAGAGGCACGACCCGAGCGCGCGGCAACCGAAGTGCGCCCCCGCTCCCGAGTTCGGTCACCGGTTCGATCGTCACGCCGTCCCGCCCTTCCGGCACTGCCGCAGTAAATGCGTACACCTCGCCCTGGCGGCCGGAATCGTCCGCCGCAGGTCGCGGTGATCACCGTAGGGGCTCTGTCGCAGTAGATCCGGCATCTACTGCGGCACCACTCTGACGAACCATCAGGCAGCGGGGGCCGCGCCGATTGACCTCTGCTTCGCCGGTCGCCAGGAATTATGAAGGTCAGGTTTGCAAGTCTAGGCTGTGAAGGTTAGCCTTAAAGAATGAGTGACGCTGAGAGTCGACCGACCGGGGCGCCGGACATCCGTGAGACCGCCAATCGGCTGCGGATGGCCATCGGCGCGTTCAAACGCCGCATTCAGGAGGTGACAACCGTTGATGAACTCACCAACCCGCAACTCACTGCTCTGTCGCGGCTTGACCGGCTCGGCCCGATGACGACCTCCGATCTGGCCAGACGCGAGCAGATCACCCCGCAGGCGATGGGAGCGACCATCGCGAGCCTGGAAGAACTCGGCCTGGTCTCGCGCAGTCCGGACGCAACGGACAGGCGCCGGTCGACACTGAGTCTCACCCCGGACGGCCGGATGGCCGTCCATTCCGGACGCAACGCCGTGGTCGACAAGGTCACCGCCGTCCTCGAGGACACCTTCACTACGGCGGACATTGAAACCCTTTCTGCTGCGGCGCCCCTGATCGAGCGGCTCGCAGAGCGGCTCTAGCGCCAACCGGCCCGCACACTCGGGAGCCGTCATGCCTGCATCATCCAGGGCCCACCCCTCGGTCGCGGCCCGCGACACCGTGGTCCCCCGGGACCGCGCGTTCTCGTGGCGGTTCACCACTCCGCTGTTCATCGGCTCGGCCCTCAACCCCATCAACAGCTCGCTGATCGCCACCGCCCTGCTGCCCATCGCGCACGGGCTCGGCGTGCCGGTCGGCCAGACTGCCGCGCTGGTCACCGCCCTCTACCTGGCCAGCGCGATCGCGCAGCCCACCGCGGGCAAGGCCGCGGAGGTACTCGGACCGCGCCGAGTGTTCCTGGCTGGAACCGTCCTGGTCACGGCCGGTGGACTGGTCGGCGGATTCGCCCAGGACCTGATCACCCTGCTGATCAGCCGCGTCCTCGTCGGCTTGGGAACCTCCTGCGCCTATCCGACCGCCATGCTCCTCATCCGGCGCCGAGCGCACGATGCCGGCCTGGACAAGCCACCGGGCGGAGTGCTCGGCGGTCTGCAGATCGCCGGCATCGCCACCGCCTCCCTCGGGCTGCCGGTGGGCGGCGTCCTGGTCGGCGCACTCGGCTGGCGCTCGGTCTTCTTCATCAATGTGCCGGTCGGGCTGATCGCCCTCGCCGCGACCCTCGTCTGGGTCTCGCCCGACGGGCCACCCAAGCACCCGCTCCGCCTGCGCGAGCTGGCTGTCCGTCTAGACGTCGGCGGCATCACAGGATTCGCCGCCGCCATGATTGCCCTGCTGCTGTTCCTGTTCTTCCTCCCCACCGCGCATTGGTACCTGCTGGGCATCTCCATCGTGCTGTGGATCGCCCTGGTGTTGTGGGAACTGCGCGCCACCTCTCCCTTCCTCGACGTGCGGATGCTCAGCTCCAACAAGCCGCTCTCCAGCACCTACCTGCGCTTCGGTTTGGCCCTGCTGTGCCAGTACGTGGTGCTGTACGGCATCACCCAGTGGGTCGAGGGCGTGCGGGGCCTGAGCGAGACGCAGGCTGGCCTGCTGCTGCTCCCGATGACACTGGTCTCCGGCCTGATCATCTCGCCCGTCGCACGACGCAACCTGGTCCGCGGACCCGTCATCGCCGCCGCGATCGCCTGCGTGATCGGCTCGGCCGGGGTGCTCGTGCTCAGCGCGTCCGCATGGATCGGCTGGGTCGTGATCATCACCCTCTTCTTCGGCCTCGTGGTGGGCTTTGCCGCCGCCGGCAACCAGACCGCCCTGTACGCCCAGGCCCCACCCGAGCAACTCGGCACCGCCTCGGGGCTGTTGCGCACCTTCGGCTACGTCGGCTCGATTGCGTCCTCAGCGATCACCGGACTCGTCTTTCACACCAGCGTCAGCGACTCCGGCGTCCACCTGATCGCTTGGATCATGGTCGGCGTCAGCCTGGTCCTGCTCCTGGTCTCCGTCCTCGACCGCACCCTCCCGAGCAGGACCGCCGCGTAGACCCCCGCCACAGGGACCCTGCACAGCGATCGCCCGGTCGGCCAAGCCCAACCAACAACCCACCAGCTCAACAGAGAAGGAACGCACCCATGACTGACACCCTCACCCCCATCGACCCGGCCCGTAGCGCTCTGGTGCTGATGGACTTCCAGCCCGGCGGCCTGGGGATGTTCCCGGACTCCGAGACGCTGCTGGCCCGCGCCGGCGATGCGCTCGCCTGGGCCCGCAAGACGCAGGTCCAGGTCTGCTTCGTGCGCGTCGCGTTCACCGAGCAGGACCACCAGGCCATCCCCCAGCACAACAAGACCTTCGCCCCTGTGGGACAGCACAAGCTCTTCGGCGCCGACACCCCCGAGACGCAGGTCCACCCCTCGCTGGACGTCCGGGAGGAGGACCTGGTGGTACGCAAGACGCGCGTCGGCGCCTTCAGCACCACCGACCTCCACACCCGCCTACGCGCGCGGGGCATCGACACGCTGATCCTCGCCGGCATCGCCACCTCCGGCGCCGTGCTCTCCACCCTGCGGCACGCCGCCGACGCGGACTACCGCACCTTCGTGCTCGCAGACGCCACCGCCGACCCCGACGCCGAGGTCCACCGGGTCCTGACCGAGAAGATCTTCCCAACCCAGGCCGACGTCATCACCACCCCCGACCTGCCCGCCCTGGCGGTCTAGCCACACGCCGGGGCTGCGCGGCCCATGCTCGCACGGGGGATCGCGATCGGGATCATGCCATTGCCCCTTTGGCACGTATCCGGTCACACCCCGGGTTGGGAGTGCGATCGCCGCCGGCAACCGTGCGGTGCCGGCGAGGAGCACCTGACGCCGCACGCCTGTTGCGCTGTCCGGGACGAAGCCGCGCAGGTTGTCAGCTTCGTCTAGCCCGTCGCGTTTCAGCGGGTGGGATGAATGCTGCCGTCGATGCGGCGCGGGATGTTGTACGGGTTGTCGTCGCGCAGGGAGGCGGGCAGCAGCTCGTGGGGGAGGTTCTGGTAGGCGACGGGGCGCAGGAAGCGTTCGATCGCGCGGGAGCCGACGGAGGTGGTGCGGGGGTCGGAGGTGGCGGGGTAGGGGCCGCCGTGGACCATGGCGTGTCCGACCTCGACGCCGGTGGGCCAGCTGTTGAACAGGACGCGCCCGGCCCGGCGTTCCAGAAGGGGCAGCAGTCGGTGTGCGTCGTCCAGGTCGTCGGGTGCGGTGTGGACGGTTGCGGTGAGCTGGCCCTCCAGATGGCGTACAGCGTCGGTGAGCTGGGACAGGTCGCGGCAGCGCACGATGAGTGCTGCCGCGCCGAACATTTCCCGCTGGAGTTCGGGGTCGGCGATGAAGTCGTCGGCGTGGACGGTCATGATCGCTGCCTGTCCGGGGCTGGCGGAGCGGGGTTCGGCTCCGCGGGCGAGGACCTCGACCGCGGGGTGCGAGGCCACCGTTTCCTTCTCGATGCGGAAGGTCTTGGCGATCCGCGGCGTGAGCATGGTGGCTCCTGCGTCCGCGTTGACGGCCTGGCCTGCGGCGTCGAGGAAGGTCTTGAGGCTGGGGCTGTCGACGGCGAGGACCAGGCCGGGGTTGGTGCAGAACTGGCCCGCGCCGAGGGTGAGGGAGGCGGTGAAGGCGTCGGCGAGGTCGGCGGCACGCTCGGTGAGGGCGGCAGGCATGAGGACGACGGGGTTGACGCTGCTCATTTCGGCGTAGACCGGGATGGGCTGAGGGCGGCCGGCGGCGGTGCGGACGAGTGCGAGGCCCGCGGCACGGGATCCGGTGAAGCCGACGGCCTGGATGCGGGGGTCGGTGACGAGACGGGAGCCCAGGGTGGGGCCGTCGCCGATGAGGAGGGAGAAGACCCCGGCGGGAATGTGGTGTTCGGTGATGGCGGCCTGGATGGCGTAGGTGGCGAGCTCGCTGGTGCCGAGGTGTGCGTCGTGGGCCTTGACGATGACCGGGCAGCCGGCTGCAAGGGCGGATGCGGTGTCTCCGCCGAGGACGGAGAAGGCCAGGGGGAAGTTGCTGGCGCCGAAGACCGCGACGGGACCGAGCGGGATGTGCTGTTGGCGGATGTCGGGGCGGGGCTGGGGGGTGCGGTGGGGCTGGGCGGGGTCGATCCTGGCCTCGTACCAGCTGCCTTCGGTCAGCACGCCTGCGAACATGCGCAGCTGGCCGGTGGTGCGTTCCACTTCTCCGGCCAGGCGTGCCGTGGGCAGGCCGGTCTCCTGGTGGGCGCGCTCGACGAGTGCGTCGGTGAGGTGGGTCAGGTGCTGGGCGATGCTTTCGAGGAAGCGGGCCCGGTGCCAGGGGTGGAGGTTGCGGTAGGTGTCGAAGGCGTCTTCCGCGGCCTGGCAGGCAGCTGCCACGTCGGCTGACTGTGCGCTGCGGTAGGGCGGGTCGAGTGGCTGACCGGTGCGGGCGTCGAGGGAGCGTACTTCGGCGCCCGCACCGGTGATGCGCCTGCCGGCGATGAGCATCGCACCCGTCAGGTCGGCGGCAGGCGGTCGAACGGACTGGCGGGCTGAGGGAGCGGTGCTCATGGAGGAGGTGTCCTTCGGGAGGGGCCGGTCAGGCGGTGGCTGCGGGCAGCTTGGCGATCAGCCGGGTGAGCTCGTCGAGCTCGGGCGCGGTCAGGTCGGTCAGCGGCGGGCGGACGGGGCCGGCGCTGTGGCCGGTGGCGGTCATGCCGGCCTTGACGATGCTGACGGCGTAGCCGCCCTGCCGGTTGCGGATGTCGATGTAGGGCAGGACGAAATCGTTGAGCATCCGGGTGACGTCGTCCTGGCGGCGCTCGCGTACCGCGGCGTAGAAGTCGAGGGCGAACTCGGGCAGGAAGTTGAAGATCGCCGACGAGTAGGTGGTGACGCCCAGCTGCAGGTAGGGAAGGGCGAAGGTTTCGGCGGTCGGCAGTCCGCCGATGTAGGTCAGCCGCTCTCCCAGCCGGGCGTAGATGCGGGTCATGTTGTCGATGTCGCCGACGCCGTCCTTGTAGCCGATCAGGTTGGGGCAGGTGTCGGCGAGGCGGGCGAGGGTGTCGGCGGAGTAGACGGCGTTGGCGCGGCCGTAGATGACGACGCCGAGGGAGGTGGAGCGGCAGACGGCCTCGACGTGGCGGGCCAGGCCCTCCTGGCCGGCTTCGGTGAGGTAGGGCGGGAAGAGGAGGATGCCGTCGGCGCCGGCTCGCTCGGCGGCGGCGGCGAGTTCGATGGCGGTCGCGGTGCCGTACCCGGCGGGGGCCAGGATCGGTGTGTCGTCGGGGGCGCTGTCGGCTGCGGCGGTGGTGACGCGTTCGACCTCGGTGGGGGTGAGGGAGAAGAACTCGCCGGTGCCGCCGGCGGCGAAGAGGCCACCGACGTCGTACTTGGCCAGCCGGATGATGTTCTGCCGGTAGGCGTCCTCGTCGAAGGACAGATCGTCCTTGAAGTGGGTCACGGGGAAGGAGAGCAGTCCGGAGCCGAGGCGGCTGCGCAGTTCTTCCGGGGTGTAGGACGTCATGACGGTTGGTGCTCCTGTGGGTCGCAGGGTCGATGGGGTGGAACTGCGGACTGCTGTCCGGCCGCGGGAAAGGAGGCCGGCAGGGACGGGTGGTGCCGGCGCGGGCAGCGCGGCTGTCCGATACGCGTGCTGCCCGCGCCGGGATTGGGCGTCCGCCGCAGCCGAGATCTGCGGCCGACGGTGCCCGTCAGGGGCGGGAGCCCACCTCATGCTCGGCAACCGTCCAGGCGCGCGCCTGGTCGCTGAGGGTGAAGCCGAGACCCGGGCGGGACGACACGTACATGCGCCCGTCGCGGATTTCCAGGCGCTCGTTGAACAGCGGTTCGAGCCAGTCGAAGTGCTCGACCCACGGCTCGATCGGGTAGGCGGCCGCGAGGTGGAGGTGGATCTCCATGGCGAAGTGCGGGGCGAGCTGCAGCTGGTGGTGCTCGGCGAGCGCGGCGAGCTTGAGGAACTGGGTGATGCCGCCGATGCGGGGGGCGTCGGGCTGGATGATGTCGCAGGCGCTGTTCCGGATGAGCTCGACGTGCTCGGCGACGCTGGCCAGCATCTCGCCGGTGGCGACGGGGGTGTCCAGCGACGCGGCGAGTGCGGCGTGGCCCTGGGCGTCGTAGGCGTCGAGGGGCTCCTCGATCCACACCAGGTTGAAGGGTTCCAGGGCGCGGCCCATGCGCTGGGCGGTGGGCCGGTCCCACTGCTGGTTGGCGTCGACCATGAGCGGTACGTCGTCGCCGATGTGCTCGCGTACGGCGGTGACGCGGGCCAGGTCCTGCTTGCCGTCGGGGTGCCCGACCTTGATCTTGATGCCGCCGATGCCGCTGCCCAGGGAGGCGCTGGCGTTGTCCAGCACCTGCTCGGTGGGGGTGTGCAGGAATCCGCCGGAGGTGTTGTAACAGCGCACCGAGTCGCGGTGGGCGCCGAGCAGCTTGGCCAGGGGCAGGCCGGCCCGCTTGGCCTTGAGGTCCCACAGGGCGACGTCGAAGGCGGCGATCGCCTGGGTGGCCAGACCGCTGCGCCCCACGGAGGCGCCGGCCCACACGAGCTTGGTCCAGATCTTGCCGATGTCGCTGGGGTCCTCACCGATGAGGTTCTCGGCGATCTCGCGGGCGTGCGCGAACTGGCCAGGGCCGCCGGCACGCTTGGAGTAGCTGAAGCCGATCCCCTCGTGCCCCTGTTCGGTGGCGATCTCCACGAACAGGAACGCCACCTCCGTCATCGGCTTCTGGCGGCCGGTGAGGACCTTGGCGTCGCTGATCGGTGTGGTCAGCGGCAGCGTGACTGAGGACAGACGCAGCCAGGCGATGCGGTCGAGGGTGGCTTCGCCGGCGGCAGGCGCGGCGTGAGCTGTCGTTTTCGTGGTCACCACTTCGTGTCCCTGGGTTGAACGGGCGGGGGAAGGTACAGCCGGTGAGGATCGCGGCAGCCCTGGCAGCCGGACACGGCACAGGAGTGCCCGTGAGCGAAGGGGAGGTTCGCCCACGCGGGCGGGAGGGCGCGGAGGACTGCTAACGGCAGGGTCTGTGGAGGACCTGTGCGCGGCGATCAGTGCGGCGGTCGCGGTCTGGTTGAGCCATGGTGCTTACTTCCTGTCGGCTCCCCGTTCCGCCTGGTGAGGCGCTGTGCTGCGGGAAGTGCCGTGTCGAACGCTTTCGACACTACGATCGCGAATGATTTACGTCCAACATAAGTTTTGGATGTGGCCATACAAGGAGAGCATCATTGTTCACGTTGACGCAGCTGACCTGCTTCGTGGCCGTGGCGGAAGAACTGCACTTCACGCGGGCTGCCGAGCGGCTGAGCATGACCCAGCCCCCACTGAGCCGGCAGATCCAGCTCCTGGAGAGCGACCTGGGGGTGAAGCTGCTGGACCGCACCAACCGGACCGTGCGGCTGACCCCCGCAGGGCGGGCCTTCCTCGCCGACGCGCGACGGATCATGCGACAGGCCGAGCACGCCTCGCTCGCCGTGCGGCAGGTGTCCTCGGGGGAAGCGGGTTCGATCGTCGTCGGCTTCACCGCTGCCAGCGCCTACTCCGCTCTCGGCGAGCTCCTCGAAGCCGCCCGTGCCGCGCTGCCCGGGGTGGAGATACTGCTGCAGGAGCTGGTCACCCGGGACCAGCTGGAAGCCCTCAGCGAAGGCTCGCTGGACCTGGGGCTCATCCGCCCGTCCGCAGTCGGCGCCGACCTGGCCGTGAGCACCGCCGTGCGCGAAGGACTCGTAGCCGCGCTGCCGGCCAACCACCCCCTGGCCGCCGCCGACGGGCCGCTGGAGCTGTCGGCCTTCGACGGTCAGGACTTCCTGATGTACTCGCCCGTCGAAGCCCGCTACTTCCACGAACTGCTGATCACCACGTTCCGCGGCGCGGGCGTGCGTCCGGTGTTCACCCAGTACCTGAGCCAGGTACACAGCATCCTGGCCCTGGTCAACACTGGCTGGGGCGTCGCACTCGTCCCCGAGGCGGCCACCAAGATGCGCCACGGCGGTGTCGTGTACCGGCCGCTGCACCTGCCAGGGCAGCCCCGGCCCGTGGAGCTGGACTACGTGTGGCGTAAAACGAACGACAATCCGGCGCTGCGCGCCCTGCTCCGGCAGCTGTGAGCCGAGGCCCGCAGTTCGATCGGACACGTGTGCGGAACATGCCCGCCACAGAGCTGTCATACAAGCAAGGTATTGCAACCAACAAAATTCGACATGGACGTGAATCGAAAGCGTCTCTACGGTCAACTCAGCCACCGATCGTGTGGCTCGGACCACACGCGCGGCAATGCCGCCGCACCATCTAGGTCTAGGAGACCGCTCATGACCGCTCTCGACCGGCAGGACGAGCCGGCGACTGCCGTCCCCACGGCGACCGCCAAAGCCGGCCGCATCAGGTATCTGATTCTGGCCATGCTCTTCGTCGTCACGACGATCAACTACGCCGACCGCTCCACCCTGTCCATCGCCGGCGACTCCATGCAGGACGACTTGCACATCAGCTCCAGCGAGCTCGGTGTGCTCTTCTCCGCCTTCTCCTGGTCCTACCTGGTCGCCCAGATACCCGGCGGCTGGCTGCTCGACCGCTTCGGCTCCAAGAAAGTCTACGGCCTCGCGATCTTCCTGTGGTCGGTCTTCACCATGCTCCAGGGCGCCATCGGCTTCTTCGCCGGAGCCGCGATCGTCCTGCTGTTCATCCTCCGGTTCGCCGTCGGATTCGCCGAGGCCCCCTCCTTCCCCGGCAACTCACGCATCGTCGCCGCCTGGTTCCCCACCAAGGAACGCGGATTCGCATCGGCCCTGTTCAACTCCGCCCAGTACTTCGCCACCGTCGCCTTCGCCCCCCTCATGGGCTGGCTGGTCACGGCCATGGGCTGGGAGCACGTCTTCACCGTGATCGGCGGCGTCGGCGTCGTCCTCGCCCTCGTGTGGACCAAGGTCATCTACGCGCCGCGCAGCCACCCCCGCATCAGTAAGGGCGAGCTGGACTACATCACCGCCGGCGGCGCGCTGGTCGACATGGACGCGCCCACCGCCGAAGAGGACATGGCGGCCAAGAACGCCACCTCCGGCAAGGAGAACCTGCGGCACATCGCCGTCCTGCTGAAGAACCGCACGACCCTCGGCGTCTTCGTCGGCCAGTACTTCATCAACACCATCACCTGGTTCTTCCTGACCTGGTTCCCCGTGTACCTGGTCCAAGAACGCGACATGAGCATCCTCGAAGCCGGCTTCGTCTCGTCACTTCCTGCCCTGTGCGGATTCACCGGCGGCGTCCTGGGAGGCTGGATCTCCGACCGACTCGCACGCCGTGGCATGAGCCTCACCGCCGCCCGCAAGATCCCCATCGTCACCGGCCTGCTGCTCTCCACAAGCATCATCATCTGCAACTACGTGACCGCTTCCTGGCTGGTCGTCCTGATCATGTCCGTCTCCTTCTTCGGCAAAGGGTTGGGCGCACTGGGCTGGGCCGTCATGTCCGACGTGGCGCCGAAGCAGATCGCCGGCCTCGCCGGAGGCGTCTTCAACACCTTCGGCGCCGTCGCCGGCATCGTCACCCCCCTCGTCATCGGCTACATCATCGACGCCACCGGCTCCTTCGACCTCGCCCTGGCCTTCGTCAGCCTCTGCGCCGCCATGGCCGTCGCCAGCTACCTCGTCATCGTCCGCGACATCAAGCGCGTCGAACTGCCCGGCTACCAGCACACCAGCGCGTAACCCCTGCACCCTTACGGGAAGCCGAGACGGGCGACCCGACCACCACACCATGCGGCACGCCTCCCCACGACGGGGACGGCGTGCCGCATGTGCATGTGCCGGAGCCGCCGCGGTGGTGGCGGCTGCGGTCAGATACGGGGTGGCGCGTCGGGGCGTACCAGGCCGTTCTGGTAGGCGATGACGACGAGTTGGGTGCGGTCGCGGGCGCTGAGTTTGGTCATGGCGCGCTGGATGTGGGTGCGTACGGTCAGGACGAGTTCTTCGGCGATCTCCTCGCTGGACTTGCCGTGTGCGGCCAGCACGGTGACCGCCTGTTCTCGGGGGGGCGAGGTCGCCGAGGCGCTCCGCGGGAGCGAGGGGGGATCCGGATGCCGGCGTGGTGAGGAAAGCGGGTGATCAGGGCCTGGGTGGCTCCTGGGGACAGGAGTGCCTCGCCTACGGCGACGGTGCGGATTCCGGCGAGCAGCGCGTCGGTGGTGACATACTTAACGATCTCCGCGACCCCGCTCAGCCCGTCGTCCGCCTCCATCGCCGAACCGCCCAGATCGACCGTCAGGCCCGCGTCCCGTGCCCGGTCGGCAGCCTGCTCGACTGCAGTGCGGCTGGCGCCGCTGACCTCGTCGGCGTCCACCTTGTAGGTGACGGTCCCGTACGCCGTCGAGCCGTCCTCACTGACCGCCTTCGCCGCGAAGGGATCCGCGACACCGGCCACCTGCGCCCCGGCCGACAGCGAATCCACGACGTCCTCGATGGCCGTGCGGCTGCCGGACGCCGACACCTTTTGCCCGTCCGGGGCAACGAAGACGACCTGTGCGGTGGCCCCGTCGGCACTCGCCTCTGGAAAGCGCTCCCGCATGAGGTCGTACGCCTGCTGCGACTCGATTCCCGGCATCGAGGAGTCCTCACTGGACGACGCCGGAGCCTGCAGCGTCCCCCCCAGCCCGACCGCGACCAGCACCGCCATCCACACCAGGGCCACGTAGCCTCGCCGCCGGAAGACCGCACGGCCTAGTCGATAGAGAAGAGTTGCCATGTCAGGGCACTCCAAGTTCCGTCCTCGATTGCCCCTCGACACTCGCCCGCCAGGACACACCCCGTCGTCGTGCGGCTACTGACACAACGGCGTACCGAATCTGCAGGACCCACTACTGAAATCGAAGTACAAGACCTCCGAAGCCGCCGTCGGCCCCGGCAGAGTGCGTGGCCGCGGCGACGGAATCGGGGACGGACTGCATCACGCAGATGTTGGCGGCCCGGCCGCAGGACGGTGAGGCAGGGCAACGACGGCACCGCCACCACGTAGGGCGTCGTTTTCGAGGGCCAGCTGGCGGATCGCCTCCTCATACAGAGCGAGGGTGCGGCGCAGGTCGGCGTTCTCCTTGCGCAGACGGCTCAGGTTGGCTCGCGCACGTGCCTCGGATCCGGAGGGTTCCCTGGTGGGCGTGAGTAGGGCGGGATTCGGGATGCGGGGTCGGAAGTACGCGTCGATCAGGTTGGCGTAGTGCCGGTGGAATGTGGCGTGCGGGATGTCCAGATGCCGCTCGATAGCGGTCACGGTGGGACGCCGTCCGTGCGCGGCGGCCTCGGCGAGCACGGTGTCGATGACCGTTTTGACGGTGTCCGTATCGGGCAGGGAGCGTTTCACTCAGCGGTCTCCGGCGTGTGGCGGGTGAGGAACGTACTCGTGGCGTGGTGCTGCTCTTCAAGGCGGTGACGGATGTAGGGGGCCAGGCGGTCACCGGCGGCCAGGGTGTCGTCCAGCCTGGTGAGGTGACCGGCAAGTGCCTGTCGGTTGGCGGTGGTGAGGGCGGCGTTGCGGCAGGCCAGCGGCTGGCAGTCGGCCATGGTGGGCTGATCGGCGCGGTCGGCGGGCGTGCGGCACAAGGCGCGGTCCGGGTTGTAGGCGCAGGTGACGAAAGCGCCCGGATACAGGTGGGTGTCGTGGCGGGCCAGGATGCGGCGCAGGCGTGCTTCGTCGGTGACGACCTGGCCGTCGAAGACAGTGTGGCGGGCGAGTTCGGCCAGGCGGGCTTCGGCTTCCGCTCCGGCGGGACCGGTCAGCTTCGGCCGGGCGTCGTCGGCGCCTAGCTCGGCGAGGAACTGTCCGCGGGCGAAGGCTTCTTCGGCCTCGACCTCGTCGCGGAAGCCGGAGTCGCTGGTGCCGGCGTAGCCCTCGAACATCTGGATGCACTGATGGCGGTACTGCAGGGCGCCGGCGATGGTGCCGCCGGGACGTCGGGCGATGAACCAGGCCAGGGTGCGACGGAACTGCCTCAACGTCAGGTGCGGCAGTCGCCCGTCGGTCTCGGGGATCGCGTCCACACGTGACTGGGCAGCGCAGTAGGTGTTGATCCACTTGAGGATTGCGGTGATGTCTCTGATGGTGGTCCCGCCCGTGCGCACGCGCCCGGCAACGTGGTGGCACTGGTGGTTCGCCGACTTGCGGGGGTGCGCGAACAGGTAGGGTTCGTCGGCTGGCTGGCAGCGTTCCAGGACGGCGACGGCCCGGGCGACGGGAGCGGTGACAATCCAGGTGGCGGCCGCGCCGTGGACGCCTTCGCCCTTGAAGGCCAGTCCGTGCAGCCGGTAGCGGTAGATGCCGCCTCCTGTGTCGCGTTGGGCGCTCACGCAGCCCCGCCGCAGATGCTTGATCTCGGAATCGCGCAGGCCGGAGAGGTAGGCGATGACGATCCAGCAGGACACTTGCAGCAGTCGTTCGAACTGGCCGACGTCGTAGTAGGAGATCTGCTCCAGCCACCGCCTCCCGTCGATCTGCCCCTGGACGCGATGGTGCAGCGGGGAATCGCTGTCCACGCCGAGATCGCGGGCCGCTTCCTCGATCAGACGCCGCGGACCGGCCTTGCTGAACCGGTACTGGGGATGTCCGGCGAGCCGGGCCAGGTAGGAGAAGTTCGGGGACACCTCTGTGCCCTGTAGTCCTTTGGCCAGGCGGTCGGGTGCCGTCGGCAGGGGCTGGCCACGCCGACGGAAATCGTCCAAGACTGCCTGCAGAGCCACAAGCGGATCGGGGTGGGCCGGCGGGCGGGCATCAATGTCGTCGCGTTCGGCGCGGGCGGCGAGCACGTCGTCGGCGAGGTCGTCCACCCAGCGCAGCGCCCAGACCAGTAAAGGCCCCATGATGTGCTCGGGGATGCGGTCGGTGAGGTTCTCGTCGTACCTGCGGGGGTTGGCGCGCGCCCATGCCTGCCACAGCGGACGCCGCAGCGGGTCCTGGACAAGGAGGTCGGTGAGGCGGGAGCGGTAGGCCCACAGCAAGCGCACCGCGCGGCGCTGGCGGTACACCCCACTGAGCGACATCCGCAGCCCGGTCAACTCTCTGTGGTAGGCATCCAGGTCCTCACCCGTCAGCTGCGCCAATGACAGCCGACGGTCCTGTGCCCATACCAGAAAGCGGCGTACGCAGGTGAAATAGACACGGATGCTGGCGATCGTGATCGGCCCTTCGCCGGGCGGGGTGTCCTCGATCAGCAGGGCGTAGAACAACAGCTTGGCGGTCTCCCGGTGCGCTGGCGGGACCAGCGCGAAGTCGAGCTGGTGGGCCTTACGGTCCGCACGCAGCCACGCGGGGGTAAGCAGCCACAGGTCGTCGCCGTAGCGGGAAGTCTCCTCCAGCCGGGCCTCGGCACGCAGCGGACGCGCGGCCAGGACCCGGGCATCGCCGGGCACCGCGGCGCGGGGCGCGGAGGCTGTAGAGGCGTGTGTCATGACCACTGGATGGGTCCCTCCAGGAGATCGAGCATCAGGCGGGGCTGCCGCTCCTTGGCGGCGGCGCGCTGAGCCGCGCTGAAGCGCGGCAGAATGTCGCGGGTGAGGATCTGCCAGGTGGTCCCGTACCGGGACGCCCACTGCGCGGCGTCCCGGCGCTGAAGATCCTCACGCAGGGCCTCTGCCAGGGCGAGCAGCGCCGGAAGATGGCGTTCCAGCACAAGGGCATTGGGGCAGCCGAAGCAGGCCAGGAACGACTGCCGGCACCGTCCACCACCGGGTGCGTGCTCGATGTCCGTGCACGCACTGGCCAGCGTGTCTAAGGCGCCGACGGCCGCCTGTTCACGCACCCGCTCCGGCACACGCGTCACCGGCTCGCCGCCGAGGCGGACGACGACCGCGCGAGCGTTCTCCTCCGCGTCGGTGATCGCCTCCGTGAGGACGTCAGCCGCCCAGTCGGCGACGAACGGGTCCGCGCGCAGGTAGTGGGTGAAGGAGGTGTCCGCCGTGTTCGTCAGCCGCGCCGAGGGCAGATGCCCTCCGACCTGCTTCGCCGTGCGCACCTCGACGGTCTTCTTGATGCGCGTCACCAACATCTCCAGCGGCATGCCGTCTTCGCCGACCAGACCGTGCCGCCTGGCCCACGCCCCGAGCTTCAGCTTGCGGGCCAGCTCCGCATCGAAGGGACCGATGTGCCCGCTGGTGGCGGCATGGAGGACACCACCGCGGCCGTTGCCCGCCCAGATCGACCACACCGACCCGCTCCCGGAGAACGCCCGGCTGCGGGCCATCAACCGGTGCAGCAGCAGGTAGAAGCCGCCCATCGTCCGCAGCTGACGCTCCTCATCGACGCTCCAGTGCACCGATGTACGGGAGTTGGACTTGCCCCGCCGGCGCTTGGTCAGAGTGAGAGCCACCGCGCGACCCTCCAGCACACGGTGCTCGGCCGGCAGTTCCTTCAGCGTCTCCGGATTGCGCCCGCTCAGCCCAGCCGCGTAGATGAGCAGCGGAGCAAGGTCCGGATCGATCACGAACAGCTGCCGCGCCTGCTCGTAGCAGGCCGACGGAAACTCGCCCACCGCAAGACCGCGGTAGTCGACCTGAACCCGGCCCGTAGCCGCCATCGCCACCAGCCGCGCCCCCTGCTCCCGCTCGGCCGCCGACAGACTGGCATCCTCGTCGAGGAAGCGCTCCAGCAGCCTCTCGCCTGCCATGAGCCGGTCACGGATGGCGGCCACGTCCGAACGGGCGGCAGCCATGACGGCCTGGAACTCGCGATCCGAGTACCCCGGGCGCCCAGTCTGCTGGGCATCCACGCCATGGCCGGGCTGCCCGGCATAGTCCGCCACGGCCCCCTCCAGCCGGTCCTGACCGGGCAGGACGCGCACGATCCGCAGCAGGTCCTGCAGATTCCGGCGGGCCGACTTCTCCTCGCACGTCTGCCGCCGCGCCACCAGGTACCGCTCCAGGTGACGCACTCGCAGCTCCTCCACCCGCCGCGGCGGTTCCGCAAGCTGGTCCAGGAGCAGCAGGAACCGCTTGATGGTCTGCCACTGGCTGCTCGCCGCCCGCTGCGTGCGGCGCCCGCCGCCGGGCCCGATCCGAACCCCCAGCGCATGCGCGAAGTCCCGGTGCAGACCCGGCAGCGGCAGCCCCTCGAACCGGAACACGCACTCCCGGCCGTCCTCACCCGTGAACCGCACCACCGGCGCCCCGCCGCCCTCGGGGAACTCCACCACCGGGGGCGGCTCGTAGAAGCCGTCGGGCACAGCCGCCGCACGGCCGCGCTCCGCGCGCGGAGTCTGTTCGCTCACGCGGCCACCACCGACTGCTCCAGCCAGCCCTCCTCGCTGAAACCAGCCGGCTCCCACGCCCCCTCCGGCACCAGCTCCAGCCGGGTGCGCATCTCCAGCTCCTGCAAGGTGTGCAAGTACAGCGCCGTGGTCGTCGCCGAGCGGTGCCCGAGCCGGATCCGCACCCAGTTCAGCGGATCACCGAACACCCGCTGATACGTCAGCCGCTGCCGCTCGTTCATCTCCCCCAGCGCCTGCAGATGCCCCCGCCACAGCAACTCCAGTGTGATCACCGCATATGAATGCCGCAGCATGTGCGGCGTCGCACCCACCTCCACGCCCTGGGCGCGGCAGCGTGCGTTGGCATCGGCGAAGACCTGCTTCCATCCCGACATCGTCATCGGCAGACCCCACTGGTTCAGCCACACCATCGCCGGCTCCCACCCACCATCCGCCGTCGCCACCAGCAGCCTCCGCCGCTCACCGTCGTCCAGGCGGGCCACCGGCACCCACCGCCCTCCCATCCGCACCCGCGGCACGGCCGGGTCCTCCACCAGCAGCGACCGGCGCGTCGGAACGTAGAAGCCGCGCGAGCGGCCGTAGTCGAGCATCTCGGCCCGGTCCCACTCCATGTAGTCGCGCACATCCCGCAGCGCCGACACCGGCCAGTACACCGCCCGCCCCGAGCGCCCCTTGGAGATCGCGTGCGGCAGCACCGCCCGCGCGTTGACGACCCCCGACACCGCAGGCGGCAGCTCCGGCAGGTCGAACACCGTCAACGCCGAGTGCTCGCACGACCGCAGCCCCGTACGGACCATCGAATCCGCATACGCCGCATTCCGTGCAGCCCATCGCCCGCGGAACCCCCGCCGGGGCATCTCCTGCGCATCGAAGCCGCACAGTCCGACATTGCGCCACAGCCGATACGACCGAGGCGGCAGCCACTTCACCTCCCGCCGAGGCCCCGCGTGCGACGACTCCGCCGGCACCTGCCGCACCATGCCCCCACCGGTCCCGCCCCGCCAGGGCGACCACACCGCGCCCGCGCGCTGACGGATGGGATTAGCCCTCACCAGATCCTGCTCGATCGCCCACAGGTAGAACTGGTTGACCGTGGACACCTCCCGGTCCCAGCTCGTGTCCTCCAGACGAGGTCCATGCTCGTCACGACGACGCCACCACTCGTACGCCGCCCGGTCGGCCATGGACGCCTCACGCCAGTCACGCCGGCCTCGCGCGAACCACAGGAAGTCGAAGAACGTGCGCAGATCCCGGGCATGGGCGGCCTGGGTGTTCCACGGTGACGATGCCAGCCACACCGAGAAGTACCGGTTCAGCGGCACGTCGTACCTACCTGCGGGACTTATCAGGAACGGCTCTCCTTCGGGCACCCCCAGATCGTCCAACCCTTGATCGAGACCGGCAAACAAGGCGCTGAACTCCCGCATGAATGCGGTCACTTCGCGCGGCAAGGCCAGGTCTCGGCGAGTGAAATGCACGCGCCAGCCCGTGATCGACATGACGTTGGACGATAGCCCGTGGACAGCTCAACAGCGCATAAGTGAAGTGGGACGGCTGGAGATGCCAGTTGCACACCGGCGCCCGGCGGGTGTGGAGCCGACACGGCACCGACCTCTCCCGGGCCTTCTCCGACGTCGCCGCGGTAGCCGCCGACCTGCCGGACGCCGTGCTCGACGGAGAGCTGGTCGCCGTGCTGGCCGACGGCTCCGGAGTCGCCTTCGACCGGCTGCAGACCCGCGCCGGCCGCCGGGGCCCGCGGCCTGGCGCCGACTTCACCGTGCACGTCGCCGTCTTCGACGTCCTGGCCGTCGGCGACACCGACTGGCGGCCGCGGCCGTACGCCGAACGCCGGCACGAACTGCTGCGCCTCCTCGAGGGCGGCCCGCCCGCACTGCGCCCGGTGCCGGCCACCACCGACCCAGCCCAGGCGCTTCGGTGGGTGGGAGCGCTCGCCGGCGTGGAGGGCCTGGTCGGCAAACCGGCCCAGGCGCCGTATGCCGCCGGTCAGGCCTCCGGCTGGGTGAAGTGGCGCAGCCGTCACACCACAGAGGCGGTCGTCATCGGCGTGACCGGAACGACGCCGGCGACACAGGCCCTGGTGCTCGGCCGGCCGCAGGCCGGCGGCCGTATGCGGGCGGTCGGCGTGAGCCTGCCCCTCCCCCAGGCGGTGCGGCTGGCCTTGGCACCGCTGCTGCGCGGGAGCGGCGAGCCGGTGCGGGAGTTGCCGGGCACCGTAGGTGGGCTACCCGGCGCGGACCCGGTCCGGTACGTGCCAGTGGAGCCAGAGGTGGTCGTCGAGATCGAGGTGGACCAGGAGCGGCTGGAGTTCGGCCGGTACCGGCACCGGCCGCGAGTACGGCGCGTACGCGGCGACCTGGCGCCTGGCCACCTCTCCGAGCACCCCGGGTAACGGGAAAGGCCCACCTCGCGAGCGGTGGGCCTCTCAAGGAGCGCTCCGGGACTCTTACCCGGCCCCCGACCCCGTCCCCTCCGTTACGGAGGTAAGGGGGCCAGCTCTTCATGAGCCGCTCTTCCGCCCGGGCCCGGGCGACACCACGACTATACAACGCTGCGTTGTGCGAAGTCGAGGAGATTCCGGTCTGGCTCGGCCAGTCAGCAGTCCGGATCGTCAGGCGGCCGGCGCCTCCTGTGCGGCCTCCTCCTCGCGGCGGAGCTGGGCCAACGTCAGGCGGTGGGTCTCGCCCTGGCGGATGCGCTTCAGGATCGACACGTCCTTGCCGAGGAAGTCGCGGATGTCTTCCTCCTCCCGCTCGGCGCGGGCGTACCGCTCCGGGAAGGTGGCCAGCAGGTGTCTCCACTGCTTCTGGCCGGCCCGAATGCACGCGCCGCCGCAGTTGTTGTGGGCGAAGCCGAGCCCATACAGGCGCGGCGGCTCCAGGCCGAGGTCACGCAGCTCGTCCAGCAGATCGTCCTTCGAACGGTCGGGCCCGTCGAGAAGCGGGAACTCCACCCGCCAGGGCGCCCAGTTCCGCTCGATCGCCACGGTGCGGGGCCGGTCCTTCTTCGTCGGCTCGATCCCCACGTAGACCCGGGACGTCTCCGGCGGCGCGTGCTCCTCCATCCACTCCCGGCAGGGGATCTGCTTCAGGAACTTCGTGCACGCGGCGAACCGGTCGTTGCCCAGGAAGCGGATGTCGCGGAAGAGCTGCCAGGGATCGCGACCGTCCTCGACGACCGTCAGGGGCACGCCGATGAACTCGGAGACGTCCCGGCTGAAGCGCCACAGGTCAGGGTCTTCGACCTGGGTGTTGGCGATGAGCAGCGCCATCGACCCGGGACCGACCCGCTCGGCGACCCGGATGGCGGTCAGGGCCGAGCCGGCGCCGCCGCTGAACTGGACGACGTGGCGGGTATCAGGGTGGGGCACCCCCGGCGCCTGCGCGCCGGGGGTGCTGCTCGCTGTGGTCATCGGGCCTCGGACTCCCCCGGGGCGGGCGCCTCGACAACCGCGCCGGACTCCTCCGGGCCGGGCGCCAAGAACGCGGCGAGCGCCCTGTCCCCCGCGCCGGACTCGGCGTCCTTCCTCGCGATCTGGTCGAGCAGGAACTTCCGCTGCCTCTGAAGGTGATGGACCAGGGCGAGCAACGCGCGGACGTCATCGCGAGCGTGGCTGACGAACGCGGCGTCGGCCTGGACCTGGGCCCAGTCCTCCTCGGCCGTCCACTCGCGGTGCGCCGGGTCGTTGTCGAGAGGCTCCTCGTCCAGCCGGGCGATCCCCCGGCGGGCGCGGTAGCCGTGCCCGGTCTCCTGCAGGTCGGCGGCGATCTCGATGAGACCGCCCGACTCGTAGACGCCCCAGGGGCCGGCGGTGGCGGCGGCTTCCCGGGCCTCGATCTCGGCGAGCTGGTGCTCGGCAGGAAGGGTGGTCATTCTGCTCCTTCGTGTGCGCGTTCCGGGACCGCCTTCATGGCGCCGGGGCGCGGTCGTCGGTGGGTATGTGGTCCGCACTCGCCGCGCCGCCCGCAGGCTGCGAAGTCGAGGTGGAGGATCTCGCCGGGCCGCAGGGGGCGGCCGGTCTCCAGCAGGTGCTGCACGGAGCCCGGCGAGGCCCAGTCGTAGGCCGACCAGTCGTCGGCCAGGGTGTTGTCGCAGCCGCAGGCGCAGCGGTACCGGGCGACCAGGAGGAGCGCGCTCGCGGGCTGGACGTCGCAGCCGTCCCAGGGGAAGCCGTCGGCGAGCCTGATGAGCGGGCCGTCCGCGGCCGTCCAGCCCGACCCCTGGCAGGGCAGGCAGCTGCAGCTCGGGTCGGCGGGCTGGGGCGCGGCCCAGTACGGGTCGGTGAAGTGTTCGGCCGGCACCAGGCCGTCGCCGCCCGGCAGGTGAAGGCCGAGGAAGTCGGCCAGGATCGTGTCGCCGAGCCGGACCTCGTCGGCGCGCAGCACTTCAGCCCGGGCGAGATTGGCCGCCGGGACGGCGGCGTAGTCCCCGCCGGTGGGCCGGGGCGGGATGGTGACGCGGTACGGAATCCCGGTCATTCGTCGTCCTCGGTCAGGTTCCGCAGGTCGATGGCCCATCCGATCTGCCCGGTCGCCCGCCGGGTGCCCATGTGGATCACGCCGGGCATGTAGCCGTCGCGCAGGGGCTGCCAGCTGTGCAGCCGGTGGGCGTGCAGGGCGGCGATCAGGTCGAGGGCGGAGGCGTCGTGCGGGGGCTCCGACCGGAAGACGGCCGTCTCGTGGCTGGGCGTGCCGTTGGCGACCCGCCGGTAGAGCCGCACCTCTTCCTGGCCGGTGGCCACGCTCAGCAGCAGCAGGGCGCTGTGGGGCGGCGGGGTACCGGCCGGGAGGCCGGCTGCGAGCAGGGCCCGCAGCCGGTCCGCCGACGCCTCGGTGGCGGTCAGTCCCACTTGCGGACCCCGCTCTCGCAGTGCCGGGTCAGCCACTCGCGGCCCTCGCGCGGGCGCGGGTCGAGCCCGGCGTTGCCGATCCGGCGGCCCTCGGAGTCGTTGGTCAGCATCAGGAACTTGCCGTCCTTGAGCTGTTCGACCGCGTAGCGGATCGCGTCCTCCTCCCGCTTGGCGGCCATCCATTCGGCGCCGGTCTGCGGTGCGTCGGCCGTGGTGTTCGCCGTCATCGCCGGCCCCCCTTCCTATCCGGGTGTGTACGTGCGTCAGACCATAGGTGAAACCCAATACGTAAGCAATAGCGTTCAACGCGGTTTTGATCTTGACTCCGAGGGCCGACCAGAGCGTTCATGGAGGTGCCCGGGGAACACCGCGAAGCGCACGCGCCACGGGCACAGCAGCACCAGCTGCCCCCGGCCGGGGAGCTCCCGAATGCCCAACCCGAGGAAACGAGGACACGATGACGAACACCCAGGCCCCGGCCGAGCTGAAGCCTTCCGAGAAGAAGGCGCTCGCCGCCCTCGCCGAGCACTCCGGCGCGACGGCCGCCGAGATCGCCCGGCACGCGGGGATCGGCGGCTCGACGGCGGGCAAGGCCCTGAAGACCCTCGAGAGCTGGAACCGGGCCTACCGCGAGCACGGCGAGAAGGACGGCGCCCGCCGGACCCCGGACCGCTGGTTCCACCGGCCGGTCGAGGCCACGCCCGCACACATCTCCGACGAGGCCGAGACCGAGGCCCCGGCTCCCGCCGAGGCGCAGGCACCGGTCGCCGAGGAGGCCCCGGCGCCCGCCGACAGCGCGCCGGACGCGATCGAGGCGGCCGAGCCCCAGGGCCCGGCGCCGGAGGCCGCGACGGAGGCGGACACGGCCCCCGCCACCAAGCGCCTGGCGCGCGGCGGCCTGCGGCAGATGGTCTACGAGTACCTGGAGACTCACCCGGCCGAGGAGGTCACCCCCTCCCGCCTGGGCAAGCACCTCCAGCGCAGCGCCGGGGCGGTCGCCAACGCCCTGGCCAAGCTCACGGACCACGGCCAGGCCGACCTGGTCGGCGAGAGCCCTCGCCGCTACCGGCTCGCCGGACAGGCGTAGCACTCACCGGGGGGCCCGCCCGCCACACGGCGGGCGGGGCCCCCCCCCCCCGGGGGCAGACAGTGCCCCCCGCTCCGCACCACACCCCCCCCCCCCCCCGCACCCCCCCACCCCCAAGCCGGGG
>NZ_JBHXFL010000030.1:0-21057 GCF_042724095.1 Streptomyces sp. NPDC127100
GTTCCCCGCGCCCCCGAAAGGGGCGCGGGGAACTGCGCGATCGGCCGCGACGCGCCGACAGCCGCCGGACACACCGCGACCACCCGAGCTGCACTGCGCTCACCTGCACAAACACTCACCGAACAAGGTCACCCCGTGCCACCGCCGGAGGCACCCCGTGCCGACTTTCTCGGTATCGAGAGGTTTTGCCCCTCAACCCTTTGATCGATCATCGATCAGGGAGTTACAGTCACCGACGGGCCGCGCGGCGGAAGCCGCAGGTGTTACAGCACCCAGACCCCAGCCCTGTCCTGCCAAAGACCTAGGGCACCCCCGAACCCTTGACCTTGAGGGAACCCCCTTCGACTGAGGAAGGCGGCGACATGACCGACCCCAACGCCATCCAGCCGAGCGAGCTCGACCAGCTCCCGGACCGCGACCCCGAGGAGACCGCCGAGTGGCGCGCGTCTCTGGACGCCGTCACCAAGGCGGCCGGGCCGCACCGTGCCGCGTACCTGATGCGCCGCACACTGGAACGCGCCGAGGGCGCCGGCATCGCACTGCCGAAGCTGCTCGAGACGGACTACGTCAACTCCATCCCGACCGCCGACGAGCCCGCGATCGACGGTGACGAGGAGCTGGAGCAGCGGATCACCGCCTGGAACCGCTGGAACGCGGCGGCGATGGTGACGCGCGGAAGCAAGTACGGCGTCGGCGGCCACATCGCCACCTTCGCCTCCGCGGCCTGGCTGTACGAGACCGGCTTCAACCACTTCTTCAAGGGCAAGGAGGGGGACGGCTCCGGCGACCAGCTCTACATCCAGGGCCACGCCTCCCCCGGCATCTACGCCCGCGCCTTCCTCGACGGCCGGCTGACCGAGCAGCACCTCGACAACTTCCGCCGCGAGGCCGGCGGCAACGGTCTGCCGTCCTACCCGCACCCGCGCCGCCTGCCCTGGCTGTGGGAGTTCCCCACCGTCTCCATGGGCCTCGGCCCGATCTCCGCGATCTACCAGGCGCGGTTCAACCGCTACCTGACCAGTCGCGGCATCAAGGACCTGACGAACTCCCACGTGTGGGCGTTCCTCGGCGACGGCGAGATGGACGAGCCGGAGTCCACCACCGCGCTCACCCTCGCCTCCCGTGAGGGCCTGGACAACCTGACCTTCGTCATCAACTGCAACCTGCAGCGCCTCGACGGTCCGGTCCGCGCCAACTTCAAGATCGTGCAGGAGCTGGAGGCCCAGTTCCGCGGCGCCGGCTGGAACGTCGTGAAGTCGCTGTGGGGCACCGCCTGGGACGAGCTGTTCCAGCTCGACACCACCGGCGCGCTGGTACGCCGGCTGCGCGAGGTACCGGACGCGCAGGTGCAGACGTACCAGACGCGTGACGCCGCCTACATCCGCGAGGACTTCTTCGGCAAGGACCCGGCGCTCGCCGAGATGGCGAAGCTGCTGTCCGACGACAAGATCCTCGAGTGCTTCCACTACTCGCGCGGCGGTCACGAGTCCCGCAAGGTGTACGCCGCGTACCGGGCGGCGCTCGCCCACAAGGGCGCGCCGACCGTGATCCTGGCCCAGACGGTCAAGGGCCACACCCTCGGCACCGGCTTCGCGTCGAAGAACGCCAACCACCAGATGAAGAAGCTCTCGGTGGACGAGTTCAAGAACATGCGCGACCTGCTCGGCCTGCCGATCAAGGACAGCGACTTCGTCGACGGCGTGGTCCCCTACGGCCACCCGGGCGCCGACTCCCCCGAGGTCCGCTACCTCCAGGAGCGCCGTGCCGCCCTCGGCGGTCCGGCCCCGGCCCGCCGCGTGCACCCGCTGGCTCCGCTGCCGGCCCCGGCCGACAAGGCGTTCGCCGCCTTCGACAAGGGCTCCGGCTCGCAGAGCGTGGCCACCACCATGGCGTTCGTCCGCCTGGTCAAGGACCTGGTCCGCGACAAGGAGACCGGCAAGCGCTGGGTGCCGATCGTCCCCGACGAGGCGCGCACCTTCGGCATGGAGTCGCTGTTCCCGTCGCTGGGCATCTACTCGCCCAAGGGCCAGACGTACGAGCCGGTCGACCGCGACCAGCTGATGTACTACAAGGAGGCCAAGAACGGCCAGATCCTCAACGAGGGGATCACCGAGGCCGGGTCCATGGCCGACTTCATCGCCGCTTCGACGTCGTACGCGACGCACGGCGAGGCGATGATCCCGTTCTACATCTTCTACTCGATGTTCGGCTGGCAGCGCACGGCCGACCAGATGTGGCAGCTCGGCGACCAGCTCGGCCGCGGATTCCTGGTCGGTGCCACCGCCGGCCGGACCACGCTGACCGGTGAGGGCCTCCAGCACGCGGACGGCCACTCCCCCGCGATCGCGGCGACCAACCCGGCCGCCCTGTCGTACGACCCGGCGTTCGCGTACGAGATCGCGACGATCGTCAAGGACGGTCTGCGCCGCATGTACGGCGAGACGGCCCCCGGCGAGGACCCGGACGTCTTCTACTACCTGACCGTCTACAACGAGCCGATGCCGCAGCCGGCCAAGCCGTCAGCGGCCGGTGTGGACGAGGGCATCGTCAAGGGCCTGTACCGCTTCAACACGGCGGAGTCGGCGGGTCTGACCCCGGTCGCCAACGCGCCGCGCATCCAGCTGCTGGGCTCCGGCACGGCGATCCACTGGACGCTCGCGGCGCAGCGGATGCTCGCCGAGGAGTGGGGCGTGGCCGCCGACGTGTGGTCCGCGACCTCCTGGACGCAGCTGCGCCGGGACGCGCTGGAGGCCGACGCCGCGCTGCTGCGCGGCGAGGAGCGGGTCCCGTACGTCCGCCAGGCGCTCCAGGGTGCCGAGGGCCCGGTGCTGGCGGTCTCCGACTACATGCGCCAGGTCCCGGACCAGATCGCGCAGTGGGTCGAGCAGGACTGGTCCTCGCTGGGTGCCGACGGCTTCGGTCTGTCGGACACCCGTGAGGCGGCCCGCCGCCACTTCGGCGTGGACGCCGAGTCCATCGTGGTCGCGGCCCTGGCCCAGCTCGCCAAGCGCGGCGAGGTCCAGGCGACGGCCGTGAAGGAGGCGCGCGAGCGCTACGGCCTGTGAGGCTCTGACCCGAGGAGGCCCCCGCTTCGGCGGGGGCCTCCTGCATGATGTGCGCATGCGTGCTGCCCGCCTCATCAAGATGGTGCTGCTGCTCCAGTCCCGCCCGGCCATGACCGCCGCCGAGCTGGCCCGGGAGCTGGAGGTGTCGGAGCGGACCGTGACGCGGGACGCGCAGGCCCTGTCGGACGCGGGCGTGCCGGTGTACGCCGAGCGGGGCCGGGCCGGGGGGTACCGGCTGGTCGGCGGGTACCGGACGCGGCTCACGGGGCTGGCGCGCGGCGAGGCCGAGGCGCTGTTCCTGTCCGGGGTCCCCGGGGCGCTGCGCGAGATGGGCCTGGAGGACGCGGCGTCGGCGGCCCGCCTGAAGGTGTCGGCCGCGCTGCTGCCCTCGCTGCGGGACGCCTCCCGTACGGCGGCGCAGCGGTTCCACCTGGACGCGCCGAGCTGGTTCCGGGAGCCGGAGACGCCCGGGCTGCTGCCGGCGGTCGCGGACGCGGTGTGGGACGACCGGCGGCTCACCGCGCGCTACCGGCGCGGGGAGGACGAGGTCGTCCGGGAGCTGGAGCCCTACGGGCTCGTCCTGAAGGCGGGGGTCTGGTACCTGTGCGCGCGGGTGGCGGACGGGGGCTCGTTCCGGGTGTACCGGATCGACCGGTTCACGGCGGTGGATCCGGGCGAGGAGCGGTTCACGCGGGACGGGGAGTTCGACCTGCCCGCTTTCTGGGCGGAGCGGGCCGCGCAGTTCGCGCGCTCGATCCTGCGGGCGGAGGTCGTGGTACGGCTGTCCGCGGAGGGCGTGCGGGGGCTGCCGTACGCCGTGGACGCGCCGGCCGCCCGGGAGGCCCTGGAGGCCGCCGGCGGGCCGGACGCGGACGGGTGGGTGACGGTGACGATGCCGGTGGAGTCCGAGGAGGTCGCCCTCGCCCAGCTCAGGGCGCTCGGAGCGGAGGTGGAGGTGCTGGCGCCCTCGGAACTGCGTGAACGTTTCGCCCGGGACGCCCGGCGGCTCTCCGCGCTGTACGGGGACGACGGCCGGCCGGAGGCGCCGCCCGCCCGGACATAACGATCCGATCCGCTCCGCGTGCGTCGTACCCCCGCAGGGCCGATGCTGGACCCGTGATGGACGAGACGGAGTTCTGGGAGCTGATCGACGCGGCCCGGCGCGGCGCCGACGGTGACCCCGAGGACCAGGCCGACCTGCTCCTGGAGCGGCTCCTCGAACTGGACCCGGACCTCGTCCTGGACTTCGCCCGCCACTTCGAGGCCCGCTACAACCGGGCCTGCACGTGGGACCTGTGGGCCGCCGCGTGGATACTGCTCGGCGGGGCGAGCGACGACGCCTTCGACTACTTCCGGTGCTGGCTGATCGGCCAGGGCCGCGAGGTGTACGAGGGCGCGGTGCACGAGCCCGACTCCCTGGCCGAGCTGCTGGACGACTTCGACGAGGAGCTGGACGGCGACGGGGAGGAACTCGGCTACGCGGCCGACGAGGCCTACGAGCAGCTCACCGGCACCGTCGCCCCCGACCTCGGCATCGCGCCCGCGCCTGCGGAGCCGCTGGGCGCCCCGGTCGACCTGGAGGACGACCGGGCCGTCGCCGAACGCCTGCCGCGGCTGTGGGAGCGCTTCGGGCCGGGCTGAGGCGGCCCCGCCCGGTCAGCCGGTCCTGCCCTGGAGGCGGGCCGCGAGGTCCCTGATGTGCGGGAGCCGGGCGGTGAGGGCCTCGCCGGGGCAGCTGGTCTGGTAGCCCTCCCCGTGCCCCGCGACGGCGGGCAGGGTGGCGGTGCTGCCGGCGGCGTACCGGCTGAGGCCGTTGCTGGAGACCAGGCGGACCGTCCCGCGCGGGTCGGTGTCGGTGGGCCCCAGTTTCCAGGCGGCGAGGGCGGCGATCGCGTCGGTCAGAGCGTCCGGCACGGGGACGCCGGCGGTGAAGGTGCCGAGGGCGGCGATCCCGGTGGTGCGGTGGTTGAAGCCCTGGGTGTGGGCGCCGGTGACGGGGCGGTCGATGCCGCCGGCGCGGCCCTCGTAGATGGTGCCGCAGCGGTCGACGACGAAGTTGTAGCCGATGTCGTCCCAGTCCCGGGCGCCGGTCTGGCCCGTGTAGACCCCGCGGAGGATGGCCGGCACGTCGGCGCAGTCGTAGTCGTTCGGGGTGTCGGTGTGGTGGACGAAGACCGCGCGGACCTCGTCGTCGTAGCGCGGGGCCGGCTGGGTGCGGGCCTCGCCGCCCAGCCAGGCCGAGCGGGGCACGACGGGCGGCCGCGGGGCCGTGTGCCGCGGGACGGTGGCCGCGCGGACGTGCGGGTCGGAGGCCCGTTCGACACCGCCCGCGCACATCGCCAGCGCCGCGGCGGCGGCGATGCCGGGCACGCAGCACAGCAGCACCCTGACGGGCGCCGGTATGCGGTCCGCACGCCGTTCCCGCGGGCCGCGCGGACCTCGGAAGACACGCATGGTCCTACTGTCGGGCTGATCCGGTCCGCCCGCGACGCGAGCCGCGCCGCCGGGTGGCACCGCCCGGCGGCCCCGGGACCTACACCAGCGGCCGTCCCATGAGCACGTCGTCGACGTAACTGCCGTCCAGGAAGAACTCGCCCGGCTGGACGCCCTCGACGGTGAACCCCTCGGACTCGTAGAGCCTGCGGGCCGCGGTGTTGGGGCCGAGGACGCGCAGGGTGATGCGGCGGGCGCCCAGCCGGCGGGCCTCCGCGACGGCGCCGCGGACGAGGGGCCCGGCCGACGCCGTGGCCGCGGGCCGCGTCGGCGACGGCGAGGCCGCGGATCTGGCGGACGTGGGTGTTGGAGGCCAGTGGCGTCGGGAAGCCGAGGCGGACGTAGCCGACGAGGCCGCCGTCGAGCTCGGCGACGAGGTGGTCCGCGGGGCCCGAGTGCTCCCGGAAGAAGGGGTCGTCCGGCCCCGGCGGGGGCGAGACGGCGTGCTGGTACGACCAGGTCGCGCGGTCGAGCAGGCGCAGCGGCTGCTCGTCCTCGGACCGGGCGGGGCGTATGTGGGCGACTGGCATGGCGATCACTGTACGGCGCGCGTTCCGGACGGCGATCTTCCCCCGGTTCCGGGCAGGATGGGCCCATGGACGACTCGGAACGTTCCCGTATCGCGGTGGCCGGCGCCTCCGGTCTCATCGGCAGCGCACTGGTGCGGTCCCTGACCGCGGACGGCCACGAGGTGGTGCGCCTGGTGCGGCGCGCGCCGCAGGGGCCGGACGAGGTCCGGTGGGACGCCGTCGCCGGACGCGTGGACGCGGCGGGGCTCGAGGGGTGCGACGCCGTGGTCAACCTGGCCGGGGCGGGGGTGGGCGACCGCCGCTGGACCGACGCGTACAAGGCGCGCGTGCGCGACAGCCGGGTGAACGGCACCAGGGCGCTCGCCGAGGCCGTCGCCTCGCTCCGGCGGCCCGTGCGGGTCTTCGTGAACGGCAGCGCGATCGGCTTCTACGGGGAGACCGGCGACCGGCCCGTCGACGAGAGCGCGCCCGCGGGCGAGGGCTTCCTGCCGTCGCTGTGCGTGGAGTGGGAGGACGCGGCGGCACCCGCCCGGGAGGCGGGCGTGCGGACGGTGTTCGTCCGGACCGGGCTGGTCGTCTCCCGGCAGGGCGGGGCCTGGGCGCGGCTGTTCCCGCTGTTCAGGGCGGGGCTCGGCGGGCGGCTGGGCGACGGCTCGCAGTACTGGTCGTTCGTCGCGCTGCACGACGAGGTGGCGGCGATCCGGCACCTCCTGGACCGGGACGACCTCTCCGGCCCCTTCAACGTCACCGCCCCGCACCCGACGACGAACCGGGAGATCACCGCGGCGATGGGGCGGGTGCTGCACCGGCCGACGCCCTTCCCGGTGCCCGCGCCGGTGCTGCGGGCCGTGCTCGGCGAGATGTCCGGCGACGTCCTGGGCAGCGCCCGCGTGCTCCCGGCCCGTCTCCTGGAGTCGGGCTTCCGGTTCGCGTTCCCGGAGATCGACGGGGCGATCCGGGCGGCGCTGTGAGACAGGGGCCGGCCTCCTTGTGACCGTTTGACGACCGTACGGCATCCCTATGCGACCGCCGTGCGACCGTGCCCTGCCTCCGTGCGACTCCCCCTGACCGTTCCCGGCCTTAATCTCGGGGTGAACTCGGGTATCCCTCAAGCCGGTTGGGGGCATCACGTCTCCAGCGGCCGCGCAACCTCGAGGAGGGGCACGTGCTTGAGCCCGCGTACCAGGCGGACGTCGTCGTCGTGGGGGCCGGGATCGCCGGCCTCGCCGCGGCGCATCGGCTGACCAGCGCAGGAGTGACGACCACGGTCCTGGAGGCCGCCCACGGCGTGGGCGGCCGGATGGCGACCGAGAAGGTCGACGGATTCCGTCTCGACAGGATCGGACAGCTGCTCTCCACGGCGTATCCCGAACTGCGCCTCGTCCCCGGGCTGGACGGCCTCGCGCTGCTGCCGTTCGCGCCCGGGGTGCTGCTGCACAGCGAGGGTCGCCACCATCGCGCGGGTGCCCCGGCCGGCACCCGGGGCGCACGGGGCGCACTCCATACGGTGCGCGCCCTCGCGGGCGCCCCACGGTCGGTTTCCGCGCCCCGGCGCGTGATTCCCGCCTCCCGGGTGCCGGGAAGGCCCGCGTCCGCCCCCCGGCCCCGCACGGGCGCTCCGCTGGGCACCGCCGTCGACCAGGCCCGGCTCGGCGCCGCGCTGACCCGCCTCGCGAGCACGCCGGTCGAACGGCTGCTGGCCCGCCCGGAGCTGCCCGCGGCCCAGGCACTGGCGGCCCGCGGACTGCCCGCCCGCACGATCGACGGCTTCCTGCGCCCCCTGCTCGCCGCGCTGCTGCACGACCCGGACCTGACCACCTCCAGCCGGTGTGCCGACCTCGCGCTGCGCGCCTTCGCGAGCGGGCGGCCGGTGCTGCCCGAGGGCGGCGCGGAGACCGTGCCGGAGCTGCTGGCACGGAGGCTGCCGCCGGGCACCCTGCACACCGGCGTCCGGGTCACCTCGGTCGCCACCAACGCCGTGACCACCGCCGAGCACGGCGTCATCCGGTGCCGGGCCGTCCTGGTGGCGACCGACGCCCGGGCCGCCGCCGAGCTGCTGCCGGGCCTGCGGGTGCCGGACTTCCATCCGGTGACGGTGGTGCACCACACGACCGACGAGCCCCCGGCGACCGGCGCGTCCCTGCTGCTCGACGCGGACCGCGGCGGTCCGGTCGCCCACACGGCGGTGGTCAGCCACGTGGACCCGTCGCGCGCGCCGGCCGGCCGCGCCCTGGTCTCGTCGACGGTCCTCGGTCCCGTGCCGTCCGACGTGGACGCCGCCGTCCGCATCCACCTGGCCCGCCTGTACGGCACGCCGACCGGCCGCTGGGAGACCCTGGCCGTGCACCACACGGCCGACGCGGTGCCGGCCATGCGCCCGCCGCACGACCCGCACCGGCCGGTGCGGCTGCTGGCCGGCCTGTACGTGTGCGGCGACCACCGCGACACCAGCACCGTCCAGGGGGCGCTGCACTCGGCCCAGCGGGCCTCGGCGGCGATCCTGACGGACCTGGGCGCGGGCGGTTCGATGCACCGGGCGGAGCCGCTGCCGGCGGCGCGGGCGGCCTGACGCACGTCCCCGGCGCGGGGGCCCCGGCCCGCACGCCGGGGCGCGGCTCCCGCGCCGGAACGTGCGTGGCGTCGTGGACAGCGCGTCGGCTACCCCATGGCGGCCACCCGGTCCCGGTAGCCGCGCACCGGTGCCGCGTCCCGGTACGGCTCCAGGCGCCGTTCGAAGTCGCGCACGTACTCCGCCGCCCGCACCGACCGCATCTCGGCCGCCTGTCCGGCGGCCTCGGCGGCGAGCTGGCAGGCCTGGTCGAGTTCGCCGAGGCCCAGGCGGGCGGTGGCGAGGACGACCCGGCAGAACAGGCGGCTGCGGGCGTAGGCGGGGGCGCGCAGTTGCAGGGAGCGCTCCGCGTGCTGGGCGGCGGCGCGGAACTGCTGGAGGTCGCGGTGGCAGTGCCCGAGCTCGTCGGCGAGCTGGGCCTCGTCGAAGAAGCGCGCCCAGTGCGGCACCTCGTCCCCGGGCCGGGCGGCCTCCAGGGCGCGCTCGGCCCGCACCAGGGCGGCCGTGCACGCCCGCACCTCGCCGAGCACGCCGTGCGCCCGCGCCTCGGCGGCGTGCAGCAGCGTCTGCACCACCGGCGGCGCCGACGTGCCGACGCCCTGCTGGGCGACGCGCGCGAGCTGCACGGCCTCGCGGCCGTGGCCGAGGTAGACGGCCTGGCGGCTCATGGTGACCAGCACGTACGAGCCGTACGCCCGGTCCCCGGCCGCCTGGGCGAGCCGCAGGGCCTGCACGAAGTAGCGCTGGGCGAGCCCGTGCGCGGCGATGTCGTACGACGTCCAGCCCGCGAGCCGGGTCAGGTCGGCGGCCGCGGCGAACAGCCGGCGGCCGGTCTGCTCGCCGTAGCTGCCGCGCAGCATCGGCTCCAGCTCGTGCTCCAGGTAGCGCACGAGGGCCTGGCGGGCGTGTCCGCCGCCGTACCGGTCGTCCAGGCTCCGGAACAGCTCGCCCACCGAGCGCAGCGCGGCGAGGTCACCGCCGGTGACCTTCTGGCCGGGCCCGCGGTCGGCCGGCACCCGCCTGCGGGCGGGGGCGAGCGGCGCCGGGCCGCCGGGGAACGCCGGACGGCCCTGCGCGGGGATGCGGACGGGCACCTCGGTGCGGGCCACCCTCTCGTCGGCGCGGCCGATCAGCCAGTCCCGGCTGGGGACGACGAGGCCGGCCGGGGTGAAGGCGATCTTGCGCAGCTCGGCGTGGCTGCCGGAGTCCTTGCGCCACAGCCCGCTGACGATGTCGACGGCCTCCTCCGGGCCGGCGGCGAACTCGAGGCCCGCGTAGACGGGGGCGCAGGCGTCCAGGCCGAGGTCCTGGGCGGTGAGGCGGCGGCCGAGACGCCGGGTGAAGACCTCGGCGATCAGGGCGGGGGTGGTGCCGCGGGGCTGCTGGCCGCGCAGCCACCGGGTGACGGACGTCTTGTCGTATCTCAGGTCCAGGCCGTGCTCGAGTCCGAGCTGGTCGACGCGTCGCGCGAGACCCGCATGGGAGAACCCCGCCTCGGCGATGAGCGCGGCGAGCTGGCGGTTGGGGGTGCGCTGCGCGGGTCGTTCCGTCATGGTGCGGTGCGGTCTCCTGCCTTCCGGGCCCTCGTCGTGCCCGGAGCGCCTGTGAGCAGCCCTGATGGCCTCGTGAACGGCGCGAATGTAGCGGAGAGTAAGCAGCTCATCGCATACTTTCGGGGGCATTCATCCGATCGTGTGAGGATTCCGTGTCGAGCTGACGGACAGCGGCCCCCCGACGGAGGTCCGGCGGCCGGTCGTACAGTGGCGTGGGCACGGTTCGTGCCTTACGACCTTCCAGGGAGGCTCTTGCCGTGAGTGAGCTCCGGTTCGTCCGCATGGGGTTCGGCGCCGACCGTGTCGACTACCAGGAGGCGTGGGACGAGCAGCGCCGGGTGCATGCCGCGCGGTTCGCCGACGAGGTCCCCGACACGGTGCTGCTCCTCGAGCACCCGCCGGTCTACACCGCCGGGCGGCGCACCGCGGACGAGGAGCGGCCCCTCGACGGCACGCCGGTCGTCGACGTGGACCGCGGCGGCAAGATCACCTGGCACGGCCCGGGCCAGCTGGTCGGCTACCCGATCCAGAAGCTCCCGCGCCCGGTGGACGTCGTCGCCCACGTACGGCGGCTGGAGGAGGCCCTGATCCGCACCTGCGCGGAGTTCGGCGTCGAGACCACCCGGGTCGAGGGCCGCAGCGGGGTCTGGGTCCTCGGCGACCCGGTGGAGAAGCGCCCGGCCCTCGGCGGTCTGTCCCTGGACTTCGACCCTCGGCTGACCGACGAGGAGTTCGACCCCCGCCTCAACGGGCCGGAGTACGCCCCGTCCAACGCGGGCCAGCGCCGCGAGGACCGCAAGATCGCCGCGATCGGCATCCGGGTCGCGAAGGGCGTCACCATGCACGGCTTCTCGTTCAACGTGAACCCGGACAACACCTGGTTCGACAGGATCATCCCGTGCGGCATCCGCGACGCGGGCGTCGCCTCCCTGGCGAACGAGCTGGGCCGGGACGTGACCATCGAGGACGTGCTCCCGGTGGTGGAGCGCCACCTGCGCGACGTCCTGGAGAACGCGGACCTGAAGCCGAGGGAGATCGAGAAGACCCCGGCCTGATCCCGGCGCCGGCGGCATAAACGCGGCCCGTCCGGCGTTCCCGCAGGAGGTCGTCCAGGCCCGAGCAGGGGCCTGGGGGCCGGCAGTCCCCAGCAAGGCCGTCACCCTCGCCGGGCATCAAATCAACGGGCGTACCCTGAAGGTCGCCGAAGAATCGAACGCTAGGGAGCCGGTCGTGTCCGCAGTCGCACCCGACGGACGCAAGATGCTGCGCCTGGAGGTCCGCAACAGCCAGACCCCCATCGAGCGCAAGCCCGAGTGGATCAAGACCCGGGCGAAAATGGGTCCCGAGTACACGAAGATGCAGAACCTCGTGAAGAGCGAGGGCCTGCACACGGTCTGCCAGGAAGCCGGCTGCCCGAACATCTACGAGTGCTGGGAGGACCGCGAGGCGACCTTCCTCATCGGCGGCGACCAGTGCACCCGGCGCTGCGACTTCTGCCAGATCGACACCGGCAAGCCCGAGGCGCTCGACCGCGACGAGCCGCGCCGGGTCGGCGAGTCCGTGGTCACCATGGACCTGAACTACGCCACCATCACCGGCGTGGCCCGCGACGACCTGCCGGACGGCGGTGCCTGGCTGTACGCCGAGACGGTGCGCCAGATCCACCAGCAGACCGCCGGGCGCCAGGACGGCCGCACCAAGGTCGAGCTGCTGGCCCCCGACTTCAACGCGGTGCCGGAGCTGCTCCGCGAGGTCTTCGACTCGCGCCCGGAGGTCTTCGCGCACAACGTCGAGACCGTGCCGCGCATCTTCAAGCGGATCCGCCCCGGCTTCCGCTACGAGCGCTCCCTGAAGGTGATCACCGACGCCCGTGACTACGGGCTGGTCACCAAGTCGAACCTGATCCTCGGCATGGGCGAGACCCGTGAGGAGGTCAGCGAGGCGCTGAAGCAGCTGCACGAGGCCGGCTGCGAGCTGATCACCATCACGCAGTACCTGCGTCCGTCCGTGCGCCACCACCCCGTGGAGCGCTGGGTCAAGCCGCAGGAGTTCGTGGAGCTCAAGGAGGAGGCCGAGCAGATCGGCTTCTCCGGCGTGATGTCCGGCCCGCTGGTGCGCTCCTCCTACCGCGCCGGGCGGCTCTACCGGATGGCGGTCGAGAAGCGCGACACCGTCGTCGCCGGCCAGGCCGTCTGACGCGCCGTCAGCCCTCGCCCGCCCGGCGGGGGCGCGCCGCGTGTGAATTCACGCACAAGCCCCTACTCGGCGGTATCGGCCGATGTACCGCGGCCCCGACCGTCCTCGCAGATGAGGACACCGGTCGGGGCCGCGGCGCCGTTCCGGGCCCCGTCACCACCACTTCATGTGCGTTTGACCGGCGGGTCACGCCCTGGTAACACCAATCAGTGACCCTGGAATCACAGGACGTACTTCCGTACCCGGATCCGCACCGAGGGAGACCTCCGCCATGCAGGCCGCGCCCGTTCGCGCCACCGCCATCCCTTCGTTCACCGACGCCCTGCGGGCCGTCGAGTCGCTGCTGATGAGCCGCGGCCAGCGCACCGCCCGGCGCAACGCCTGGACCTCCGTGCTGGAGGACCGCCGCCGGGCCAAGGACCGCATCGAGACCGAGCGGGTCCTGCAGCAGCAGGTCGTCGCCGGCCACCTCTGACCTCCCCCGTACGGCGGTGCCGGGCACTGCCGTCGTCGGCGCCTTCCGGGCCACGTAGACTTCACGTCATGGCGAGGAAGGAACCTGCAGCGGACGCTGCGAACCCCGGGCGACTGAAGCAGATCGCTCTGACCTACAAGATGACCCGCAAGGCCGACAAGAAGATCGGTCTTGTGCTCGCGGGTGTCGGCATCGTCGTCTTCGGTGTCCTCCTCGCGATCGGTTTCCTGGTCGGTCACCCCATCTATCTCGGCATCCTGGGCCTGCTGCTCGCCTTCCTCGCGACGGCGATCGTCTTCGGGCGCCGGGCCGAGCGGGCGGCCTTCGGGCAGATGGAGGGCCAGCCGGGCGCCGCCGCGGCGGTGCTGGACAACATCGGCCGGGGCTGGACCACGACCCCCGCGGTGGCGATGAACCGCAGCCAGGACGTGGTGCACCGAGCGGTCGGCAAGGCCGGCATCGTGCTGGTCGCCGAGGGCAACCCGAACCGGGTGAAGTCCCTGCTCGCGGCCGAGAAGAAGAAGATGAACCGGATCGTCGCCGACGTGCCGGTCCACGACCTGATCGTGGGCACCGGCGAGGGCCAGGTCGAGCTGAAGAAGCTGCGCACGACCATGCTCAAGCTCCCGCGCGTCCTGACCGGCCCGCAGGTCACCGCGACCAACGACCGGCTGCGCGCCCTGGGCGACCTGATGAGCAACATGCCCCTGCCCAAGGGCCCGATGCCCAAGGGCATGCGCATGCCGAAGGGCGGCAACCCCCGGCGCTGAGCCGGCGGTGCCCGCTCGTGGCACCACGACGCACCCGCGACGATGGGGCGCCCGGATCACTCCGGGCGCCCCATCGTCGTCACCGTGCCGCGCCGGCGGCCGGCGGACGCTAGATCCGGACCTCCACGGTGCGGGCCAGCCGGTCGTGCAGCCCGCGGCCGTCCCGGTCCCAGATCAGCGCGGGGACCGCGACGCACAGCAGGGCCGACCGCAGCAGCGCGCGCCCCGGGCTGACGCGGCCCGTGCCCAGCTCCACCACACGCAGGCCGAAGAGGCGCTTGCCCGGGGTGAAGCCGACCGTGCCGACGGTCAGGACGCTGAGCACGAAGAAGATCAGCAGGGCCCAGTTGCTCGCCGTCTGGCCGTAGCTGCCCGTGATCAGGCCGTATGCGATCAGGGAGCACAGGGCCCAGTCCACGGCGAGGGCGCCCAGCCTGCGGCCCGGACGGGCGATGGAGCCCGGCCCCTCCTCCGGCAGCCCGAGCTGCTCACCCCGGTATCCGAGATCGGCGCCGGCCCCTTCGATGGCCGCGCGCGGCCCGGAGAGCCACGATCCGATTGCTTGCCTGTTGTCCACCCGTCCACGGTACTGGGCCCCGATATGCCCGGGGAACGGTGGGGTGCGCAGCGGGGTGTGCCGTACACGGTTGAGGCCTAGGCTGGGAGGGAACCGGTTAACTTCTGCGAAACAAACGGGTCACGCCCGAGAAATCACCCGTCCTTAGGGTCGATGCAGCGTGTGCCACCCGCACTGGCCGCACGAACGATCTACCACCCCGGCGGGACGGTCGGGAGTAGGAGGAGCTGGATGTTCCAGAACGCCGACGAGGCCAAGAAGTTCATCGCGGACGAGGACGTCAAGTTCGTCGACGTCCGGTTCTGCGACCTGCCGGGCGTCATGCAGCACTTCACGTTGCCCGCCGAGGCGTTCGACCCCGACGACGAGCAGGCCTTCGACGGGTCCTCGATCCGCGGCTTCCAGGCCATCCACGAGTCGGACATGTCCCTGCGCCCCGACCTGTCCACCGCGCGCATCGACCCGTTCCGCCGGGACAAGACGCTCAACATCAACTTCTTCATCCACGACCCGATCACGGGCGAGCAGTACTCCCGCGACCCGCGGAACGTGGCGAAGAAGGCCGAGGCCTACCTCGCCTCCACCGGCATCGCCGACACGGCGTTCTTCGGTCCCGAGGCCGAGTTCTACGTCTTCGACTCCGTCCGCTTCGCCACCAGCGCGAACGAGTCCTTCTACCACATCGACTCCGAGGCCGGCGCCTGGAACACCGGTGCCCTCGAGGACAACCGCGGTTACAAGGTCCGCTACAAGGGCGGCTACTTCCCGGTCCCGCCGGTCGACCACTTCGCCGACCTGCGCGCCGAGATCTCCCTGGAGCTGGAGCGGTCCGGCCTGAAGGTCGAGCGCCAGCACCACGAGGTGGGCACCGCCGGCCAGGCGGAGATCAACTACAAGTTCAACACGCTGCTCGCCGCCGCGGACGACCTCCAGCTCTTCAAGTACATCGTGAAGAACGTGGCCTGGAAGAACGGCAAGACGGCGACCTTCATGCCGAAGCCGATCTTCGGTGACAACGGCTCGGGCATGCACGTCCACCAGTCGCTGTGGACCAACGGCGAGCCGCTGTTCTACGACGAGCAGGGCTACGCCGGCCTGTCGGACACCGCCCGCTACTACATCGGCGGCATCCTCAAGCACGCCCCGTCGCTGCTGGCCTTCACCAACCCGACGGTGAACTCCTACCACCGCCTGGTGCCGGGCTTCGAGGCGCCGGTGAACCTGGTCTACTCGCAGCGCAACCGCTCCGCCGCGATGCGCATCCCGATCACGGGCTCGAACCCGAAGGCCAAGCGCGTCGAGTTCCGCGCCCCGGACGCCTCCGGCAACCCGTACCTGGCCTTCTCGGCGCTGCTCCTCGCGGGCCTGGACGGCATCAAGAACAAGATCGAGCCGGCCGAGCCGATCGACAAGGACCTCTACGAGCTGGCTCCCGAGGAGCACGCCAACGTCGCGCAGGTCCCGACCTCCCTCGGCGCCGTCCTCGACCGCCTCGAGGCCGACCACGAGTTCCTCCTCCAGGGCGACGTATTCACGCCGGACCTGATCGAGACGTGGATCGACTTCAAGCGCGCGAACGAGATCGCCCCGCTGCAGCTGCGTCCGCACCCGCACGAGTTCGAGATGTACTTCGACGTGTGACCGGCACCCGGGCCGTGCCCCGGACCGTGCGGAGCCCCCGCCCCCTGCTCGTCAGGGGGCGGGGGCTCCGTCGTTGGCCGAAAAGCTTCCCCGGGGCACCGGGTTTGGGGATCATGGCCCTGACACGATGGCCGGGTCAGGGGACGGGGAGAGGGCATGTCCGATCGGGACGACGAGGAACGCGAGTTCGACCTCAGGTGGGCGGACGGTGCCGAGCACAAGGAACCCTCCGCGCGCGCCAGGATGCTCGCCGCGCGCTGGAAGGAGAACCCGCCCGGGCCGGTCCCCTTCCGTGCCGCTCCCGACCACGTGGGATCCGGCCGCCGCTCGTCGTGGGTGTCCACCGCCGTGGTGCTCGGCTGCGTGGCCGGCGTGATCGTCCTGCTCGGCTACATCAACTTCCGCTCGCCCCACTACTAGGGCCTCTTCTTTGCCGCCTCCGGTGGCGGCCGCGACCCGTTCACGGGGTGCGCCGGGTGCACACTGGATTTGCGGGACGAGTGCGCGACTGCGGGGTGATCCAGATGCAGAGCCGCTTCCGGAGCGACCGGCGACTGACCGTGCGCATGGGCACCACGCTGTTCCTGCTGGGCCTGCTGTACGTCGGTTTCTTCGCCGCGCTGATCGTGCTGCTGAAGTCCTGGGTCCTGGTCGTGGTGATCGTGGCCCTGATGTTCGGGGCGCAGTACTGGTTCTCCGACCGCATCGCGCTGTTCGCGATGCGCGGCCGGATCGTGGAGCGGGACGAGTACCCGGAGCTGCACGCGGTGGTCGACCGGCTGTCGGCGATGGCCGGCATGCCGAAGCCCGTGGTCGCCGTGTCCGCGATGGACATGCCGAACGCGTTCGCGACCGGGCGGAACCCGGACAACGCGGTGGTCTGCGTGACCACCGGGCTGCTGCGCCGGCTGGAGCCGGCCGAGCTGGAGGGCGTGCTCGCGCACGAGCTGTCGCACGTGGCGCACAAGGACGTCGCCGTGATCACGATCGCGTCGTTCCTGGGCGTGATCGCGGGGCTGATCGTGCGGTTCGCCTTCTACTCGCAGCTGTTCGGCGCCGGACGGCGGGACCAGAACACCCTGGTCGTGTTCGCGGCCGTGATGGGCGTCTCCGCGGCCGTGTACGCGCTCAGCTTCCTGCTGATCCGGGCCCTGTCCCGGTACCGGGAGCTGGCCGCCGACCGGGCCGCCGCCCTGCTCACCGGCCGTCCCTCGGCGCTGGCCGCGGCGCTCACCAAGGTGACCGGCGACATCGCCCGCATCCCGACCAAGGACCTGCGCACGGCCCAGGCCTTCAACGCCTTCTACTTCACGCCCGCCTTCGGCGCCGAGCCCGGCCTCGCACGGCTCTTCGGCACGCATCCCAGCCTGGAGCAGCGGCTCGAGCAGCTGGGCCGGATCTCCGCCGAACTGGGTGAGGCGGCGACGCCCGGAAAGGCCTGAGGACCATGGGCCTGCTGGACATCCTGCTCGGCCGCTCCAAGCCCGTCACGCCCGACCTGGACCGGCTCTTCGCGCTCCCCTCGGCGGCACTGACCCTTCGGCCGGCGGCCGGCTTCACGCCGACCGGGCGGGGCGCGGTGTGCTTCGCGACGGTCGAGGGCGCCGCCTTCGAGCAGACGCACCGCGAGGTCCGGGCCCTGCTGGACGCGGACGCCGGCCGGACGCCGGTGGAGCTGCGCCACGACGCCTACGGCTACTCCTGGCTCGTCTCGCACCGCTCCCCCGACGAGCTGCCGGCGCTCGTGAACGACCTGCACGCGGTGAACAGCTCGATGGAGGTCAACGGCTTCGGGCCGCAGCTGCTGTGCTCCCTGGCCGGTTTCCGCGACGACGACGGGCGGCGGCTCGCGCTCGTCTACCTCTACAAGAGGGGCACCTTCTACCCCTTCGCGCCCCTGCCCGGTGACCGGCAGCAGCGGGACAACGCGCTGGAGCTGCGGATCCGCGCGGTGCTCGCCGGCGAGCTGCCTCTCGAGGAGGACCTGGGCCGGTGGTTCCCGGTGTGGGGCGCTCCCGGGCTGTGAACGGCACGGCCCGGGCCGGCTGTCAGTGGGGTCGGGCAGGATGGCCGTTCCGGGAGGCGACGGGCGGGCGGAGGCCGGGATGGGTGACGGACGGCGGTACATCGCAGGGGCCGAGCGGCGGGCGCGGCTCGCGCTGCGGCAGCGGCTGGCGGGCGGGGCCCGGGCGGGGAGCCCCGAGGAGGTCGCCGGTTCGCTGGTGGCGCTGCACGGCACGGATCCCTCGACGGTGTACCTGGCCGTAGGGGCACGGCTGGCGGACCCGGCGAAGACGGTGGCCGAGACGGAGCGCGCGCTCTACGAGGACGGGACGCTGGTCCGGATGCACGGCATGCGGCACACCGTGTTCGTCCTCCCGGCCGGGCTGACGGCGGTCGTGCACGCCTCGACCGGTCTCGCGGTGGCCGCCCGGGAGCGGGCCGCGCTGCTCAAGCACATGGCGGCCGCCGGGGCACCGGACGCGGCCTGGCTGGCGGAGGTCGAGGAGTCGTTGCTGGCGGCGCTGGCCCGGCGCGGACAGGCGACGGCGGCCGAGCTGTCCCGGGACGAACCGCGGCTGAAGGAACGCTTCGTGTACGCGGCCGGGAAGAACTACGAAGGCGTGCACACGGTCTCCACCCGGCTGCTGAAGGTGCTGGGCGTGGAGGGCAAGGTCGTGCGGGGCCGGCCGCTGGGGTCGTGGACGTCCAGCCAGTTCCGCTGGGCGCCGGCGCCCGAACATCCCGGGCTGGACACCGCGGAGGCGCAGGCGGAGCTGCTGCGCCGGTGGCTGGGGGCATGCGGGCCGGCCACCGAGGAGGACCTGAAGTGGTGGACGGGGTGGCGGGTGACGGAGGTGCGCCGGGCGCTGGCGGCGATCGGCGCGGAGGAGGTGACGCTGGACGAGGGCACGGGGTACGTGGCCGCGGGGGACGCCGGTCCGGTGGCGGCGCCCGCCGGGCCCTGGGCCGCGCTGCTGCCCGCGCTGGATCCGACGGCGATGGGCTGGCGGCACCGGGACTGGTACCTGGAGCCCGGGCTGCGGCCGATGCTGTTCGACGGCAGCGGCAACGTCGGCCCGACGGTGTGGTGGGACGGCCGCGTGGTCGGCGGCTGGGCCCAGCGGGCCGACGGGGAGATCGTCTGGCGGGTGCCGGGCGCCGAGGGGCTCGGACGCGACGCCGGGGCGGCGATCGCGGCGGAGGCCGAGCGGCTGCGGGGCTGGGTGGGCGCGACCCGGATCACACCGCGTTTCCGGACCCCTCTGGAGCGGGAGCTGTCGGCGTAGGGGGCACCGGGGGCGCACCCGCGACGCCGGGTACCGGACGGCAGCGGCCGGCACCCGGCGCCCGCGTCACCGCGAGTACCGCATCAGTGCCCGCACCATGTGGCACGTGGTGTCCGACGGCGGGTGCACGCCGATCGTCTCCGCGGTGCTGCGTATCGTCTCGTTGCGGGCCTGCCGGGGCAGGTGGACGCCGGAGTCGAGCAGGGCGATGGCGAGGCGCATCGCCTTGAGCCGGCGGTTGTGCGTGACGTACCACTCGCGGGGGCGGCCCGCCGGCAGCGGGCTCTTCTCCACGGGTGCGTACGGCAGGTCGAGCAGGACGGGGCGCTTGGCGGTCGACTGGGTGGGCAACGGCTTCTGCTTCAGTGCGGCAGCGGGCACGGGCATCCTCCTGTCGCGGTCGGGGTGCCGTCCGGCCACCCCGGCGACACCCTCGAACACTGCTTCTATTTTACCCCCTTCCACTGACAAAAGCCCCTGGCCACAAGGGCTTTCGGGGGTGCTGAGGCGTGCGGGGAGAACGGGTTTCGCGCCCCTCGGGCTACCGTGTGCGGCATGGAGATCTGGATCAACCCCGCCTGTTCCAAGTGCCGCAGCGCCATCACCCTGCTCGACGCGGAGGGCGCCGACTACACCGTCCGCCGTTACCTGGAGGACGTGCCCAGCGAGGACGAGATCCGCGCGGTTCTCACCCGCCTCGGCCTCGAACCGTGGGACATCACCCGCACCGGCGAGGCCGACGCGAAGGAACTTGGTCTGCGGGACTGGCCCTGTGACGACGCGTCACGCGACCGCTGGGTCGCCGCGCTCGCCGCGCACCCGAAGCTGATCCAGCGCCCGATCATCACGGCGGACGACGGTACGGCCGTCGTGGGCCGCTCCGAGGAGGCGGTCCGCGACGCCCTGTCCCGCTGAGGTCCGTCCCGGCGACGGCCGTGACGCAGGTTACGTCCGCCGATCCCCGTGACCGCTGAGTCACCCCGTTCGGTATCTCGTACATAGCGGCGTACGCTCCCCTACCTCTTCAGGAGGCGCGCATGTCGCGCAGGAGAAGTCTCGGTACGAAGAAGAAGATCGCGCTGCTGGTGGGCGCCGCGTCGGTGGCGGGCGGCGGGGCCTTCGTGACGGCGAACGCCTCGAACGCGGCGCAGACCACCCAGACCGCGCAGACCAGGTCCGCGCAGGACTCCACCGTGTGCCAGGGCCTGGCCACCGCGCTCGGCAACAACCTGCGGTTCATCGAGGGCCAGCGGGCCGCCCCCGACGCGCAGTCGGAGGCCCGGATCGCCAACCGGGAGGCGGTCGTCGAGGAGATCGAGCGCAAGCAGGAGGCGTCCGGGTGCGCGGTCGGGGAGTCGGCTCAGGACTCCCCGACCGCGCGGCCGCCGGGGAACGGGCAGGAGACCGGCCAGGACACAGGACAGGACACAGGACAGGGCGCCGGCCAGGACACCGGTCAGGAAACGGGCGGGCAGCAGGCCGGGGAGGCGGGCGGCGCCGCGCAGGCCGGTGAGCAGGTGTGCAACGGCTCCACCGTCACCCTCTCCGGCGAGGGCGGCGCCCCGGCCGCGTCCAGCAACCAGTTCCCGGCGGGCACCCGGCTCCGGGTGACCAACCTGGACAACGGCAGGTCGACGACCGTTCAGGTCGACTCGGTCTCGGGAAGCTGCGTGCTGCTCAACGACGCGGCGTTCGAACAGGTCCGGGAGCCGGGCAAGTTCCTCGTCCGCCGGGCGCTGATCGAGAAGGTGGGCTGACCGCCCCTCCACCCCCGCGCTCGGCGTCTCCGCCCCCCCCCCCCCCGGGGGGGGCCCCCCGCCGCCCCCCCCGGCCCCGGCTGGGCGCCCCCCCCCCCCCCCCCAAAACCGGGTGGACAAAAACGCAACGCCCCGGGAAAA
>NZ_JBHXFL010000030.1:21067-94917 GCF_042724095.1 Streptomyces sp. NPDC127100
GGGGGGGGGTTTTCCGTTTGGGGGGGGGCCCCCCCCCCCCCCCCCCGGGGCGGGGGCCCCCCCCCGCCCCGGGCGGGGGGTAGCCGCCGAGCCGCCTCCCGGGCCCGTGAGTCGCGCCACACCACCCCCCGGTAACACGGGGTTCACAAACGGGCAACGGACGGGAAATCGCCCGTTGACACGCTGACGGCAGTAGAAGCGGCGCCCCAGTGCCGCAGCGCCGCAGCACCCGCAAGTGCGCCAAGACCCACCCCGAAGGATGTGGCCCCGTGACCTTCAAGGCTGAGTACATCTGGATCGACGGCACCGAGCCGACGGCCAAGCTCCGTTCCAAGACGAAGATCATCACGGACGCCCCGGCGGGTCTGGACGCCCTGCCCGTCTGGGGTTTCGACGGGTCCTCCACCAACCAGGCCGAGGGCCGCTCCTCGGACTGCGTGCTCAAGCCGGTCTTCTCCTGCCCCGACCCGATCCGCGGCGGCGACGACATCCTGGTGCTGTGCGAGGTCCTCGACACGGACATGACGCCGCACCCGTCCAACACCCGCGCCGAACTGGCCGCCCTGGCCGAGCGGTTCGCCGCGCAGGAGCCCATCTTCGGCATCGAGCAGGAGTACACCTTCTTCAAGGGGTCCCGTCCGCTCGGCTTCCCCGAGGGCGGCTTCCCGGCCGCGCAGGGCGGCTACTACTGCGGTGTCGGCTCGGACGAGATCTTCGGCCGTGACGTCGTCGAGGCGCACCTGGAGAACTGCCTGAAGGCCGGCCTCGGCATCTCCGGCATCAACGCCGAGGTCATGCCCGGCCAGTGGGAGTTCCAGGTCGGCCCGCTGGCGCCGCTCGAGGTCTCCGACCAGCTGTGGGTGGCCCGCTGGCTGCTCTACCGCACCGCCGAGGACTTCGGCGTCTCCGCCACCCTCGACCCCAAGCCGGTCAAGGGCGACTGGAACGGCGCGGGCGCGCACACCAACTTCTCGACCAAGGCGATGCGCGAAGGCTACGACGCGATCATCACCGCCTGCGAGTCGCTCGGCGAGGGCTCCAAGCCGATGGACCACGTC
Organism: Streptomyces sp. NPDC127100; assembly: GCF_042724095.1. NCBI lineage: Bacteria > Bacillati > Actinomycetota > Actinomycetes > Kitasatosporales > Streptomycetaceae > Streptomyces > Streptomyces sp. NPDC127100. The sequence continues at coordinate 22,126 of NZ_JBHXFL010000030.1, forward strand.
AAGAACTACGGCGCCGGCATCGACGACCGTCTCACCGGCCTGCACGAGACCGCCCCGTGGAACGAGTACTCCTACGGCGTCTCCGACCGCGGCGCCTCGGTCCGCATCCCGTGGCAGGTCGAGAAGGACGGCAAGGGCTACATCGAGGACCGCCGTCCCAACGCCAACGTCGACCCGTACGTGGTGACCCGTCTGCTGGTGGACACCTGCTGCTCCGCGCTGGAGAAGGCCGGTCAGGTCTGATCCGCGCCGCACCAGTCGGCAACCGAGGGGCGTCCACCGGTCGGGGTGGGCGCCCCCGCGCGTTGTCCGAGCGGTGAGAGGGGGCTCCTGCCGGGCGCCGGTGTCTGCTTCAATGGGGACATGGCCAGCTTCCGGAAGTACGACGCGACAGGTCGCCGTGACCTCGAGCCGTTCTGGCCTTCCCGTCAGCACCACGACTTCGACCGGGTGTGTTGTCGCGCGACGAACGCGCCGGCCCTCTAAAGCCCGGATCCCTTCCCGGCCTCCGGCCGGCGCGAACCGCGTACGTCCTCGACGAACCCCTTCGCGCGAAAGAGCTGACGACTCATGGCGACCACCCGTTCCCTGTCCTCCGTGTCCTCCGTCTCCCCCACCCCCCACGGCCACCCACGGCTGCGGGCCGTCGACCGGGACGAGGTGGTGACCGTCGCGGACCTGCTGCCGCCGGGCGCCACCTGGCTGCCCGCTCCCCCGCACACGCTGCCCACCCTGCCGGGCCGGCCGCCCATGGTCGGCTACCTGGTGCTCGTCCCCGCCGACCAGCAGCCGCCCTTCCCGCCGGTGGCCGTGCCCGGCACCGCACGGCGGGACGGCAGGGGCACCGGGGACACCGCAGCCACCAGGGACGCCGAGGTCCTCGGCGACCCGCTCGTCCGGATCGACGCCGCGCGCCGGACCGCGGCCGTCGAGGGGCGGCAACTCGACCTGACCTACCTGGAGTTCGAGCTGCTCGCCCACCTCGTCGCGCACCCGCACCGGGTGCACACCCGCGACCAGCTCGTCACCACCGTGTGGGGCTACGGCCACGTCGGCGACGGCCGCACCGTGGACGTGCACGTGGCCCGGCTGCGCCGCAAGCTGGGCGCCGAGCACCGGCGGACGATCCAGACCGTGCGGCGCGTCGGCTACAAGTACACGCCGCCCACCGGACGCTGAGGCTCTGCTGTCGGCAGAGGCCCGTTCCCCCGCTCCCTCGCACCGGGCAGAGTGGCCCGCATGAGGCTACTGGTGCTGGGCGGTACGGAGTTCGTGGGGCGGGCCGTCGTGGAGGCGGCGCTCGGGCGTGGCTGGGAGGTGACCGTCTTCCACCGGGGACGGCACGCGGCCCCGCCCGGGGTGCGGTCGCTGCACGGCGACCGCACCGCACCCGACGGGCTCGCCGCCCTCGCCGAGGGCACCTGGGACGCCGTCGTCGACACCTGGTCGGCGGCGCCCCGCGCGGTGCGGGACGCGGCCCGGCTGCTCGCCGGCCGCGCCGGGCGGTACGTGTACGTGTCCAGCTGCTCCGTGTACGCCTGGGCCCCGCCCGCCGGGTACGCCGAGGACGCCCCGCTGGTCGAGGGCGCCGCGGCGGACGCCGGGCAGCGCGACTACGCCCTGGACAAGCGGGGCGCCGAACTGGCCGTCCTGGACGCCTTCGGCGTGGACCGCTCGGTGCTCGTGCGCAGCGGGTTGATCCTCGGCCCGTACGAGAACATCGGGCGGCTGCCGTGGTGGCTGGACCGCGTCGCGCGCGGCGGACCGGTGCTCGCTCCCGGGCCCCGGGACCTGCCCCTGCAGTACGTCGACGTCCGCGACCTCGCCGCCTGGGCCCTCGGCGCGGTGGAACGGGAACTGGGCGGGCCGTACAACCTGGCCTCCGCGCCGGGGCACACCACCACCGGCGACCTGCTCGACGCCTGCGTCCGGGTCACCGGCGGCGCGGCCGAACTGCGCTGGACGGCTCCGGACACCGTCCTCGGCGCCGGCGTGCGGCCGTGGACGCAGCTGCCGGTGTGGGTGCCGCCGGGCAGCGACCTGCACGACGCCCTGCACACGGCCGACGTCTCCCGCGCGCTGGCGACGGGACTGCGCTGCCGGCCGGTCGCCGAGACCGTCTCCGACACCTGGGCCTGGCTGCGGGACATCGGCGGCACGGCCCCGCTCCGCCCGGACCGGCCGCCGGTGGGGCTGGACCCGGAGACGGAGGCGAAGGTGCTCGCGGTGGCCGGGGGTGTACCTGGCACCACCCCCTGACCGGGGGGCCCGGCCCCGTGACCCGCTCCGCCGCCTCCGCGAGACTGATGCCATGGGCTTCGAGACGACGAGCGACGACGGCGGCATGCGGATACGGAACGTGGGCCTGGCGGCCGTACGGGGACTCGGCCTGGCACTGATCTGCCTTCCCGGCGCGGTGCTGTGCTTCTGCCTGACCCTGGTGTCCGTCGCGCTCGTCCCGATCGGCGTCGGCATCGTCACCACCCCGTGGGTGCTGCGGGGAGTGCGGGGGTTCGCGGACCGGCGGCGGCTGCTGGCCGCCGAGTGGGGCGGGGTGCGGATCCCGCGGACGTACCGGACGCTGCCGGCGGACGCCAACCCGTGGGCCCGCACCTTCGGCATGCTCCGCGACCCGGCGACCTGGCGGGACTTCCGCTGGCTGCCGGCCGACATGACGGCGGGGTTCGTCCTCGCGCTGCTCGCCTTCGCGCTGCCCCTGTACCCGCTGGAGGGGCTCGTGATCGCGGCCGGGCTGTGGCGGGTGCTGCCGGACGGGTACTGGTACGGCTTCGTGCACGTCACCGACCAGACCTCCGCGTACTACGCCGCGGCGCTGGGCATCGCCCTCCTGTTCCCCGCCCTCTGGCTCGCCCCGCGCATGCTGCACGCCCACTTCCGGCTCACCGCCGGCCTCCTCGGCGGTGAGGGCGAACTGGCCGAGCGGGTGCGCGTGCTGACCGAGACGCGGCGCGACGCCGTCGACACCTCCGCCGCCGAACTGCGCCGCATCGAACGGGACCTGCACGACGGGGCGCAGGCCCGGCTGGTCGCCATGGGCATGGACCTGGGCACCATCGAGGCCCTGATCGAGAAGGACCCGTCGAAGGCCCGCGAGCTGCTGGCGCAGGCCCGGCAGTCCTCGGCCGAGGCGCTGACCGAACTGCGCGAGCTGGTGCGCGGCATCCACCCGCCGGTCCTCGCCGAACGCGGACTCGGCGACGCCGTACGGGCGCTGGCGCTGCGGCTGCCCGTCCCGGTCGAGACCGACGTGGACCTGCCCGGCCGCGCGGAGGCGCCCGTGGAGTCGGCCGCGTACTTCGCGGTCAGCGAGCTGCTCACCAATGCGGTGAAGCACTCCGGCGCCGACCGGATCTGGGTCGACGTCCACCACGCCGAGGGGCAGTTGCGCGTGTCCGTCACCGACAACGGCAAGGGCGGTGCGGTGGCCGGACCGGGGTCCGGGCTGGCCGGGGTGGAGCGGCGGCTGGGTACATTCGACGGCGTCCTGGCCGTCAGCTCCCCGGCGGGCGGTCCCACCATGGTCACCATGGAGATCCCTTGCGCGTTGTCCTAGCCGAAGACCTGTTCCTGCTGCGCGACGGACTGGTCCGGCTCCTCGAGGCCCACGACTTCGAGATCGCCGCGGCCGTGGAGTCCGGTCCCGAGCTGTCCCGGGCGCTGGCCGAACTGGATCCGGACGTCGCCGTGGTCGACGTCCGGCTGCCGCCCACGCACACCGACGAGGGCCTGCAGTGCGCGCTCGCCGCCCGCCGGGAGCGGCCGGGGCTGCCGGTGCTGGTGCTGTCGCAGCACGTGGAGCAGCTCTACGCGCGCGAGCTGCTCGCCGACGGCAGCGGCGGGGTGGGGTACCTGCTCAAGGACCGGGTCTTCGACGCGGAGCAGTTCGTGGACGCCGTACGGCGGGTGGCGGGGGGCGGCACGGCGATGGATCCGCAGGTCATCCAGCAGCTGCTCAGCCGGCGCGCGGCGGAGGACCGGCCGCTGGAGCGGCTGACGCCCCGGGAGCGGGAGGTGCTGGAACTGATGGCGCAGGGGCGGACCAACGCGGCGATCGCGGGCCGGCTCGTCGTCACGGAGCGCGCGATCGCGAAGCACACGGCGAACATCTTCGCCAAGCTGAGCCTCGAGGTCTCGGACGACGACAACCGCCGTGTCCTGGCGGTTCTGGCGTATCTCGACCACGGCCGCTGAGTCACACCGGTCCCTCGCGTCCCCGTAATCGCCGGGACGGGTGAACACCTCCGGAGCGGCTTCCGTATGGAAGGGAGCCGCTTCACTCCTGTCGGGCGCCTCGATGCCCCGCAAGGAAGTCAGAGGAGTTCCATGGGACGCAACACAAGAAAACGCCGAATGCCGCTGGCCACGAAGGCCGTTGCCGGGGCGGCGGCCCTGGCGCTCGGTGGGGGCGGGCTGGTCTGGGCGAACTTCTACGCCTCGGCCCACGAGGAGCACTCACCGCACAACCGCACCAGGTCGGCCGCGGCGCAGGTCGCGACCATCAGCTGTCCCGACGTCGGCCAGCGGATCAAGGAGGTGCCGGACCGCGCCCGCGGGGAGGTGGACGGCGAACTGGCCACGCTGGACAGTCAGATCACCGACGCCTACCAGCGGCTCGCCACCACGCGACGCGCGCAGGCCGGGGACTCCCGGTTCGTGGAGAACGCCATTCTGGGTCCGCTCAAGGACCGGCGGAAGGCGATCATCGACCGGATCCAGCTGGAGATCAACCGGGCCGGCGGCCGGGCGGACGACAACCTGGACGACCTGGCAGCGTGCCAGGGCCGCCCCGTGGACCAGCCGCAGGACGACGGCGGCCAGGGCGACGGCGGCGGCGACCAGGGCGGAGGTGACCAAGGCGGAGGCCAGGGCGGCGACCAGGGCGGGGACGGCCAGAACCCGGACGACAACGGCAACGGTGTCGCGGGCCCGGTGGCCGACGACTTCGTCGACATCAACGACGTCCGGCCCGGCTCGCGCGACAGCCGCAACGGCCTCGCCGCCGACGGCGACGGAGGCTCCACCGGCACCTTCACCACCGACTGCGGCGTCAACGAGAACAACCTCTTCAACAGCGACAACCTGATCGCCGCCCCCGGCGTCGACAACGGCGCGCACCACACCCACGACTACGTCGGCAACCAGGACAACGACGCCTTCTCGAGCGACGACGACCTGGCGAACGCCGACACCTCGTGCCGGAACCAGGGCGACAGGTCCACCTACTACTGGCCGGTGCTGCGGCTCCAGGACGGCACGCAGGAGTTCGACGCGGGCGACCAGGGCGGCGGCGCCGAGGGCAACATCGGCACGATCCTCAAGCCGGCCCAGGCGGAACTGAAGTTCGTCGGCAACCGGCAGGGCGACGTGGTCGCGATGCCCAAGTTCCTGCGCATCATCACCGGCGACGCCAAGTCCTTCGTCAACGGCGACGCCAACGCCAACAGTTCGTGGAGCTGCACCGGCTTCGAGGACCGGCAGGTGACGGACAAGTACCCGCTGTGCCCCGACGGCAGCCAGGTGGTGCGGACGGCCAACTTCCAGAGCTGCTGGGACGGCCAGAACACCGACAGCGCCAACCACCGCACCCACACGGCGTTCGTCGACGAGAACGGCGACTGCCCGGACGGCTTCCAGGCCATCCCCCAGCTCCAGGTCCGCCTGGTGTACGACGTCCCCACCCCGGTCGTCGAGAACGGCCAGGTGCGCAACCCGTACGCCGTGGACAGCTTCCCGGAGCAGCTGCACAAGCCGATCACCGACCACAACGACTTCATCAACGTCATGGACGAGGACCTGATGAACAAGGTGGTCGACTGCATCAACAACGGCCAGGACTGCACGTAGCCCAGGCGGCCGGGGACCGGGAGGGCCGGTGGCGGGAGTCCGCCACCGGCCCTTTCCCGTGTCCGCGGGCGGTCAGCCGCCGTGACCGCCGTGACCGGCCGGGTGCGCGCCGCCCCCGTGCCGCGCCCCCTGCTCCAGGGAGCCGCCGAGCCGGCCGCGCAGGCCGGCCACGACGTCCTCGTGGCCGACGGCGACCCACTTGCGGCCGACGAGGTAGTAACCGCCGTAGTCCTTGGCCGTGTCGATCCACTCGCGCTGTCCGCGGTCGGTGGCGAAGGTGGCGAGGACGTACTTCTCGTCGCCCTTCACGCAGATGGCCTGGCGGATGGTGTCCGCGTCGGTCTGCAGGTCCGGCTCGCACTCGGCCTCGGCGGCCAGGTGCTCCAGGCTCCCGGTCGCCGTCTCCGGTACGGCCGCCCCGCCGTCCCCTCCGGACGCGCAGCCCGCCAGCGCCAGTACCGTCACCGCTCCGGCCAGCGCGAGCCTCGGTCGGGTCAGCCCCATGTGTTCCTCCGGTCCTTCCGGCGACATGCCGCACGGAGCCCCGGCGCGGGGCTCTGCCCATCGGTACGGCCACGGAGGGCGGAGCGCTCAACGCCCCGGGTGACCACGGGCCGACTGGCTCGTTCTGCTGGACGTGCAGTCACAGGATGTCGCCCCACGTTCCGCACCGTCCGCCGGCGGCCCGGTCGTCGACGTCGAGCAGGCCGAGGCCGCGCTCGTCGAGCACTACCCGGGCCTGGTCCGGCTCGCCTACCTGGTGCTGCCGCCGGGCCTCGGCCGCAGCCGCCGGGTGCTGACGGCGCACGCGCTGACGCAGCGCGCACTGCCCAGGAACCGCACCACGACCCCCGTCATCCCGGCCCAGTCGGCCGGCCGCGAGGGCGACCCGGGGTACGCCCTGGTGCGTCTGCGGGTCGTGCGCACGGCGCTGGAGGCGGGGCTGCCACTCCGGCGCCGGGCGTGGCCCAGGCGGTCCCAGTTCCCGCCGCTGCTGCCCCAGGTGTGGGGGCTCAAGCTCTTCCCGCGCTCGGGCGGCGCCGACGAGCTCGCCCTGGACCAGCGGCTGTCCGCCCTGTCCGGTCCGGCCCGGGCGGCGTACGTGCTGCGCGGTCTCGACAGGCTCCCCGACGGCGACGTACGGCGGCTGCTCACCGCGGCCGGGGTCGCCGACGCCGACGCCGCGCTGCGCGAGGCCGACGGGGTGGCGGACCAGTACGCGCTGCTGGCCTCCCCCGAGTTCGACCCCTGCCGGCTCCAGGTGCGGCCCACCGATCTGATGCGGCGCCGCCGGCACACGAAGGCGGCACTGGCGGCCGCCGCCGCGCTGGCGGTGGGCGGGGCGCTGCTCAGCCTGCCCGGGGACGGCTGGGGCCCGGACGGCGCCGCCGCCCCGGCGTACGCGCGCAACCCGGCGGCCGAGGCGGCTCTCGACCCCGCCAGGCTGACGAAGGCCGCGCCCGCCGCCTGGAAGACGTCCGCGCGCACCGACTTCTCGGTGTGGCCGGCGCGCGGTGCCCTCACCGGCGACACGAAGCTGCTGCGCCGGGCCCTCGCCGTCTGGGCCCGCCCCGGCGGCGACGTGCGGATCTCGGCGACGGCGGGCACCGCGAGCGGCGGGCCGGCCGGACCACCGCAGCTGCTGTACGCCGGGACCGTCGACACCGCCCACGTGGTGATCCTCTACGACGGTCTGCGCGTCGTCCGGTACGCCGAGCCGAAGGACGGCACGGCGGGCGCCGCCCTCGACTTCGCGCGGGCCGACGGGGCCGGCCGGAAGGAGGCGACCGCGGTGGTGCTGGGCCGGTCCGACGGCGACGTGCGCTACCTGACGGCGCCCTGGGTGACGAAGGCGGCCGAACGGGACCTGACGAGACCGGGTTCCGGCGCGATGGACCTGACGCTGACCGACGGGGTGACCTCGCCGCTGGCCACTCCGGTCCAGCGGTCCGGCGCCTGCACGTCGTGGAACGTGCTCCAGCTGACCGACGGTTCGCACACCCGGCTGGCGAGCGACCTCGGCGAGCTGGTGCCGGCCCGCCTCACCACCGGGCGGCCCGGCAAGGCCGGGGAGGCCTCCGGTGCCGGGGCGCTGCGCCTGTGGGCGCCGTACGCCTGTTCGCTGGGCGCCGTGCGCGGGCAGGGGGTGCGGTCGGTGAACGCCTGGGAGTTCGCGAGCCAGCCGCTGCCCGGCGCGGACGGAACGGACGGGGGAGGCGCGAGCGAGTGGGTGTGCACGCGGGCCGAGACCTGGCGGGGCGACGGGGCCCGGGTGATGGCGCAGTTCCGGACGCCGGGCGGGGCGCGGGGCGCGGTGGCCGCGAAGGCCGAGGACGTACCGGCGTGCGGCAAGCGCGATCCGCACGTGCTCGCCGGGGTGCTGTGGAAGTCGGAGGTCGGGCACTGGTACCTGCTGGCCGCCGGCAGCCGGGACACCGAGTCGATCGAGGCGACGGGCGGCGTCGAGGGCTCCGCCGACGGCCACCTGCTCACGGCGGCGGCCGAGAAGGGGGCGCAGGCCCAGCTGAAGGGCGTCCTGAAGGACGGCCGGACGATCGGCGGACTGCGCTAGCCGCGGGAAACACGCTTGCTGACACTGGCGTCAACAAGTGGGCGCCGACGGGTTCCGAGCGGGCCTACTCGTCAGTACATTGACGCCATGTCCAACAAGCATGTCTCCACGCTGAAGATCCTCATGGTGGTGGCCGGCGGCGCGCTGGTCGTCCGGCGGGCGGTGCGGGACCGGGCCCCGGTCCGGCCGCCGGCGCCCTCGCCCTCCGCGGTGACCGGTGTCCGCGGCCTGAAGCTGCTGGTCACCGCGCACGAGCGGCTGGCCGACGGGGTGGTCGGCATCCGACTGGAGGGGCACGACCTGCCGCGCTGGGAGCCGGGCGCCCATGTGGACCTGGTCCTGCCGTCGGGGCTGGTCCGCCAGTACTCCCTGTGCGGCGACCCCGAGGACACCTCGTCGTACACCGTAGCGACCCGGCTGGTCGAGGACGGACGGGGCGGCTCGCGCGAGGTGCACGAGCAGGTGCAGGAGGGTGTGGAGCTGGAGGTGCGCGGACCGCGCAACCGCTTCCCGCTGGTCGAGGCGCCCGCGTACGTCTTCGTCGCCGGCGGCATCGGCATCACCCCGGTGCTGCCCATGCTGCGGGCCCTGCCGGAGGACGCCGAGTGGCGGCTGCTGTACGGCGGGCGGACCCGGGCCTCGATGCCGTTCCTGGAGGACGTCGAGAAGCTCGGCGCGGACCGGGCGCGGGTCACCGTGGTGGCCGAGGACGAGGACGGGCTGCCGGACCTGGACGCCTTCCTCGCGGACCTGCCCGAGGGGGCGGCCGTCTACTGCTGCGGCCCCGAGACCCTGATGGCGGCCGTGGAGGAACGGCTCCCGGAGGGCACCGCCCCGCACCTGGAGCGGTTCGCGCCGCGTACGGCGGCGGGCGGCGACGGGGAGTTCGAGGTCGAGCTGCACCGCAGCGGACGCACCCTGACCGTGGGCGCCGGCTCTTCCGTGCTGGCCGCCGTGCGCGCCGAGCTGCCGAACACGCCGTACTCCTGCGAGCAGGGCTGGTGCGGGACCTGCCAACAGCGGGTGCTGGAGGGCGAGATCGACCACCGGGACGAGCTGCTGACCGATTCGGAACGCGGCGACTCGATGCTCATCTGCGTCTCGCGCGCCAGGAGTGCGCGGCTCGTACTGGATCTGTGAGACCGGTGAACACCGATGCCCGGTCCGGCCCGTTCGAAGGCCGGATTCGATCGGTAAGGTGTTCGTATGACTACCGGGGTGCGCCGCAGAATGGGCGTCGAGGAGCGGCGGCAGCAGTTGATCGGCGTCGCGCTCGAACTGTTCAGCCGCCGCTCGCCCGAGGAGGTCTCCATCGACGAGATAGCCTCGGCCGCCGGCATCTCGCGCCCGCTGGTCTACCACTACTTCCCCGGCAAACTCAGTCTGTACGAGGCCGCGTTGCAGCGTGCCTCCAGCGATCTGGCGGCCCGGTTCGTGGAGCCCATGGAGGGTCCGCTGGGCGCGCGGCTGCTGCGGGTGATGGGGCGCTACTTCGACTTCGTCGACGAGCACGGCCCCGGTTTCTCGGCCCTGATGCGCGGCGGCCCGGCCGTCGGCTCGTCCACGACCAACGCGCTCGTCGACTCCGTTCGGCAGGCCGCGTACGTCCAGATCCTCGCGCACCTGGACGTCACCGATCCGCCCGCCCGCCTGGAACTGGTCGTGCGCTCCTGGATCTCGCTCGCCGAGTCGACGGCCCTGATCTGGCTGGACGGCCGGCGCATCCCGCGTGCCGAGCTGGAGTCCCAGCTCGTGCACGACTTCGCCGCGCTGCTGGCGGTGAGCGCCGCCCACGACGAGGAGATGGGCGCGCTGCTCCGCCGCGTCGCCGCGGACGAGCCGGCCGACGGCCCGTTCAGGGAGCCGGCCGGCCGGCTGATCGAACCGGTGTCCTAGGTCAGATCTCGGCCTTGCGGTAGGACGGGTCGAGGTCGCGGACCTCGGCCGACAGGTGCAGGGTGAGCCCGGCCCGGGGCTCGACGTGCTTGCGCAGCAGCTCCACCACGGCCTCGCCGAGCCGCGCCTTCGTCTCGTCGGCCCGCCCGGCGAGCAGGGCGATCGAGACGTTCACGACGGCGTGCCCCTCCCCTTCGGCGCCGACGGCCTCGTCCTCGGTGATCAGGACCCTCGTCTTGCACGCCTCCAGCCGCGCGGCCGCCGTCTCGACGACCACCGGGTGCAGGGCCAGGGCGAACGCCGTCCAGTCGACGTCGTCGAGGGAGGGGGAACGCTCGACAGTGATCTGCGGCATGGGTGCTCCTGTTCTACGGCGGACAGGAGCACCCTAACCCGCAGCGTCCCGCTAGCCGGCGCGGGTGAAGACCGCCACCGTGCGGGCCGGGACCGTGAAGGTGCCGGTTTGCGCCGAGTAGGCCGCGTGCTTCACGACGGGGTCCGCTCCGGACGCCTGCACCGGGTGCAGGCGGTAGCCGGTCCCGGCCTGCGTGCCCACCCGCTGCCGCTGCTCCTGCGGGGTCGCGTTGAAGACCACGACCAGGTCACCGAGGCGCATGGTGATCACGCCGGGTGTCTCGTCCTTCCCGGAGAGCGGGAAGGAGAGCCGGGACTGCACCTGGCCGGCCGTGGCGAGGGAGAAGTCCTTCTCGCCCGTGCGGATCCTCAGCAGGTCCTGGTACGCGGCCGAGGTGCCCCGGATCTGCGGGCAGCCGGCCGTCACCGAGGTGAGCAGGGGTGCCGCGTAGGACCACTTGTCCTTGTTGTCGGCGGCCGGCGGCAGCCCCCGGCCGAAGCCGTTGCCGTCGGCGCAGTTCCAGTGGATGGCGTTGAACCAGTCGCCGCTGTCGAAGGAGTTGCGGTCCAGCGACTTGGAGCGCAGCAGGTCGGTGCCCGCCTGGGAGAGCGCCGGGCCCTGCGAGAGGGAGGCGGTCGCCATGGCGACGACCTGCATGCGGGCCCGGTCGTCGGCGGAGGTGTCCGCCGGCAGCTTGAAGGCGAGGGCGTCGAACAGGGACTCGTTGTCGTGGGCGTCGGCGTAGGCGAGGGCGTCGCCCGGGGCGTCGGCGTATCCGGCGGGGGCGCCGTTGTAGTCGACCTCGGAGCCCTTGACCTCCTTGCCGTCGGTGTCGGTGAAGCGGTAGGCGGCGAGGTTGCCGGAGAGGCCGACCTTGATCAGGTCCTGGTAGTGCAGGAGGCGGGCCTTCTGCTCGGCCTCGGTGCCGTTCTCCTTCGAGGAGTTGGGGTCGGTGTACAGGCCGGAGGCGAAGCCCTGGACGCCGGGGTCGGCGTCGAAGGGGCTGCCGCCGCGCACGGCGTCGCGGGCCCGGTCGGAGAAGGTCGCGATGCCGGTGCCGGCCATGTTCTTCTGGGTGGCCTGGACGAAGCGGGCGTCGTCGGCGACCTCGCCGAAGTTCCAGCCCTCCCCGTACAGGATGATCTTCTTGCCGTCGACGCCGTCCTTCTCGGGGGTCAGCGCGTCGAGGGCCTTGCGGACGGCGAGGATGTTGGCCTTCGGGTGGTGGCCCATGAGGTCGAAGCGGAAGCCGTCGACCTTGTACTCCCTGGCCCAGGTGACGACCGAGTCGACGACCAGCTTGCCCATCATGGCGTTCTCGGTGGCCGTGTTCGCGCAGCAGGTGCTGTTCGCGACCGATCCGTCGGCCAGCAGCCGCTGGTAGTAGCCGGGCACGATCCGGTCCAGGACGCTGGTGGCCGCCTGGCCGCTCGCGGCCGTGTGGTTGTAGACGACGTCCATGACGACGCGCAGGCCGTCGTCGTTGAGCGCCTTGACCATCCTGCGGAACTCGACGGTGCGGGCGGTGCCGTCCGGGTCGGTGGCGTAGGAGCCCTCGGGGACCGTGTAGTGGTACGGGTCGTAGCCCCAGTTGTAGGCGTCCTTGGCGGCGGTCCTGGTCACGCACTCCTGCTGCCGGTCGGAGTCGGCCGGGTAGGAGGCGAGGTCGCAGCCGGGCGTCTCCTGGCGCGACCTGTCCTCGGGGACGGTGGCGATGTCGAAGGCGGGCAGCAGGTGCACGTAGGACGTGCCGGCCTTCGCCAGGTCGCGCAGGTGCTTCGAGCCGTCGCTGTCCTTGTCGGTGAAGGCGAGGTAGGTGCCCCTCAGGTCCGGGTCGGCCGTGCGGTCCGCGACGGAGAAGTCACGGACGTGCAGCTCCTGGATCTGGGCGTCCCTCAGCGGCACCGCCTCGGGCTTGGTGTAGTCCGTCCAGCCGCCCGGGGCGAGCTTCCGGTCGCCGAGGTCGACGACGAGGCTGCGCTCGGAGCCGGTGGTCAGGGCGACGGAGTAGGGGTCGGTGACCTTGTTGGTGACGACCTCGCCCGCGGTGGGCGCCCACACCTGGACGACGTACCGGTAGGGCTTGCCCTTCCAGGACGCCGGGCCGGTGACGGACCAGACGCCGGTGGCGTCGTCGCGGCGCATGCCCACCGTGCGGTCGCCGATCTCCAGCTTCACGCTCTGCGCCGTCGGCGCCCACACGGACAGCGTGGGGCGGCCGTGGCGGAAGACCGGGCCGAGGCTCGCCCGGGTGGCGCCGGCGTAGAGGTCGTCGAGGGCGCCGGCGGTCTGGACGCCGGTCGCGGCGAGCACCGCGCCGGTGGCGGCGCGCTGGGAGGCCACGACCTGGCCGCGCAGGGCCTCGCGGACCCGGTCCCGGTCGCGCGGGTCGACGGACCAGGCGGTGTACGCCTTCAGGTGCGGGTACTTCGCCTTCTGGGCGTCGGTGAGGGTCGTCCTCGTCAGGCGCAGCCACTGGGCGTCGGCCGCGGTGAGGGTGCCGTTCTCCGCCTTGACCGAGCCGCTGCGGGAGGCGAGCAGCTGGGTGGAGGCGGCGCCCTCGGCGCCGTTCCAGGCGACGGTGTCCCGGTCGATCCAGACGGCCTTGGCGGTGGTGAGGTCGACGGCCGCGGCCGAGCCCGCGGGCTGCGGCAGCAGGTACTTCTCCTGGCCGCTCAGCAGCCACACCTCGTGCCCGTTCGCCTTGAGGTCGAGGGCCTGGTCGGTGGGCAGGTCCTTCTCGTCGCCCTTGTGGAGGATGTAGTTGAGGCTGGTGGCGCCCTCGGTGAGGGGCACCTCGAAGACCGCGCCGAAGGAGTCGGTCCTCACGGGTGCCAGCGGCTTCGACCAGTCCGTGGGGTTCGCGGCGCCCGTCCACACGTGCAGGCCCCAGCCGTCGTAGGCGCCGTCGGGGCGCTGGTAGTGCAGGACGGCCTTGGTGGTGTCCTGGGCCGGGTACTGGGGCCGCTCGGTGACGACCTGTTCCTTGCCCTGCTCGATCCACACCTCGCCCGTGCTGCCGACGTCGATGGTGCGGTCGGCGGCGACGTCCTTGTTGCCGTCCTTGTCGATGACGAGGAAGCCGACGTTCGACGCGCCGGGCTTGAGCCTGACGTGGGCGAAGGCGCCGTAGGCGTCCCGGCCGGTGAAGGGGTGGGTGGCGGGCCAGGTGGTCGCCTCGCCGTCGGCGAGGTCGCCCCAGGCGTACAGGCCCCAGTCGCCGTAGTTCCCGTCCTGCCGCTTGTAGTGGACGATCGCGTAGTCGCGGGAGGCTGCGGTGGGCGGCTGCTCGACGGGCGGGGTGCCGGTGACCGAGGCCGCCGTGGCGCTCGCGGTGCGGCCCGCCGAGTCGACGACGACCGCCTTGTAGCGCAGGGCGGTGCCGGCCGGGGTGTCCTCGCCGATGGTCTGGGTGACCTTGTAGGGGGCGTGATCGGCGGAGCCGAGGGTGCGCCAGGCGCCGTTGCCGGTCTGGGCGGCGAAGACGACGCGGTTGAGCTGCCCGCCGGTGACACCGGCCGTCAGTTCGACGGTGCCGGTGGCGCCGGGTTCCGGGGCCTTCAGGGTGATCGCCGGCGCGGTGGCGGGGGCGGCGGGCCGGCCCGCGGCCTTCAGGACGATCGCCGAGCCGGCCGGCACGGTGACGGTGATCCGCTGGTCGGCGCCGGACCGCACGGTGGCGTCGGTGCCGTAGAGGCCGCGGAAGGCGGTGCCGGCCGAGCCGGTGGCGAAGGTGGCCGTCCTGGCGGTGTCGGCGTTGTTGAGGGCGACGACGTACTCGGTGCCGGTTCCGGCGTCCGTCCGGGAGAAGGCGTAGACGCCGGCGCCGTCGGCGGCGTACCGCTCGGTCTGGACGCCGTCCGCGAGGGCCGGGTTGGCCTTGCGGAGCTTCGCGAGGGTGCTGATCTGCCGGTACAGCGGTGCGCTCGTGTCGTAGGCCGCCTCGGCGTGGGTGCGGTCGGTGCCGAGCTGGTCGTCGTCCAGGTAGTCGGCGGTGCGGGAGGCGAACATCGGCTGGCGGGCGTCCTTGTCGCCGCCGGCGCCGGTGAAGCCCTGCTCGTCGCCGTAGTAGATCACCGGGTTGCCGCGGCTGAGGAACATCAGCTCGTTGGCCAGCTTGTCCTTCCGCAGCAGTTCGGCGTCGCCGGCCTCCGGGTCGTCCTGCTTCAGGAAGGTGCCGAAGCGGCCCATGTCGTGGTTGCCGAGGAAGGTGACCTGCTCGTAGGCGTTGGCCTTGTCGGTCGTGTACTTCCAGTCGTCACCGAAGACGGCGGCGAGCTTCGCGGCGCTGCCGCCCTGGGAGACGTAGGCGCGGGCGGCGTCCTGGAAGGGGAAGTCCAGCGTGGAGTCCAGGCGGCCCTGGGTGACGTAGGGGGCGGTGACGGAGGTGTCGGCGGAGTAGACCTCGCCGAACATGAAGAAGTCCTCGCGGCCCCGCTTCGCCGCGTAGGCGTCCAGCGCGGTGGCCCACTGCGTCCAGAAGTCCATGTCGACGTGCTTCACGGTGTCGATCCGGAAACCGTCGATGGCGAAGTCCTTCACCCACCGCTGGTAGATCTTCTCCATGCCGTCGACGACCTCGGGCCGTTCGGTCCACAGGTCGTCGAGGCCGTTGAAGTCGCCGTAGGTGGCCGATTCGCCGGCCCAGGTCGAGTCGCCCCGGTTGTGGTACATCGCCGGGTCGTTGAGCCAGGACGGGACCTTCAGGTCCTTCTTCGCGGCCGGCACCGTCGGCGTCCGCGGGAAGGAGCCGGAGTCCACGCGGGGGAAGCGCCGGGTGCCGTCCGCGTAGTCGGCGTCGTCGAAGGGCTGCCCGTCCCGGGTCAGGTACGGGAAGGCGCCCTTGGAGAGGTAGTCGTAGGACTTCTCCTCGTAGTCGACGACGTCGGCGGTGTGGTTGGTGATGACGTCGAAGAAGACCTTCATGCCCTTGGCGTGCGCCTTGGAGATGAGGTCCTTGAGGTCCTGGTTGGTGCCGAAGTGCGGGTCGACCTGGGTGAAGTCGGTGATCCAGTAGCCGTGGTAGCCGGCGGAGGCGTTCGCCCCGGTCCCCTGCACGGGCTGGTTCTTGAAGATGGGCGCCATCCAGATGGAGGTGGTGCCCAGGCCCTTGATGTAGTCGAGCCTCCCGGTCAGCCCCTTGAGGTCGCCGCCCTGGTAGAAGCCCTTGTCGGTGGGGTCGTAGCCGGTGGTGAGCCGGGTGCCGGTCAGGCCGCCCTTGTCGTTGCGGGTGTCGCCGTTGGCGAAGCGGTCCGGCAGGACGAAGTAGAACTGCTCGCGGGTCAGGTCGTGGCGGGCGGCGGTCTTCGCCAGCTTCGCGTCCGACGGGGGCGCGGGCGGGGCTCCGGCCCGTGCGGCGAGGGGTGTCAGGAGTGTCGCCGCGAGCGCGGCGACGGTGACGGCCGCGATCCGTGGGGCCGCGGCCCCTCCGGGTGCGGCGGTGCGGCGCTTCACAGGCGCCGGCCATCTCGGTATCACCGGTGTGAACTCCTTGCGATTACGGCTCGATCGGGTCCGACCCCGGCGTGACCGTAGCGCCGACGCAAGTCTTGCGGCAAGGGCCGTGAAAGTAACGGAAAGGAATTTCACGGCCCTTGCGCACGACACGTGCTCAGCGGCCGGTCAGCAGCCGCTTCTGCCCGCGTACAGGGCGAGCGCGGTGTTGGCTCCCAGCGTCGCCGTGAACTGGCCGGAGCCGTTCACGGTCACGGTCCTGTTGCCCTGGACGTCGCAGTACGTCCCGCCCGGCAGGGAGGTCTGGTAGGTGCGGGTCAGCGCGCCCGACTCGTGGTTGACGGCGACGTAGCCCTTGTTCCCGCGGCCGAAGGCGATGGCGTCGTTGCCGTTGTCCCACCAGTTCGTGACCGCCTGGCCGCGCACGGCGTTGCGGAAGGCGACCATCGACCTGATCTCCGGCCAGGCGTGCTGGCACTTCCAGCCGTCCTGCCAGCAGGCGTTCACCCGGCCGCCGTTGGGGGGTCCGGCGTCGGGGTCGGACCACTCGTAGCCGGAGTTGACGTCCGGGGCGCCGTAGGGCCAGGCCAGCATGAAGACGTTGGCGAGGGTGTAGGTGGCGTTGTCCTTGTAGCTGAGCGTGGAGCCGTTGCGCTCGGTGTCGTGGTTGTCGACGAAGACACCGGAGACGCCGCTGCTCATGTAGCCCCAGCCCTCGCCGTAGTTCTTGAGGTAGGCGAGGTTCTCGTTGTTGAAGACGCGCTTGAGGTCGTAGGCGTACCGGAACTCCTGCACGTCCCCGTTGCCCGTGTACTCGGTGGGCTGGACGGCCTCGCCGGCGCCGTAGATGACCTCCTGCTTCCAGTACACGCCCGGGTTGGTCAGGCGGGACTTGATGTTGGCGAGGTCGGCGGCCGGGATGTGCTTGGCGGCGTCGACGCGGAAGCCGTCCACGCCGAGGGAGAGCAGGTCGTTCATGTACCCGGCGATGGTCCTGCGGACGTACTCCTCGCCGGTGTCGAGGTCGGCCAAGCCGACCAGTTCGCAGTTCTGGACGTTCCCGCGGTCGCCGTAGTTGGTGATCTGCGCGGTGCAGTCGTCGAAGTCGTACGAGGAGTACAGGCCGGGGTAGTTGTACTTGGTGTACGACGAGCCGCCGGTGCCCGTGCCGCTGCCGGCGGACATGTGGTTGACGACCGTGTCGGCGACGACCTTGACGCCGGCCGCGTGACACGTGTCGACCATGTTCTTGAACGCGGCGCGGTCACCGAGCCGCCCCGCGATCCTGTAGCTGACCGGCTGGTACGAGGTCCACCACTGCCCGCCCTGTATGTGCTCGGCGGGCGGTGAGACCTGTACGTAGCCGTACCCGGCGGGGCCGAGGGTGGTGGTGCACTCCTTGGCCACGGAGGCGAAGTTCCACTCGAAGAGGACGGCGGTGACGTCCTTCGCGCCGGGTGGGGAGGCCTGCGCGTTCGTTGGGGCCATGACAAGGGCGGCCGTCGCCAGGGCGACGGCCCCCGTGAGGAATCTGCGTGCCATGTGGGGGTTCCTTCTTCTTTGAAGGCTCTTGCTGAAAGCTTCCGTAAGATTTCGGTGACGCAGATGTTAAAGGCCCGCCGCCCAAAAGGGCAGCGGGCCGTACGCAATTGAACGAAGATTCTTGTCGAACCCCCGTCGGGCGGCGGCCGTCAGGCCGTCGTCCACCACACCGTCGTGTCCGCGGGCACCGTCGCCTCGCCCGCGGCCTCGGTCACCTCGCCGCTGGCCAGCAGCACGCGGCCGTACGCCGGCACGGTCACCGCCGCACCGGTGGTGTTGGCCACGCACACGAACTCACCGCGCCGGAAGGCGAGGACGCCCTCGGGTGCCCGCAGCCACTCCACGGCGTCGCCCGCGCCCAGGTCGGCCCGCTCACGGCGGACGGCCAGCGCGGCCCGGTACAGCTCCAGGGTCGAGCCCGGGTCGCCCGTCTGGGCCTCGACGCTCAGCTCGCCCCAGGCGGCGGGCTGCGGCAGCCAGCTCCCGCCGTCGCCGAAGCCGTACGACGACCCCGCGCGCGTCCACGGGATCGGCACCCGGCAGCCGTCGCGGAAGCCGTCCTGGCCCGCGCCGCGGAAGTACGCCGGGTCCTGGCGCACCTCGTCGGGCAGGTCGACGACGTCCGGCAGGCCGAGCTCCTCGCCCTGGTAGACGTAGGCCGAGCCGGGCAGCGCCAGCATCAGCAGGGTGGCGGCGCGGGCCCGGCGGAGCCCCAGTTCGCGGTCGCCGGCCAGGCGGATCTGGGTGCCGAGGCCCGCCGGGTTGGCGAAGCGGGTGGCGTGCCGTGTGACGTCGTGGTTGGACAGCACCCAGGTGGCCGGGGCGCCGACCGGGCGCATGGCGTCCAGCGTCCGGTCGATGACCGTGCGCAGCTCCTCGGCGTCCCAGTGGGTGCCCAGGTACTGGAAGTTGAACGCCTGGTGCAGCTCGTCCGGGCGGACGTAGTTGGCGGTGCGCTCGACCGTGGGGGTCCAGGCCTCCGCGACGAAGATGCGCTCCCCCGAGTACTCATCGAGGATGAGCCGCCACTGGCGGTAGATGTCGTGGACGCCGTCCTGGTCGAAGAACGGCATGACATCGTTGCCCAGCAGCTTCAGCTGCTCGTGGGATCCCAGGTCGGGCAGGCCCTCGGCCTTCACCATGCCGTGCGCGACGTCGATGCGGAAGCCGTCCACGCCCATGTCCAGCCAGAAGCGCAGGATGGAGCGGAACTCGTCGCCGACGGCCGGGTGCTCCCAGTTGAAGTCGGGCTGCTCGGGGGCGAACAGGTGCAGGTACCACTCCCCCGGCGTGCCGTCGGGCTCGGTGACCCGGGTCCAGGCGGGGCCGCCGAAGATGGACTCCCAGTCGTTGGGCGGCAGCTCGCCGTTCTCCCCCTTGCCGGGGCGGAAGTGGTAGCGGTCCCGCGACGGGGAGCCGGGGCCCTCGGCGAGGGCGCGCTTGAACCACTCGTGCTGGTCGGAGGAGTGGTTCGGGACCAGGTCGACGATGATGCGCAGGCCCAGCCCGTGCGCGTCGCGGATCAGCGCGTCCGCGTCCAGGAGGGTGCCGAACATGGGGTCGACGGCCCGGTAGTCGGCGACGTCGTAACCGGCGTCGGCCTGCGGCGAGGCGTAGAAGGGGCTGAGCCACACGGCGTCCACGCCCAGGTCGCGCAGGTACGGCAGGCGGGTGCGGACACCCTCCAGGTCGCCCATGCCGTCGCCGTTGCTGTCGGCGAAGCTGCGCGGGTACACCTGGTAGATGACCGCGTCGCGCCACCAGTCGCGGCGCCTCGTGACGGTTGCGGTGGCTGAGGTGGGGGCCGGTGCGGCGGAGTGCTGCTGGCTCATGGCGTCCTTGTACGTAACGGGGCGATTCGGGTCATGGAGTCGTGGCGGGGTCCGGCGACGGGGGACGAGGCGGCCGCGGTGACAGCGGGGTCGGATGGTCACCGCGGCCGCCACCCGCGCGGTGAGGCGCGGGAGTCGGTGGGGCGGTCGTCAGCCCTTCGTGCCGCCGGCCGTGAGGCCGGTCACCAGGTTCTTCTGCACCAGGTAGAAGAACGCGGAGACGGGTATCGCGACGAGGACGGCGGTGGCCGCCATCAGGTTGCGCTGCGCGTCGTGCTCGCTGACGAAGCTCTGCAGTCCGACGGCGAAGGTGTACTTCGTGTCGCTCAGCATGAACGTCGAGGCGAAGGCGACCTCGCCGAAGGCCGTGATGAAGCTGTAGAAGCCGGCGACGGCCAGACCGGGCTTGGCGAGCGGGAGGATCAGCCGGAAGAAGGTGCCGAAGGGGTTCAGTCCGTCGACCCGGCCGGCCTCGTCGATCTCGAACGGGATGGTGTCGAAGTATCCCTTGAGCAGCCAGGCGCAGTAGGGCACCGCGGTGGAGCAGTAGACGAGGACCAGACCGAAGTAGTTGTCGATGAGCTGGAGCTCGGACAGGATCTGGTACATCGGCACGATCAGCACCGCGATGGGGAACATCTGCGTGACCAGCAGGATCCACATCAGCTTGCGGTAGCCCGGGAAGCGCATCCGCGAGACCGCGTAGCCGGTGGTGGCGGCGACCATGACGCCGATGACCGTGGTGCCCAGCGAGACGATCAGCGAGCTCTTCAGCCAGTCGAAGAAGTTCGTGTGCTGGAGCACGAACGCGTAGTTGTCGAAGGTCATCTTCGACCAGATGCCGCCGGGGTGCAGGTAGTCGTCCTTGTCCGGACCGAGGGACAGGTAGACCAGCCAGGCGATCGGGAAGAGGGCGACGAGGCTCGCGACGGTCAGGATGCCGTGGGAGACGAGGGACGCGGTGCGGCTGCGCTCGCTGCGGCCGCGCACCCGTCGCTTCGGCGCGGCGGGGGCGGGGGCCTGGTCGGCCGGCGCCCCGGCCGGCACGGTGGTGGTGGTCATGGTGGCTCCTGCCTCAGTTCGCGAGCTGCTGCTCATTGCGGTTCAGCCAGCGGCGGTAGAAGGAGGTGAAGACGATCAGGATGGCCAGCAGCAGGATGCCGTAGGCGGCGGACTGCGCGAAGTCGCGCGGCTGCTGTCCGAAGCCGAGCTGGTACGCCCAGGTGACGAGGATCTGCGCGTCCGGCGCGGTGTTGCCGAAGAGCAGGAAGATCACGGCGAACTGGTTGAAGGTCCAGATGATGCCGAGCAGGACGACGGTGGAGCTGACGGACCTGAGCCCCGGCAGGGTGACGAAGCGGAACCGCTGCCAGGCGTTGGCGCCGTCCATCTCGGCCGCCTCGTACAGGCTGGCGTCGATGGACTGGAGGCCACCGAGGAGCGAGACCATCATGAACGGCACACCGCACCAGGTGTTGACCATGATCGCGGCGAACCGCTGCCAGAAGACGTCCTCGAGCCACAGCGGGGTCGGCAGGTGCAGCGCGTCGAGCGCCGAGTTGATGACGCCGCTGTCGGCGAGCATGAAGCGCCAGCCGAAGACCGTGACGAAGGTCGGCACCGCCCACGGCAGGACCAGGACCAGCCGGTAGAAGGTGCGTCCGCGCAGCTTCTGGTTGAGCAGCAGCGCGAGGCCGAGACCGATGAAGTAGTGCAGGCCGACACAGAGCGCCGTCCACACGATCGTCCAGATGAAGTGCGACCAGAACCGGTCGTACGCCGTCGGTCCCCACAGGATGTCGGCGTAGTTGTCCAGACCGATGAACTTGTAGGTGGCATCGATGTGGTTGACGCCGATGGTCCGCGCGGAGTTGAGGCTGTTCGCGTCGGTCAGCGTGAGGTAGAGGCCGTACACCAGCGGGTACAGCACGAGGACGCCGAGCACGACGGCCACCGGCGCGATCATCGCGTAGGCGTACCAGTGCTTCTGGTATCCGTCTCTCAGACGCCGGCCGAGGCCGGGCCGCGGGGTGCGGTCACCGCGGCGCTTGCCGGTCGCGCGGTCGATGGCGACTGTCATGGTTCGACACCTTCGGGAGCAGCAGGAAGATCAAGGGGTACGACGCGTGGGCCGGTGGCCGCCGGATCCCCTCCCCCCTGGGCGGGGGACCCGGCGGCCACGCGGGATCACTTGCCGAAGTCCGGCACCAGCTTGGTCATCGCGGTCTCGACGTCGCCCAGTCCCTCGCCGAGGGACTTCTTGCCGCCGGCGATCTGGGGCAGCTCGTCGTCCAGCGGACCCCACAGGGAGCTGTACTCGGGCAGGGCCGGGCGCGGCTGGGCGGCGGGCAGGACCGTCTGGTAGCCGGCGATGCCCGGGTCGGCCTTGACCTTGTCGGTGTAGGCGTCGTCGCGGGTCGGCAGCGTGGAGTTCTTCAGGGCGACGGTCTCCTGGGACTTCGCCGAGGTCATGAAGTTGACCAGCTTCAGCGCCGCCTCCTGGTGCGCCTTGTCCGAACCGGCGTAGACCGACAGGTTGTGGCCGCCGGTCGGGGCGCCCGCCTTGCCGGCGGAGCCGGCCGGGACGGTGACGATGCCGAGGTTGTTCTTGTCCTTGAACGCCGAGCCCTTGTAGAAGTTGGTGATCTCCCACGGGCCCTGGATCGTCGAGGCGACCTTGCCGTTGACGAACGCGTCCTGGATGTGCGCGTAGGCGTCGGCGGTGGTGTCGGCCTTGTGCAGGCCCTTGCCGTTGAACAGGCTCAGCCAGGTGCCGTAGGCCTTCTGGGCCTCGGGCGACTTGACGGTGATCTTCTTGGCGTCGGCGTCGACCATGTCGGTGCCCTCGCCGTACAGGAACGGCTGGGCGTAGTAGCCGGCCGTGGAGCCCCAGAAGCCGTCGACGCCGGTCTTGTCCTTGATGGTGGCGGCGGCCTTCTTCAGGTCGTCCCAGGTCTTGGGGGCCTGGACGCCGGCCTTCTCGAACAGCGCCTTGTTGTAGACGAAGGCGAGCGTGTCGGTGACCAGCGGCACGCCGTAGGTCTTGCCCTCGTACTTGGCCTGCTCGATCAGGTTGGGCTGGAACTTGGCCTGGTCGGCGAGGGCCTCGGTGCCGTCCAGCGGCAGGAAGAAGCCCTTCTTGGCGAAGGCGGGGGTCCAGCCGACCTCGGAGCGCAGCACGTCCGGGGCGCCCTTGGAGCCTGCGGCGGTGTCGAACTTGTTCTGCGCCTGGTCGAACGGCACGTTGACGAAGTTGACCTTGATGCCCTTGTTGGCGGCCTCGAACTCCTTGACCAGGGCCTTGTAGGTCGGCGCCTCGTTGGTCGCGTTGGAGGTGTCCCAATAAGTGATGGTGACCGGTCCGCCGGACTCGCTGTCGCTGTCGTCCCCGCCGCACGCCGTCGCCGCGAGGGCGAGGGACGCCACCAGAGCGGTGGCCGCTATGCCACGCCGCATGAGTTCTCCTTGAGGGTGAAAGCCCGTGTGGTGCAGGGTCGCGGGCCCGTCCGCCGCTCCTGCCGTCACCGACCGCGTCATTGCCGCCGTCGGGCGACGTGAACGTAACAGCGATGTAAGCGGCGCGAAAGGTCTTGCAGCAAAAAAGTGCAAGACATCTCCGAAGTTATCCGCGCGTGACCTCCTGGCGACCGTCGCGAGACGCTTGTTTACAGGGCGCGAGCGGTATCCGGCCGGTTGTGCAAGACTCTGCAAGCTCTTGCCACCACTTCTTCGAGGGAGCGCGATGACGCAGCAGCCCGCGCCGGGCCGTCCAACAGGCCGCCCACGGCGCCCGGTCGGTGTGCAAGGCGCCATCCGGCAGGTACAGTCCAGCCCTGTGACCACACGGCTTGCCGACATCGCCGCCCAGGCGGGCGTGAGTGAAGCGACGGTCAGCCGCGTCCTCAACGGCAAGCCGGGCGTCGCCGCCACCACCCGGCAGTCGGTGCTCGCCGCCCTCGACGTCCTGGGCTACGAACGCCCCGTGCGGCTGCGGCAGCGCAGCGAGGGCCTGGTCGGCCTGATCACCCCGGAGCTGGAGAACCCGATATTCCCGGCCCTGGCCCAGGTCATCGGCCAGGCGCTGACCCGCCAGGGCTACACGCCGGTCCTCGCCACCCAGACCCCGGGCGGCTCCACCGAGGACGAGCTGACGGAGATGCTGGTCGACCGCGGGGTGGCCGGCATCATCTACGTCTCCGGACTGCACGCCGACACCACCGCCGACATGGAGCGCTACGAGCGGCTGCGCGCCCAGGGCGTGCCGTTCGTCCTGGTCGACGGCTTCTCGCCGAAGGTGCAGGCGCCGTTCATCTCCCCCGACGACCGCGCCGCGATGAGCCTCGCCGTCACCCACCTCGTCTCGCTGGGCCACACCCGCATCGGGCTGGCCCTCGGCCCGAAGCGGTTCGTGCCGGTGCAGCGCAAGATCGAGGGTTTCGTCCGCACGGTCCAGGAACAACTGGACCTCGACGCGCGGACCGTGGAGACGGAACTCGTCCAGCACTCCCTCTACACCCTCGAGGGCGGTCAGGCGGCGGCCACCTCGCTCATCGAGCGGGACTGCACGGCCGTGGTCTGCGCCAGCGACATGATGGCGCTGGGCGCGATACGGGCCGCCCGGCAGCGCGGCCTGGACGTGCCCAAGGACGTCTCGGTCGTCGGCTTCGACGACTCCCCGCTCATCGCCTTCACCGACCCGCCGCTGACGACCGTCCGCAAGCCGGTCCCCGCGATGGGGCAGGCGGCGGTGCGCACCCTGCTGGAGGAGATCGGCGGGACACCCGCGCCGCACAGCGAGTTCGTGTTCATGCCGGAGCTGGTGGTGCGCGGCTCGACGGCCTCGGCACCGGGCGAGCGGCACCGGCCCTGACCTCACCCCGGGGCACCGGGTGCGGCCCGGACCCGCCTGGGGGATGATCGGTGGGAAAGGGCTTTTCTGGCAGACTTCATGCCTATGGGTGACGCGACCGTGAGGACTTCGGAGCGCCGCGAAGAGGGCGCTTCGCACCCCGTCACGGAGGAGACGGGGCGGGGACTCGTGCGCCGGCTTCGCAGGCCGCGCCGGCCCCGCCTGTGGTTCGAGATCCTGCTGATCGCCCTCAGTTACTGGACGTACTCACTCGTCCGCAACGCCGTGCCGGAGCAGCGCGGTCAGGCACTGCGCAACGCCGACTGGATCTGGCGGGTCGAGCAGCAGCTCGGCGTCGCCGTGGAGGAAACGGTCAATCACGCCGTCAACTCGGTGACTTGGCTGGTCGTCGGCATGAACTACTACTACGCCACGTTGCACTTCGTGGTGACCCTGGGTGTGCTGGTCTGGCTGTACCGCAGTCATCCGGGCCGGTACGCGGCGACCCGTCTGGTCCTGTTCGCCACGACCGGTGTCGCCCTGGCCGGTTACTACCTGTATCCACTCGCCCCGCCCCGTCTGATGAACGGCGGGAACTTCGTCGACACGGTGATGGTCCACCAGACGTGGGGGTCGATGGCGTCCGGTGACCTGAAGAACATGTCCAACCAGTACGCCGCGATGCCCTCGATGCACATCGGCTGGTCGGTGTGGTGCGGGCTGACGATCTTCGCGCTGGCGTCGGTGCCGTGGGTCCGGGTGCTGGGACTGGTGTATCCGGCACTGACGCTGGTGGTGATCGTGGCGACCGCCAACCACTTCTGGCTGGACGCGGTGGGGGGCCTGCTGTGCCTGGCCTTCGGCTACGCGGTGGCCCGGGTCTGGTACGGGCGCCTGCCGTACGCGCTGCCCCGGGTGGTGCCGGGGAGCGGGGCGCGGCGGAGGGCGTGGGCGGCCGGGCGGGTGTAGCAGCGCGGGGCGCCGGTGCGCGGGGCGCGCGCCGGCGGCACCCCCGCACGCGGCCGCGGACCCGTCACGCGTAGAACAGCTCCTCCACCACCGTGCGGGCGCGGCGGGCCGTGCGGCGGTACTCGTCGAGCATGTCGCCCGCGTGGCCGGTGCCGTGTCCCAGGTAGCGGCCCACGGCCGCCAGTTCGCGCGGGTCGGTCGGGAAGGTGTCGCCGGCCCGTCCGCGCACCAGCATCACCGCGTTGCGCACGCGCGTCGCCAGGACCCACGCCTCGTCGAGGGTCGCGGCGTTCTCCTCGGAGACGAGCCCCGCCTCGCACGCCGCCGCGAGGGCCTGCCGGGTCCTGGTGGTGCGCAGGCCCGCCTCCGCGTGGCCGTGCCGCAGCTGCGTGAGCTGCACGGTCCACTCCACGTCGGACAGGCCACCCGGCCCCAGCTTGGCGTGCAGCTTGGGGTCGGCGCCGCGCGGCAGCCGCTCGGACTCCATGCGGGCCTTGAGCCGCCGGATCTCCCGTACGGCCTCCTCGCTGAGCCCTTGCGCCGGGTACCGCAGCGGATCGACCAGTTCGGTGAACCGCCGCCCCAGGTCCTCGTCGCCGGCGACGAACTCGGCCCGCAGCAGCGCGTGCGACTCCCACGCCAGCGACCAGCGCCGGTAGTAGGCCTCGTAGGACTTGAGCGTGCGCACCAGCGGTCCGGACTTGCCCTCCGGCCGCAGGCCGGCGTCGATGATCAGGGGCGGGTCGGCGCTGGGCACCTGGAGCAGCCGGCGCATCTCGGCGACGACCTTGTTCGCGGCGTCCGCGGCCTCCCGTTCGTCGACCCCGTCGCGGGGCTCGTGCACGAACAGGACGTCCGCGTCCGAGCCGTAGCCCAGCTCGTGCCCGCCGAAGCGGCCCATGCCGATGATCGCGAACCGGGTGGGCAGGGTGTCGCCCCAGCCCTCGCGGACCACGGCCCGCAGGGTGCCCGCCAGAGTCGCCGCCGTCAGGTCCGAGACGGCGGCGCCGACCCGGTCCACCAGGGCGCCCTGGTCGGCCTCCGCGGGCTGCGCCTCGGTGCCGTAGGAGCCGACGATGTCGCCGGCGGCCGTGCGGAACAGCTCGCGGCGCCGCACCCCGCGCGCGGCGGTGACCGCCTGTTCCACGCCGTCCGCGCGGCGCACCGCGGCCAGCACCTCCTGCTCGAGCTGGGCCCGTCCGCGGGGCGCCAGCCCCCCGGCGTCGCCGTCCCCGAGGAGGGCCACCGCCTCGGGCGCCCGCATCAGCAGGTCGGGCGCGAGCCGCCCGGCGGACAGCACCCGGGCGAGGTTCTCGGCGGCCGCGCCCTCGTCCCGCAGCAGCCGCAGGTACCAGGGCGTCTTGCCGAGCGCGTCGGAGACCTTGCGGAAGTTGAGCAGGCCCGCGTCCGGGTCGGCGGAGTCGGCGAACCAGCCCAGCAGCACCGGCAGCAGGGTCCGCTGGATGGCGGCCTTGCGGGTGACGCCGGAGGCCAGCGCCTCAAGGTGCCGCAGGGCGGCGGCCGGGTCGGCGTACCCGAGGGCGACCAGCCGCTCGCGGGCCGCGTCGGGGCGCAGCCGGGTCTCCCCCGGCGCGAGCTGGGCGACCGCGTCGAGCAGCGGCCGGTAGAACAGCTTCTCGTGCAGCCGGCGTACGACGGCCGCGTGCCGCCGCCACTCCCGCAGCAGCCCGCTGACCGGGTCGTTGCGAAGGCCGAGGGAACGGCCCAGGCGCCGCAGGTCGGCCTCCTCCTCGGGCACCAGGTGGGTGCGCCGCAGCCGGTGGAGCTGGATGCGGTGCTCCATGGAGCGCAGGAAGCGGTAGGCCTCGTCGAGCTGGGCGGCGTCCACCCGGCCGACGTAGCCGCCGGCGGCGAGGGCCTTCAGCGCGTCCAGCGTCGTGCCGCTGTGCAGCGACGTGTCGGCCCGTCCGTGCACGAGCTGGAGCAGCTGCACGGCGAACTCGACGTCGCGCAGGCCGCCCGGCCCCAGTTTGAGCTGGCGGTCGACCTCGGCGACGGGGATGTTCTCCACCACCCGGCGGCGCATCTTCTGCACGTCGGCGACGAAGTTCTCGCGTTCGGCGGCCTGCCACACCAGGGGCTGGAGGGCGGCGACGTACTCGCCGCCGAGGGCCGGGTCGCCGGCCACCGGGCGGGCCTTGAGCAGCGCCTGGAACTCCCAGGTCTTGGCCCAGCGCTGGTAGTAGGCGAGGTGGCTGCTGAGGGTGCGCACCAGCGGGCCGTTGCGGCCCTCGGGGCGCAGGTTGGCGTCGACGGGCCAGATGGAGCCCTCGACGGTCGTCTCGGAGCAGATCCGCATCATGTGCGAGGCCAGTCCGGTCGCGGCCCGCAGCGCCTTGGTCTCGTCGGCCTCGCCGGCCGGTTCCCCGACGAAGATGACGTCGACGTCGGAGACGTAGTTCAGCTCGTGTCCGCCGCACTTGCCCATCGCGATCACGGCCAGCCGGCACAGCGCGGCGTCCTCGGGCGCGTCCTCCTCGGCGAGCCGGAGGGCGGCGCGCAGGGTGGCGGTGGCGAGGTCGGCGAGCTCGGCGGCGGTCTCGGCGACGTCGATGGTGCCGCACACGTCGCGGGCGGCGATGGACAGCAGGCAGCGCCGGTAGGCGACGCGCAGGGAGACGGGGTCGGTGGCCCCGGCGAGGCCCTGCTCGAACTCCGCCACTCCCCGGTGCAGGTCGCGCGGCTCGTAGGTGACGAGGGCCTGCCAGTCGCCGGCGTGCCGGGCGAGGTGGTCGGCGAGCGCCTCGGAGGCGCCGAGCACGCCGAGGAGGCGGTCGCGCAGCGGCTTGGCCGCTATCAGGGTGTCCAGCAGCTCCTGGCGCGCGGTGGGGTCGGGCTGTGCCTCCAGCAGCCGGACCAGGCCGTGCAGGGCGAGGTCCGGGTCGGCGGTGGCGCCCAGCGCCTCCAGCAGGACCGGGTCGTTGCGGACCGGTGTCAGCTCGATGCCGTCCAGCAGCCGCTCGGCGGCCGAGGGATCGGTGAAGCCGTGCCGCAGCAGTCGCGTGAAGGTACTGCTCCTGCGCCCCGGCGCCGTCATCTCGGCCTCCTGTCGGACCTGCGGGACCGGTGGGACCGGCCCCGTCGGATCAAGGTCGTACGGCCTGAGCGTAACCGGGGAGCGGCGGGGAGGCGCAGGGTGCGGGCCGTGCCGTCCGCGATCCGGTCGCCGCCGTGCGGGGAGTTCCGCTCTTTCGGTGGCGCGGTGGGCGGTTATCGGCTTCGGTGAGGGCATGGACTTCACCCTCGAAGTGATCCCGCTGCCCGTGACGGACATCGACCGCGCCCGGGACTTCTACCGGGACAGGGTCGGCTTCCACGTCGACATCGACCAGGAGGTGATGCCGGGGATGCGGATCGTCCAGCTGACGCCCCCGGGCTCGGGGTGTTCGATCGCCCTCGGTGACGCCATCTGGGACATGGCGCAGGGCCGGACCCGGCCGGAACCCGGGTCGTACCAGGGTCTGCAGCTGTGCGTCGCCGACATCAAGGCGGCCCACGCGGAACTGGTGGGGCGCGGCCTGGAGGTGTCCGAGCCGGTGCGGTACGCGCCGGACGACGGGGCGACGTTCATGTACTTCACGGACCCGGACGGCAACGGCTGGGCGATCCAGGAGTACCGGCGCCGGCAGACGGAGCCGCTGCACCAGGTGCTGACGGACCTGAAGCGGCAGCGCTGACGCGGCGCCCGCGGCGTCGGCGCCACCGCGGGCTCCCGGCCGTGCCCGGCGCGGGGGCGGGCTCCACCATGCCGAGCATGGGGGCGGGCCCGACCGTGCCCGGCGGGGGGCTCGTCCGTGCCCCCTCCCGGGTCACGCCTCCGGTTTCGCGCCGCGCCGGGCCAGCAGGTCGGCCATCAGCCGGATCTCCGACTCCTGGGACTCGACCATGCCCCGGGCCAGCCGCTTCTCCACCCCGACCGTGCACCGGGCGACGCAGCCCTCGGCCATGTGGACGCCGCCCCTGTGGTGCTCGGTCATGAGCTGGAGGTAGTACACCTCGGCCGCCCTGCCGCTCAGGCCGGCGAGCTTCTTCATCTCGGTGTCGGTGGCCATGCCGGGCATCAGCGAGCCCTCCCCCGCGGACGGCATGTCGCCCATGCCCATCCAGGTCATGGGCGGGTCGGACGACACCTTCGGCAGTCCCCACAGGTCGAGCCAGCCGATCAGCATGCCCCGCTGGTTGGCCTGGGTCTGCGCGATGTCGTAGGCGAGCCGCCGCACCTCCTCGTCCTCGGTGCGGTCCCGCACGACGTACGACATCTCGACGGCCTGCTGGTGGTGCACCGCCATGTCCCGCGCGAACCCGGCGTCGGCCGAGGCGGCGGACGGGGTGGCGTCCCCGCCGTCGTCACCGGCGACCGCGTAGGTGATGGCACCGGCCGCGACGAGTGCCGCCGCGGCGGATCCCGCGATCCAGCCGGCCCGCTTCGGTTTCACTGCGACAGTCCGTTGGTGCAGGCGGCGCCCGGCTCGGGGGTCTGCTCGCCCTGGACGTACTTCTCGAAGAACGCGTTCACGTTCGGGTCGCTCGCGCCCGTCACGGTGCGCTGGTGGCCCCACGCCGTCAGCATGATCGGGTCCTTCTGCTTGTCGTCGGGGCTCATCAGCGAGTACGGGGTCTTCTTCACCTTCGCCGCCAGCGCCTCGACGTCGGCCTCGGGCGCCTTGTCGGTGTAGGTCACCCAGACCGCGCCGTGCTCGAGCGAGTGCACGGCGTTCTCGTTGTTCAGCGGCTTGGTGTAGACGTCGCCGTCGCAGTTCATCCAGACCTGGTTGTGGTCGCCGCCGACCGGGGGCTCGACCGGGTACGTCACCTTCTTGGCGACGTGGTTGCGGGAGAGGGTGCCCTTCCAGGAGCGCACACCGTCCGAGCCGGAGACGAACGAGCCGGAGGTCTTGGAGTCGGTGGCCGCCGTGTCGCCGGAGTCGTCGGTCTGCGAGCGCACGAGCACGACACCGCCGACGACGAGACCGGCGACGACCAGGGTGCTGATCCCGATGGTCAGGATCCGGTTCCGGCGGTCGCGGGCCTCCTCGGCGCGGCGCATCTCCGCTATGCGTGCCTGCCGCGCCGTGTTGCTGCTCTTCTTGGCGGAACCCATGGGGTGTGCCTTCCGGGAAAGGGGGGCGGTGAGTGCGCTGATCGTAATGGTGCGGGCGGGGTCTTTCGTAGGGATGTCGCATGATCCGACGCCGCGGGGCCGCAGGAATGGCCCGATCGAACACGCGGCCTCTACGCTGCGGGTGAGCGGTGCACACGGCCGGCATCCGTATCGGCCGGGGCCGGCCGGCCGATCGGGCTCCGCAACGCGTACGAAATGGTCCTGTGGTGTGATGCTCAGGTGCCCGACCGCCTTCCGCCGTACCGGAGACAGGCGGCGTGACCAGCAAGGATGGGGAAGCGGAAGATGGACAAGCAGCAGGAGTTCGTGATCCGGACGCTCGAGGAGCGCGACATCCGGTTCGTACGCCTGTGGTTCACGGACGTGCTGGGCTTCCTCAAGTCCGTGGCCGTGGCCCCGGCCGAGCTGGAGCAGGCCTTCGACGAGGGCATCGGCTTCGACGGTTCCGCGATCGAGGGATTCGCCCGGGTCTACGAGTCCGACATGATCGCCAAGCCGGACCCGTCCACGTTCCAGATCCTGCCCTGGCGCGCGGAGGCGCCCGGCACGGCCCGCATGTTCTGCGACATCCTCATGCCGGACGGCTCGCCGTCCTTCGCGGACCCGCGCTACGTGCTCAAGCGCGCCCTGGCCCGCACCTCCGACCTGGGCTTCACCTTCTACACGCACCCGGAGATCGAGTTCTTCCTGCTGAAGGACAAGCCGGTGGACGGCACCGTCCCGACGCCGGCCGACAACTCCGGGTACTTCGACCACACCCCGCAGAACATCGGCATGGACTTCCGCCGCCAGGCGATCACGATGCTGGAGTCGATGGGCATCTCGGTGGAGTTCTCCCACCACGAGGGCGCCCCCGGCCAGCAGGAGATCGACCTGCGCTACGCCGACGCGCTGTCCACGGCCGACAACATCATGACGTTCCGCCTGGTCATGAAGCAGGTCGCGCTGGAGCAGGGCCTGCAGGCCACCTTCATGCCGAAGCCGTTCTCGGAGTACCCGGGCTCGGGCATGCACTCGCACCTCTCGCTCTTCGAGGGCGACCGCAACGCGTTCTACGAGTCGGGCGCGGAGTACCAGCTCTCCAAGGTCGGCCGGTCCTTCATCGCGGGCCTGCTGCGGCACGCGGCGGAGATCTCGGCGGTCACCAACCAGTGGGTGAACTCGTACAAGCGCATCTGGGGCGGCTCGGAGCGCACGGCGGGCGCGGGCGGCGAGGCCCCGTCCTACATCTGCTGGGGCCACAACAACCGCTCCGCGCTGGTCCGCGTCCCGATGTACAAGCCCGGCAAGACCGGCTCGGCCCGCGTCGAGGTCCGCTCCATCGACTCCGGTGCCAACCCGTACCTGACCTACGCGGTCCTGCTGGCCGCCGGCCTCAAGGGCATCGAGGAGGGCTACGAGCTCCCGCCGGGCGCCGAGGACGACGTGTGGGCCCTGTCCAACGCCGAACGCCGTGCGCTGGGCATCGAGCCGCTCCCGCAGAACCTGGGCGAGGCCCTGGCCCTGATGGAGCACAGCGACCTGGTCGCCGAGACCCTCGGCGAGCACGTCTTCGACTTCTTCCTGCGCAACAAGCGGCAGGAGTGGGAGGAGTACCGCTCCCAGGTGACGGCCTTCGAGCTGCGCAAGTCGCTGCCGGTGCTGTAGGGCCGGCCGGGGCGGGTGTCCCGCTCCTTCGACGGACGGGGCCGACGGTCATGGACCGCCGGCCCTACGTCGTCCCGCCGGCCCTGGGCCGTCTCCGGGCCGTACGCACGGACTCCGCACGCGGAAATCCGGATGACGTCGTCATCCTGTCCTGCCTAGCGTCGGCCCATGGCCTTCGACCTCGCGAGTCTCACCCGCCGTCCGATCGCCGCGCCGGACGCCGCCGCCCTGGCCGGTCTGCTCAACGCGATCGAAGTGGTCGACGTGTTCGGCGAGTACTACTCCGAGGAGGATGCCGCCGACCAGATCAACGCCCCGCTGCTCGACCTCGACCGCGGCACGGTCGGCGTCTTCGACGGCGACCTCATGGTCGGCTACTCCTCCGCAGCGCACAAGCCGGTGGCGGAGGGGGTGCACCGTGTGGTCGTCAGCGGCGGCGTACATCCGGACCACCGGCGTCGGGGACTCGGTGCGGAGCTGCTGGCCGCGGGGATCAGAAGTGCGAAGGTGCTGCACGCGATCCATCATCCCGGACTGCCGCTCGCCGTCGACGTCCACAACAACGCGCTCAACGACGGCGCGCTCGCCTGCTACCGAGCCGCGGGCATGACCCCCTTCCGGCGGTACTCGCACCTGCGGCACCCGCTCGGAGCCGCCATCGTCGCCGCGCCGACGCCCGAGGGCTTCGTCTTCGAGAGCCACTCCGCGGACAACGACCCCGAGTTCTACGCGGTCGGCAACGAGAGCTTCCTCGATCGTCGGGGCGGGGTCCCGACGCCCCTGGAGCAGTGGCGTGGGCTGCTCGGCTGGCAGGCCTTCCGTCCCGGTCTCAGCTTCCTGCTGCGCGACGCGGACAGCGGCGCGGCCGTCGGCATGCTGCTGACCTTCTCCTGGGACGCGGACACCGAGGCGACCGGCGTCCGTGACGCGCACTTCCTGCGCGTCGGAACCCGCCGCGCCTACCGCAGGCGTGGCGTGGCCGGCGCGTTGATCAGCCACGCGCTGCGCCGCGCCCAGGACGAGGGCTTCGACCGAGCGAGCATCGAAGTGGATGCCGACAGCCTGACCGGAGCGGACGGCCTCTACGAGCGGGCCGGTTTCACCGTCGCCCGGACGGAAGTCGGCTACAGCCTCGACGCGTGAGCGCCAGAGAGAGTCGCTGTGACCAGCACCGTCGCACCGGCCCTCAGACGACGTCGAACTCGTTGCCCTCGGGGTCCTGCATGGCCGCGGCGTAGAGCCCCATGTCCGGCTCGTCCCTGATCCTCAGCACAGTGGCACCGGCTTCGACCAGCTGGTCCACCGCGGCGCTGACCCGCCGCGCGCGCACGTCCAGCGGGACTTCACGGCCGCCACCGACCTTCAGGTCGAAGTGCCACCGGTTCTTGGCGGTCTTCAGCTCCGGGACCTGCTGGAACCACACGCGTGGTCCGCGACCCGCCGGATCGACGATCGACTCCGCCATGTCGCCGGCCCCGGACGGCAACTCCTCCGCGGGCACCCCCATCGCCACCCAGGAGGCACGCCACGTGGCGTGCCCGTCCGGCGCGGGCTCGGGCACATAGCCCAGGGCCGGGGCCCAGAACGTCACCATTCTCCGCGGATCGGAGCAGTCGATCGTCAGCTGCACTGTCATCTCCATGCCCGGAGCCTCCCAGGCAGGTCTGACAGACGATCCATTCTCGTGAAGGGCCTTGGGCGCTTCGACCTCCACCTGACGCTGCCCGCGCATCCCAGCCCGGACATCGACCGAACCTTGAGAACGACGACTCCGCCCGCGCATGCGTTCGCTGGCGACGACCACGGCGGGGGGAACCGGGCGAACTCCTGCACGTCGGCCCGGCCTGGACACCACCCGCTGGGTGATCCTTCCCGGCGCACCGGCTCGGCCTCGACGACCTGCGCCCGACACCGCCGCCTCGCAGCAGGACGCCTGAGAACGCGTCCGTCACAGGGCCTACTTGTCGGAGCGGCCGGACATGGCCTTGCCGAGGGCGTCGAGGATCGAGGTCTTCGCGGTGGAATCGCGTGGGAGGACGAGGCTCAGCACGGCCGTGATGATGAGGGTGACCCGCACCCCGCTCGCCACATCGGGCGCCTGCGCCACCGCCGGTATCCAGGGCAGCGCGACGGCCGCGGTGAGAAGGACGACCGGGGGCCACACCGCGGCCGTTGTCCTGCGCAACCGGGACAGTGCGGTCACCGGCGGAGCAGCGGCGGTCAGGGTCTCCCAGTCGTCGTCGATCAGCGCGAGCACCCCGGCGCAGAGGGACTGCCTGACGAGGTCGAAGGAGCCCGGCCCGCCGGCCCGGGCTATCGGCGTCCGGTGCTGCCGGAGGACGGTGGCCAGCCGCAGTGTGTCGGCCCGGGCGGGTCCGCGCCCGCCTGCGAAGGGGCGGGCGGGCAGCGCGGCCTCCGCCTTGCGGGCGGCCTTCTCCAAGGCGCGTTCCACCGCCCTTCGTGAGCGTTTGCGGAACCAGGTGCCGCGGTGGGCGTGGGTGACCGCGCAGGCGTCGATCAGGCTGAGGAGCAGGAGGTCGTAAGGGCGCAGGACGGGGCGGACCAGCCACTTGATCAGGCCGAGGCACATCGACATCCAGATCGCGACGAGCAGGGCGAGGCCCAGGGTGATCAGGACGGCCTGGGCGATCTGGGCGGCGAACCGTACCAGGGCGTCGCGGGCCGTGGGCCACTGGCCGCCGCGGACGTCTCCCGAGTAGGCGAAGAAGGTCAGGGAGACGGTGACGAGGCCGAGACCGAGGGTGTGGAGCAGGGCCATCCGCCCCGCATGCAGACTCCGCACGGGCGGTTGTGCGTACAGATGCTGGGTCCACAGCAGCATGCCGGCCGCCACGACGAAGATGCCGAAGCCGAGCCATAAGGACACGGAGTGGTGCGTGGGGACGTCGTGCATGGCGATGACACGGTTGAACCAGGGGATTCCCAGGGACACCTGGTCCCTCCCGTGGACCGCCATCAGCCGGATGATCCAGGGGAGCGCGGCGGCGACGAGGAGGCACCCCGGGACGGTGAGCGGCCACCATTCCTGGGTGGCCTGCTCCTGGATGGCCCGGCGGGCGGCGGCCCTGGCGGCCTCCCTCCTGACGCGTACGGTCTCCTCCGCGGTCAGCGCGTCGGCGCAGGAGACCGTGACACGGTCGCGGTACCGCGCGGCCTCCGCGCGGACGACCTCGATGGACGGCTCGCTCACGGCTGTTCCTCCGTTGCGGGTGAAGCGGGAGAACCTCAGCACTATGCCCGTCCGGGCCTGCCCCGTCAGCTCGTTGAGCCACGGATGACGGCGTCCCCGAACATTCCCCGGACCTGCACACCGTCCATCACTCGGTCACGCGAACGGTCCGGAGCGGCGGGAGCCGGGGCGGCTGCGGGCGTCCGCGCGGCGGGTAAGCCTCTCCCCCAGGGCGGATTGCGTGAAGACAGGGGCCCTTTCCCCGACGCCATGCCCACACCGGTGAACGCGGTGACGTTGCGATTGAACGCTCAACAGCGTGCGGATGGTGGGCCGTTCGTACGCGTGCTTTGATCGGTGCGCGGCGCGCCGGTGATCGTTCCGGGCTCCCCGATCCGCATCCCGGGCGTGCGCGCCTCACCGCTCCGACTTCTTTCGCGCGAAGGAAAGGACCTGTCATGAACCACGTCCCCCAGGTCGAATCGGCCGAACTCTCCGACACGGACCTCGACCAGGTGTCCGGCGGCCTCGCCGTCAGCACCGCCGTCGTCGCGACCGGCGGTTCCGTCGCCGCGGGTCTCTACGCCGAGGCCGGCCCGGTCTCCGTCTGCGCCGGCCTCGGCGCGTCGGCGACGCACGGCCAGGTGCGCCCCATGAGCATCTGAGCCGAAGCACACCGGGCCCCGGACCACCGCGTCCGGGGCCTGCTCAGTCCTCGCCGGTACCGCCCAGAAACCCGCCCCACGCCGCCGGCGAGACGACGAGGCGGGGGCCGTCGGGGCGCTTGGAGTCACGGACGTGAACGACGGCGGGGGTCATGGCGACCTCGACGCAGTCGTTGCCGTCTCCGCTGCTGCTGTAGCTGCTTCTGATCCACGTAGTAGCTTCCGGCATTGCGAGGGTGCGGGTCATGACTCTCCAAGCATCTGCTCGATGACGGCCCGTGACTCTCGGGGCGTGAGAGCCTGGGCCCGGATCATGCCATAGCGCAACTCGAGGATCCTCAGTTGCTTCGGGTCGGTCACCGGCCGCCCGGCGAACGCCCCCTCGGAGCGCCCCACCGCCGTGCCGTCGGGAAACTTCAGCACCTCGACCAGTCCGCCCGTCCCGACGTGCTCCTCGCAGTCGGTCGGCATCACCTGAATCGACACGTGGCGCAACTCCCCTAGCTCCAGCAGGCGTTCGAGCTGTCGTCGCCACTCCATTCTGCCTCCCACCGGACGGCGCAGAGTCACTTCCTCCTGGACGAAACTGAGGGTCGGCGCGGGCGACCGCTCGAAGACCGAACGGCGAGCCAACCGCGCGGCGACCATACGTTCGGTCTCCTCATCCGTGTAGGCGGGCAGCCACGCGTCGAACAACGCGCGCATGTGGGCCTCGGTCTGGAGCAGGCCGTGGACGTTGTGGGTGCTGTAGAGCCCGATCTCGACCGCGCTGGCCTCCAGCTTCGCCAAGTCCCGCACCTGCTTGGGGTACCGGACCCGCTTCACGTCCTCCCAGGCCGCGGTGATGAGCCCGTCCGCCCCCAGCACCTGGTCGGCCTTCTCCAGGTACTCCCGCCGGGGAATCCGCTTCCCGCCCTCGATCTTGTAGACGAGGTCCTCCCCGTAGCCCACCGCCGCCCCGAAGTCGCCCGCCCGCATCCCCACCGCCTCGCGCCGCAGCTTCAGCTGCCGCCCGACGGTGGCGATGACGGCCACGCCCCACTCGTCGTCCGGGTCGACCTCCCACCCGGGCTCGTCCGCAGCACCGCCCACCGACATCCCCACCTCCGTCGTACGCGTTCTGTCGCGACGCGTACGACGGTAGGCGGGAAGCCGGCGCCGCTCGGCGGGATGGCCGGGACGGCACTCCGGAGAGTGACGGCTCGCCGCGTGGTGCGCGACCATGAGGGCATGACGGAGACGAACCACGAAGGCATCCGCCGCAGCGCCCTTGCGCACCGCGTCTGGGACGGACCCTTCGTGTCCGACGAGGAGACCTTCGACCTCGGAGGCCCCGTGGACAAGGACGCGATCCGAGCCGCGGTCACGGAAGGGCGTGAGGAGACCGGGCGTCGGAACCGGGGCCGCGCTACCTGACGGCCCCGGTCGACGCTTACGGGGTCCTCGTCACCGCCGCACCGGCTCCGCCGTCTCCGGCACGTGTCCCGCGACCACGCGGCGGTGGACGGCCTCCGCCGTGGTGGTCCGGCGGTCCACCGCGTACGCCGTGCCCGCGACCGCCAGGCCGAGGACCGCCAGGGCCGCGCCGGCCAGGGCCGGGGACGTGGCGCCGAGGCCCGCCGCGAGGGCGAGGCCGCCGATCCAGGCGCCGCCGGCGTTGGCGAGGTTGAAGGCCGCCTGGTTGGCCGAGGAGGCGAGGGACGGGGCGGCCGAGGCCTTCTCCATGACCATCAGCTGGAGCGGGGAGCCGGTGATGAACGCGGCCATGCCGAGCAGCGCCACCGCGACGGCCGCGGTGACCTCCGTGCGCATGAGGAGGGGGAAGAGCGCGAGGACCACGACCAGGGAGGCGAGGCCGCCGAAGAGCGTGCCGCGCAGGGAGTGGTCCGCCAGCCGGCCGCCGAGCAGGTTGCCCGCGGTGGCGCCGACGCCGAACAGGGCGAGCAGCAGGGTCACGCTGGCCTCGGCGAAGCCGGCGGCGTCCGTGAGCATCGGCGTGATGTAGCTGTAGGCGGCGAAGAGCGCGCCGAAGCCGGCGACCGTGGTGCCGAGTGCCAGCCAGACCGGCAGGGAGCGCAGAGCGGCCAGTTCGCCGCGCAGACCCGTCGTGGGGGCCGGGGCGTGGTCGCGCGGGATCAGTG
This sequence comes from Streptomyces sp. NPDC127100, assembly GCF_042724095.1. NCBI lineage: Bacteria > Bacillati > Actinomycetota > Actinomycetes > Kitasatosporales > Streptomycetaceae > Streptomyces > Streptomyces sp. NPDC127100. Next base: position 60,246 of record NZ_JBHXFL010000030.1, read on the forward strand.
CCACGAGGGCCGCTATCGCCGCGACGCCGATCGCGCTGACCCCGAGGAAGGTGGCCCGCCAGCCCAGGTGCTGGCCCATGGCGGTGGCGGCGGGGACGCCGACGATGTTGGCGACCGTCAGGCCCAGGAACATCAGGGAGACGGAGCGGGCCTTGCGTTCCGGCGCGACCATGCCGGTGGCGACGACCGCGCCGACGCCGAAGAAGGCACCGTGCGGCAGGCCGCTGACGAAGCGGGCGGCGAGCAGGGAGATCTCGCCGGGGGCGGCGGCCGACAGGGCGTTGCCGGCGACGAAGAGGACCATCAGGGCGATCAGGACCGTGCGCCGGGACATCCGCGCGGTGGCCGCCGCGAGCAGCGGGGCGCCGATGACGACACCGAGGGCGTACGCCGAGACCAGGTGTCCGGCGGTGGGGATCGAGATGTGGAGGTCGTCGGCGACATCGGGCAGCAGGCCCATCATCACGAACTCGGTCGTGCCGATGCCGAAGGCGCCCACGGCGAGGGCGAGCAGGGCCAGGGGCATGAAGGGTCTCGCCTTTCGAGAGCGGAGTGCGTACGGGAGGAGCGTCTGTATGTTCCCGTACGGAACAAAGCCTCTCAGGGCGAGTATTCCCTCGGCGAATCTCAGGAAGCCGTTGTGTCGACCTTCACACGCGCGGCGATCGGCAGGTGGTCGCTGCCGGTCTCCGGGAGGGTCCAGCTCGTCTTCGGTTCGACGCCCGTGACCAGGATCTGGTCGATGCGGGCCATCGGGAAGGACGCCGGCCAGCTGAAGCCGAAGCCGTCGCCCACGGCGCCCTGCGGGGAGCGCATCTGGGAGGTGATCGCGGTGAGCGCGCGGTCGTTCATGGTGCCGTTGAGGTCGCCGAGCAGGATCTTGCCGGGCAGCCTCTCGTGGGCGATGGCCTCGCCGAGGGCCTCGGCGCTCTTGTCCCGCTGCCGGGCGGTGAAGCCGGCCTCCAGCTTCACCCGGACGGAGGGGAGGTGGGCGACGTACACGGCGACCGGGCCGGAGGGGGTGGCCACGGTGGCGCGCATCGCGCGCTTCCAGCCCAGCCGGATGTCGACGGCCTTCACGTCGCTCATCGGGTACCTGCTCCACAGCCCGACCGTGCCGACCACCGCGTGGTGCGGGTACTTCGCCTCCAGTGCCTTCTCGTACATCGGGACGGCGGACGCCTTCAGTTCCTCCAGGGCCAGGACGTCCGCGCCGGCGGCGGCCACGGCGCGGGCGGTGCCGGCCGGGTCGGCGTTGTCGGCGTTGACGTTGTGCGTGGCCACGGTGAGGTCGCCGCCGGTTCCGGTCTTGTCGAAGAGCAGGCCGCCGAAGAGGTTGAGCCAGACGCTCACCGGCAGGACGAGCGCGATCAGCGCCGTGGCCGACTTGCGGACGAGGGCGATCACGAGCAGGACCGGCACCAGCAGGCCGAACCACGGCAGGAACGTCTCGGTGAGGCTGCCGAGGTTCCCGACGGCGTTGGGGATGTGCGAGTGCGCGGCCATCACCACGGCCAGGAGGACGGCCACCGCCGCCGTGACCAGGCCCCGGCGCCAGATCTTCCGGTCGCCGCGCCAGCCGGTGGTCATCCGGTCGAACAGGCGCCGAAGCCGGGGGCCCCGACGCTCGGGTCCCGAGCCGCCGTTGTCCGTCTCCGTCATGTACGCCTGCTGCGCCATACCGCCGCCTCACTGCCTGCCGTGCACACCGTCGCCCCCCGTGTCTCAGCACCCTAGGGGATGATCGGTTCCGTTCCCGCCGTCCCATGACGGCCGTACGGGCACAGGGACGCCCGGGGCGGCGTCCGGAGTTCCGAACACGGGCGGGAGCGGGGGTCTCTGTGACAGAACGAGCACATTCGGGCCCTATGGGCGCGGCGGGCCCACGGGGCGGAGGCCGCCGAGCAGGGTGTCGACGATCTGCGTGGCGAGATCCTCGGGGAGGTCGCCCTCCGGACGCATGATCGCGCGGACCAGCATGGGGCCGACGACGATGTCGTGGAGCAGCCCCAGGTCGACGTCGTCGCGCAGTTCGCCGTGGTCGCGGCCGCGGCGCAGTATCTCGATGCCGAGTCTGCGCCGCGGTTCGATGACGGTGTTGTGGTACGCCGCCCAGATTCTGGGGCTGGACTTCATCTGGGCGTACACGCTGTGCAGGATCGCCGACCGGTTGGTCAGGCCGCGCTGCCGCAGCGACTCCAGGACGACGATCAGGTCGTCGCGCATCGAGGTGCCGGGCAGGACCGGGTCCTCGGGCTCGGCGGCCCGCACCACGTCGACGAGGAGTTCCTCCTTGCCGCTCCACCGGCGGTAGATGGTGGCCTTGCCGACGCCCGCCATGCGCGCGATGCGCTCGACGGACAGCTCGGCGAGCGGGACGCCCTGCTCCAGGAGCTCCAGCACGCCCTCGATGATGGCGCGCTCGACGGCCTCGCTGCGGGGGCGCCCCCGCGTGGGGAAGCCGTGTGGCGAGCGGCTGTCGAGGCTCACGTGCCGGGTCCTTTCACTGGGCTGGGACGATTGTCCCTCGTACGTCCGTACTACTCCATGGTGGCCACCGGCTCCCGTTCCCGCTCGGGCGACGCGGGCTCCGGGGTGCGGCCCGGCAGGAACAGGGCCACCACGACCACGCCGAGCACGGCGACGCCCGCTCCCCACAGGGCGGTGACGTGCATGGCGTGCAGGAAGGCGTCGTGGGCCGGTCCGACCAGGGCCTCGCCCCGGGGGCCGAGCTTCGCGGCGACGCCGAGCGTGGCCTCGATGGACTCACCGGCGGTGTGGCGCAGGTCCGCCGGGACGCGGTCGAGGTCGCCCTCGATGCCGGTGCGGTAGGCGGTGGACAGCACGGAGCCGAGGACGGCGATGCCGAGGGCGCCGCCGACCTGGCGGAAGGTGTTGCTGAGCGCGGAGGCCGAGCCGGCCTTCTCGCGGGGCAGGGCCTGCATGATGACGACGCTGGTCGGCGTCATGATGTGCGCCATGCCGGTGCCCATGAGGAAGAAGTAGACCTCCAGGAGCCAGACCGGCGTGTCCGCCTCCAGCGTGGCGAACGCGGCCAGCATCGCGGCGATGAGCACCATGCCGGCCGTGGTCGTGGCCCGGTTGCCGAAACGGTCGACGAGCAGGCGGGCCCGGGGAGCGAAGATCAGCTGCGCGGCGGCCAGCGGCAGCATCAGCAGACCGGTCTCCAGCGGCGAGTAGCCGAGCACGCTCTGGGTGTAGAAGACGGAGAAGAAGGTCACGCCCATCAGGGCGAAGAAGACCAGCGCTATGGCGGCGATCGCGGCGGAGAAGACCTTGTTGCGGAAGTACGTGACGTCGATGGACGGGTGGCTGCTGCGCTTCTCGTACACGACGAAGGCCACGAGCACCGCGAGACCCGCGCCGATCGTCGCCAGCACGGTCGGGTCCGTGAAGTCGGCGAGCTGGCCGCCCTTGATGATGCCGTAGACGAGCAGGACCAGGCCGACGACGGACAGGACGACGCCGACCGGGTCGAGGCGGCCGGGGTTCGGGTCGCGGGAGTCGGGGACCAGCCACAGCATCAGCGCGAGGGCCACGACGACGATCGGCACGTTGACGAGGAAGACCGAGCCCCACCAGAAGTGGTCCAGGAGCAGCCCGCCGGTGATCGGGCCGATGGCGATGGCCAGGCCCACGCCGCCGGCCCAGATGCCGATGGCCTTGGGCTGCTCCTCGCGCTCGAAGACGTTCATGAGGACGGCGAGGGTGGCGGGCATGACGAAGGCGGCGCCCAGGCCCATCACCGCGCGGAAGGCGACGAGCTGGCCGGGTGAGCCGGAGAAGGCGGCGAGCGCCGAGCCGATGCCGAACACGGCCAGGCCGCCGAGCAGGACCTTCTTGCGGCCGAGCCGGTCGCCGAGCAGGCCGGCGGTGAACAGCAGGCCCGCGAAGACGAGCGTGTAGGCGTTGATCGCCCACTCCAGCTCGCTCTGGGTGGCGCCCAGGCCGGTCGGCTCGGGGGTGGAGATGGTCTTGATGGCGACGTTCAGGATCGAGTTGTCGAGCACCACGATCAGCAGGCTCAGCATGAGCACGCCGAGGATGGCCCAGCGGCGCCGGTGCACCTCTTCCGGTATGCGCCGGGAGGAAGAGTCGGCAGGAGTAGTCATGGGGACGAGCCTAGGATCCTTAAGATACGAGACCGTTCCGTATCGTAATTCTCTTACCGACCTCTTACACCGGCCCGCCCGCCACCGCCGTACGGCATGTGGCGAGGGTCCCCTAGCCGTCCGGCGGCACGAGGTGCCACCATGGGAGGGATCCGGGGACGCCGTCAGGGCGCCTCGAGATGACATGAAGGAGCCGTTGCCATGACGCAGCTTTCGGCTGCCCAGACGCCTCAGGCCAAGTCCGCCGACGGCGGCAGGGCGCTGTACGGGGGCAAGAGCACCCGCCGCATCACCGTCCGCGACATCACCGCCGCCAAGGAGCGCGGCGAGAAGTGGCCCATGCTCACCGCCTACGACGCGATGACCGCGTCCGTGTTCGACGAGGCCGGCATCCCGGTCATGCTCGTCGGTGACTCCGCGGGCAACTGCCACCTCGGCTACGACACCACCGTGCCCGTCACGCTGGACGAGATGATCATGCTGTCGGCCGCCGTGGTCCGCGGCACCAGCCGCGCCCTGATCGTGGCCGACCTGCCCTTCGGCTCCTACCAGGAGGGCCCGGTGCAGGCGCTGCGCTCGGCGACCCGGCTGGTGAAGGAGGCCGGCGCCGGGGCGGTCAAGCTGGAGGGCGGCGAGCGCTCGCACCGGCAGATCGAGCTGCTCGTGGAGTCCGGCATCCCGGTGATGGCGCACATCGGCCTCACCCCGCAGTCCGTCAACGCCATGGGCTACCGGGTGCAGGGCCGCGGCGAGGAGGCCGCCCAGCAGCTGCTGCGCGACGCCAAGGCCGTGCAGGACGCGGGCGCCTTCGCGGTCGTCCTGGAGCTGGTGCCGGCCGAGCTGGCCGCCGAGGTGACGCGCACCCTGCACATCCCGACCGTCGGCATCGGCGCGGGTCCGGAGACGGACGCGCAGGTGCTGGTGTGGACCGACATGCTCGGGCTGACCGGCGGACGGGTGCCGAAGTTCGTGAAGAAGTACGCCGACCTGCGCCAGGTCATGGGTGACGCGGCGAAGTCGTTCGCCGAGGACGTCGTCGGCGGAACGTTCCCGCTGGACGAGCACTCCGTCCACTAGACCAGCACGGCACCACCCGGCCCCGCCGATCTTCCCCCGTCGGCGGGGCCGGCTCGTTTCCCGCCCCCCGGCCGACGGCGGACCGGGTGTCCGCGTTCACCGGGACGTGCGACACGTAGCGGGCCGAACCCGGGGTACACGGCTCGGCATGGCAGCGACGACCGAGCACCGCTCCCCCCTGCAGACCATGCGTCAGCTACGTCAACTGCGCCGTATCCGGGCCTTCTACGCGGCGGGCCTCTGCCTGTGGGCGGTGTCGGCCGCCTGGACGGGGTGGGAGTCCCCCGGGAGCAGGCAGATGTGGGCGTCCGCACTCCTCCTGGGTGTCTTCACGGGGCTGCTGCTCCTGGCCACCCTGTGGCTGCGCCGCCTCGAACACGCCGCTCCCGGCCGGCCCGTCCACCACGCCGCGCCCCGCACGGCGGGCGCCGCGCAGCACGCGGGCTGATCCCCCGCCGGACGCTCCGTCACCCACCGGCCTGCTGGTGCGGCGGGTGCACGACGGCGCCGGACCTGAGGCGCCGGCCGGCCGTGCGGCGGCCCGCCGGCGCTGTCGGCGGCATGTCGGTGGTTCGTCGGTGGTTTGTCGGCGGCCCCTGGGATCGTCGTGGACATGAAGCGAATCGACGACACCCCCGAGTCCGCGAACAGCGCGGTCACCGTGCGGGGGCTGGTCAAGCACTACGGCGAGACCAAGGCGCTGGACGGCGTCGACCTGGACGTGCGCGAGGGCACCGTGATGGGCGTGCTCGGGCCGAACGGCGCCGGCAAGACCACCCTCGTCCGCATCCTGTCCACCCTCATCACCCCCGACACCGGGCAGGCGCACGTCGCCGGCTACGACGTCGTACGGCAGCCGCGGCAGCTGCGGCGGGTGATCGGGCTCACCGGGCAGTACGCGTCCGTGGACGAGAAGCTCCCCGGCTGGGAGAACCTCTACATGATCGGGCGGCTGCTCGACCTGTCTCGCCGGGACGCCCGCGCGCGTGCCGACGAACTGCTGGAGCGGTTCTCGCTCACCGAGGCCGGCAAGCGCCCCGCGTCCACCTACTCGGGCGGCATGCGGCGCCGGCTCGACCTGGCCGCCTCCATGATCGGCCACCCGGCCGTCCTCTTCCTGGACGAGCCCACCACCGGCCTGGACCCGCGCACCCGCAACGAGGTGTGGGACGAGGTCAAGCGCATGGTCGGCGACGGCGTCACCGTGCTGCTGACCACCCAGTACATGGAGGAGGCCGAGCAGCTCGCCTCCGAGCTGACCGTCGTCGACCGCGGCAAGGTCATCGCCAAGGGCGGCATCGAGGAGCTGAAGGCGAAGGTCGGCGGGCGCACCCTGCGCGTCCGCCCGGTCGACCCCGCGCAGCTGCGCCCGCTCGCCGCGTACCTGGACGAGATGGGCATCACCGGGCTCGCCAACTCCGCCGTGGACACCCAGCGCGGAGCCGTGCTGGTGCCGATCCTCAGTGACGAGCAGCTGACCGCCGTGGTCGGCGCGGTCACCGCGCGCGGTGTCACCATCGCCTCCATCACCACCGAGATGCCCAGCCTGGACGAGGTCTTCCTGTCCCTCACCGGCCACCGCGCCAGTGCCCCGCAGGACCCCGCGCCCGCCACCGACACCCGCGAGGAGGTCGCCGTATGAGCGCCGCCACCGTCACTCCCGTCGCCGCTCCCGCTCCCGACGCCCGGATCCCGCTGCGCGGACACGTGCGGCACACCGGCGCGCTGGTCCGCCGCAACCTGCTGTGGATCCGGCAGGACCCGGAGTCGATGTTCGACGCCATCCTGTTCCCGGTGATCTTCACGCTGCTGTTCGTCTACGTCTTCGGCGGCTCCATCGGGCAGTCGCTGGGCGGCGGGCAGCAGGCGTACGTCCAGTACGTCGTGCCCGGCCTGATGGCCATGATGGGCATGAACATGGCCCAGGGCGTGGGCACCGGTTTCAACCAGGACTTCAACTCCGGCGTCATGGACCGCTTCCGGTCCCTGCCGATCGGGCGCGGCTCCGTGCTGTTCGCCAAGATCGCCGTAGAGCTGCTGCGGATGCTGTTCGCCACCGTGGTGCTGATGATCGTCGGCGTGCTCGTCGGCTTCGACATCACCAACTGGGGCGGTCTGCTGGCCTCCGTGGGACTGTCGGTGCTGTTCGGCTCGGCCCTGATGTGGATCTTCCTCACGCTGGGCGTGATGATGAAGAACGCGCAGTCCGTGCAGGCGATGGGCTTCCTGGTGCTGATGCCGCTGCAGTTCGGCTCCTCGATCTTCGCGCCGACGCAGTCGATGCCGGGCTGGCTGAAGTCCTTCACGGACTACAACCCGCTCTCCAGCCTCGCCGACGCCGCGCGGGGCCTGATGGTGGGCGGTCCCGTCGCACACGACCTGTGGATGACGGTGGGCTGGTCGGTGGCGCTCACGGCGGTCATGGCGCCGATCGCGATCCACAAGTTCCGTACGAAGGCCTGACGAGGGTCAGACCAGGGCGCCGGCCTCCTCCTTGGTGAGGCCGGCGCCCTCGGCGTACGCGGTCTCGTACGCCTCGGCGCCGAGCACGTCCCGGACCCGTTCCGCGGCCCGGACGCGCGCGTCCCGCTCCAGGCCCGTCGCGACGTGCTGCGGGGGCAGCATCGCGTCGGCGGCACCGATGCAGCGCGCGCCGTCCGCGGCCCGGCGCCCGCCGTCCGCCCGGGCCAGCGCCATGGCGGCGATGGCCAGGTATCCGGAGCGCATGTGCGGGGCGACGGCGGAGGCCAGCGGGTCGTCGGCCCGTTCCAGCGACTGCCGGACCTTGGTCAGGCACTCCTCGTGGTCGCCGTCCAGCGTGGCGAGCCAGGCCTCCGCGGCGAGGATGAAGGCGTCGAAGACGACGAAGTGGGAGATGGAGAAGTTCTCGCGCAGCAGCCGCAGTTGCTCGCGGGCCTCGGCGGTCCGGCCGGTCATGCCGAGCCACCCGGCGAGGTAGAGCCGGGCGGCAGGCATCGCGCCGTTGTGTCCCGTCCCCTCCGTCCGCGCGATCACGGCGCGCAGCATGGGCTCGCCCCGCTCGGCGTCGCCGTCCTCCAGCAGCACGCTGCCGAGGCGGGCGTCGAGGATGTCCACCTGGGCGTGCGCCCCGAGCCGCTGGGCGAGTTCCGCGGCGGCCTCGTAGGAGGCGGCGGCACGCCGGTACTCGCCCCGGCGCTCGTAGGCCTCGGCGCGTGCGGACAGGGCCTCGGCGGTGCCCCAGGCGTCGCCGAGGCGGCGGTAGATCTCCAGCGCCTCGTCGGCGTCGCGGGCCGCGTCGCCCGCCCAGTCGGTGCGGTTGGCGAGCAGGTTGGCCCGCATCTGGAGGCTGCCGGCCAGCTCCCAGTCGTATCCCTGGCGCTCGCGGCAGGTGCGCACGGCGGCGTTCATGATCTCGTGCAGCCGCTCGACGTCACCGGAGAGCATCACCGCGAAGAACCAGAGCAGGCCGGGAGGGGAGCAGGTCTGGGGCATGCCGGGTTCGTAGGTCTCGGCGATGATGCGCAGCTTCCGCTGGGCCTGCGGGCGCTGCCAGGCGTCCAGCTCGGTGTCCATGCAGGCGAGGTGGGCCAGGTGGATGCCGCGCCGGGCCTCGGCGAGCACCTCGCCGGTCATCGGCGGCGGGGCGGCCGTGCACCGCTCCCACACCGGCTCGGCGCGCCGCCCGGGCTCGGCGAACGGGTCCGGGCCGAGGGTCATGACCTCGCTGAACCAGTTCCGGGCCTCCACCCGCAGGTCGCGCATCTGCCAGTACCAGACGAGCGACAGCGCCAGGCTGAGCGCCTCCTGCTCGTCGCGCTCGGCGATGGCGTGCCGCAGGGCGGTGCGCAGGTTCTCGTACTCGCGCTCCAGCCGCTCGATGGCGGGCAGTTGCCGGGGGCCGCGCAGCAGCGGGTCGGTGGTGCGGGCCAGTTCGCGGTAGTACGTCAGGTGCGCGCGCTCGGCGGCGGGCCGGCCGCCGGCCTCGTCGAGGCGTTCCGCCGCGTACTCGGCGACGGTCTCCAGGAGCCGGTAGCGCATGCCGTCGCCGCCGGACGGCGCGGCCACGACCAGGGACTTGTCGACGAGGGAGCCGAGGACGTCCAGGGCGGCGGGCCCGCACACGGCCTCGGCGGCGGCCAGGTCGCAGCCGCCCGCGAAGACCGACAGGCGGCAGAGGACGTCCCGTTCCTCCTCGTCGAGCAGCTCCCAGGACCAGTCGACGACCGCGCGGAGCGTCTGCTGGCGGGGCAGGACGGTGCGGCTGCCGGAGGTGAGCAGGCGGAAGCGGTCGTCGAGGCGGTCGGCGATCTGGCGCGGGGTGAGCATGCGCAGCCGGGCGGCGGCCAGTTCGATGGCGAGCGGCAGGCCGTCCAGGCGGCGGCAGATCTCGGCGCAGGCCGCCGCGGTCTCCGCGTCGGCGTCGGGACGGAAGCCGGGGCGGGCGGCGGCGCCGCGGTCGGCGAGCAGCCGCAGCGCGGCCGGCTCGGGCAGCGGCTCGACCGGGCGCAGCAGCTCCCCCGGGACGCCGAGGGGCTCGCGGCTGGTGGCGAGGACGGTCAGGCGGGGGCAGCGGGCGAGCAGTTCCTCGGCGAGGCGGGCCGCGGCGTCGACGACGTGCTCGCAGTTGTCGAGGACGATCAGCATGCGGCGCCGGCCGCAGTGCTCGACGAGGCGCTCGACGGCGGTGGCCTGGCGGTCGGTGGCGGTGACGGCGCGCATCTCCTCGGCGCCGGCGCCGTACAGCACGGTCTCGCGGGCGCCGAGGGCGGTCAGCACGGCCTCGGGGACGGCGCCGGGGTCGTCGACGGGGGCGAGTTCGGCGAACCACGCGCCGTCGAGTGCCGGGTCCCCGGCGCCCTCGGCGGCCTCCTGCGACAGCCGGGTCTTCCCGGCGCCGCCCGGCCCGAGCAGGGTGACGAGCCGCGCGGTCGACAGGTCGGCGCGCAGGGCCTGGATGTCGGCGTCCCGCCCGACGAACGAGGTGAGCCGGGCACGGAGGTTGCCCCGGGGACGTGAGCCGGCCTCGGGGGCTCCCGGCCCGGCGGGGTGGGTGGTCGCGGTGGGGTGTTCGGTCGCGGGGTCGGCGGGCGCCGAATGACCGGTGGGCGTCGTATGGCCGGTGGGTGCCGACGCGGGGGTGGGTGCCGCGAGGCCCGGGTACTGCGCGGAACCGGGGTGCCGGTGCGTGGAATCGGCGGACCCCGCGGAGTCGGACGGCGCCCCGGAACCGGGACGCGACCCGGAACCGGAGGCCCCCGCAGGACCGGCGGGCGTCACGGGACCGGCGGACCCCGCGGGGGCGGACGGTGCCGGGGAGCCCGAGTGCGGCGCGGAACCGGCAGCCCCCGCAGGACCGGCCTGCCTACCGGAACCAGCGGGCCCCGCGGAGTCGGACGGCGTCGCGGAGCCCGAGTGCGGCGCGGCGCCGGCGGCCCCCGCAGGACCGGCCAGCCTCCCGGAACCAGCGGGCCCCGCAGGGGCGGACGGTGTCGGGGAGCCCGAGTGCGGCGCGGCGCCGGCGGACCCCGCGGGACCGGCCAGCCTCCCGGAACCGGCGGACCCCGCAGGACCGGCGGACCCCGCGGAGTCGGACGGTTTCGCGGAGCCCGAGTGCGGCGCGGCGTCGGCGGATCCCGCGCCGGGGGTGGGCCCCGGGCGTCTCCCGGGGCCGGGGTGGGGCACCGGGCCGGCGGCGGCTCCCGGGGGGTTGAGCAACTCCCCGTACAGCGCACGCAGTTCGGGGCCCGGGTCGGCGCCGAGCCGGTCCGCGAGCAGGCGTCGTACGTCCTCGTAGGCGGCCAGTGCCTCCGCGGTGCGGCCGGTGTCGCGCAGGGCGCGCAGCCGCAGGGCCTGGAGGGACTCGTCCAGGGGGTGGCCGTCGCACAGCGCGGTCAGCCCGGGCAGGGCGTGCTCCGCCTCCCCGAGGTCCAGGGCGGCGGCGTGGCGGGCGCGCAGGGCGTCCAGGTGCCGGGTCTCCCAGCGGGCCGCCTCGGCGGTGCGGTCGGGCAGGTCGGCGAGGGCGGGGCCGCGCCACAGGTCGAGAGCGGCGTCGAGGAGTTCGGCGGCCTTGTCCGGGTCGCCGTCGGCCAGGGCGCGGGAGCCCTCGCCAGCCAGCCGGTCGAAGCGGTGCAGGTCGATGTCGTCGGGGACGGCGGTGAGCCGGTAGCCGCCGTCGGCGGAGGCGACCGCGTCCGCGCCGAGCGCCCGGCGCAGCCGTCCGACCAGTGCCTGGAGGGCGCCCGGCGCGTCGGCGGGCGGGTCGGCGCCCCACACCTCCTCCACCAGCAGTCCCGCGGGCACGGCGCGGCCGGGCCTGAGGGCGAGCACGGTCAGCAGGGCACGCAGCCGCGCCCCGCCGACGGGGGCGGCCGTGCCGTCGGGGCGGAGTGCCTGGGTGGTGCCGAGGATGCGGTAGCGCACGAGGTCCATTGTCCCCGGTGCCGTCGGGGCCGGTCACGGGGTTTGTCCGGTGCGGCGCGGCAGCGCCCGGCCGGGAGCCCGGGGCCTCGCCGAACACGCGCCGGGCCGGGTACGGTCGGGCAGTCCCGTGCCCCGCGGGTCCCGCCGCACGTCCGCAAGCCAGTCAGGGAGTCCCATGACCGCCGCCACCACCCGTCCCGGCGACCGGAGGATCAGTCCCGTGTTCCTCGGGATCGTCGCCGTCATGGCGGTCACCGGGTGGGCCACCTGGAGCGGGTTCGCCGAGCAGCCGGGCGTGGCCGTGTTCCTGTTCGTGACGGCGGCGTGGATCGTCTCGCTCTGCCTGCACGAGTACGCGCACGCGCGCACCGCGCTGCACGGCGGCGACATCTCGGTCGGCGCGAAGGGCTACCTCACGCTGAACCCGGTGAAGTACACGCACGCGCTGCTGAGCATCGTGCTGCCCGTGCTGTTCGTGATCATGGGCGGGATCGGCCTGCCGGGCGGTGCGGTGTTCATCGAGCGCAACCGCATCCGCGGGCGCTGGCGGCACAGCCTGATCTCGGCCGCGGGCCCACTGACGAACGTGCTGTTCGCCGCCGTGTGCACGGCCCCGTTCTGGCTGGACGCGCTGGACGGCGTGCCGCGCGACTTCCGGCTCGCGCTCGCCTTCCTCGCGCTGCTCCAGGTCACGGCCGCGATCCTGAACTTCCTGCCGGTGCCGGGCCTGGACGGCTACGGGGTGGTCGAGCCCTGGCTGTCGTACGGCGTGCGGCGCCAGGTGGAGCCGTTCGCACCGTTCGGACTGCTGTTCGTGTTCGCGCTGCTGTGGCTGCCGGCGGTCAACGGCGTGTTCTTCGACGCGGTCGACGCGATCCTGCGCGGGCTGGGGATCAGCGACTTCGACTCGTACTGCGGCTTCGAGCTGTACCGGTTCTGGCAGACCGACGAGTTCTGCTCGGTCAGTTCGTGACCGACTCGCGGCGCCGGTCCCGGCCGCGCCTGAGGTAGTACCAGCACATGTTCGACGACAGGCCCGTCAGCAGCACCCAGACGACGCCGATCACCACGCTGCCCTGCACGAAGGAGACGACGGCGGCGGCCACGGCGAGCACGCAGACGATCAGGGCGTAGACGGCGAGGCGGGGCATGGGCGGGGCTCCTGTCGGGGGACACGTGCGGGTACCGCGGAACCGGCCGTGGCGGCCGGCACCCACCAGTGTCCCCCATCGCCTCACAGGTCGGTGACGCGGAGCCCGGCGTGTGCCTTGTAGCGGCGGTTGACGGAGATCAGGTTGGCGACCAGCGACTCGACCTGGTGGGCGTTGCGCAGCCGCCCCGCGAAGACGCCGCGCATGCCGGGGATGCGCCCGGCGAGGGCCTGGACGATCTCCACGTCGGCCCGGACCTCGCCGAGCACCATGACGTCGGTGTCGATCTCGTCGATCTCCGGGTCCTGGAGGAGGACGGCCGAGAGGTGGTGGAAGGCGGCGGTGACCCGGCTGTCCGGCAGCAGGGCGGCGGCCTGCTCGGCGGCGCTGCCCTCCTCGGGCTTGAGGGCGTAGGCGCCCTTCTTGTCGAAGCCGAGCGGGTTGACGCAGTCGACGACGAGCTTGCCGGCGAGCTCCTCGCGCAGGGACTCGAGGGTCTTGCCGTGTCCCTCCCACGGCACGGCGACGATCACGATGTCGCTGCGGCGGGCGGTCTCGGCGTTGTCGGCGCCCTCGACGCCGTGCCCGAGCTCCTCGGCGGCGGCCCGGGCGCGCTCGGCGGCGCGGGAGCCGACGATCACCTTCTGGCCGGCCCTGGCGAGGCGGAGGGCGAGGCCCTTGCCCTGCGGGCCGGTTCCGCCGAGCACGCCGACGACCAGCCCGGAGACGTCGGGCAGGTCCCAGGGGTCCTTGGCGGGGGCCTTCTGTGCGGCACTGTCGGTAGGGGTCATGGGCCCGACCCTACGTCCGTCCCGGCCGCCGCACCGGTCCGGGTGCCGCCGGCCGGGACGCCGTCCCCGGGACGGGGGACATCGGGGCGAACGCCGGGACGGACGGGCCCGGTTGCGGCAGGATGCGGGCCCATGGACGCCGTACGGGTAGCACTGCTGCGGGACGTGCTCGCCGGGACCGAGTGGCTGGGGGCCACCCGGCGCTTCGCGGGGGCGCTGCGGGGATCGGTGGTGCCGCACGGGGGCGGGCTGCTGCTGGTGGGGACGGCCGGGTACGAGCCGTGGCATCTGGCCGCCCACCTGGTGGACGAGGCCGCCTGGTCGGGGACGCCGGAGCTGGCGCCGACCCTGGTGCGGCACGGTGCCCGTCCGTCGGACCCGGCGCACCTGGCGGTGGGGCTCGGGCGGCTGGCGGCGGCCCGGCGCGGGGAGACGCTGCTGGTGGTGACGCCGGACGAGCCGGGCGCCCCGCTGCTGGAGCGGGTGTACGACGCCCGCCGGGCCGGCGCGACGGTGCTGGCCCTGGGCAGCGGGGAGCGGGAGCTGACGGCCATGGCGCACGAGACGCTGACCGTGCCGGACGGTGCCGAGCTGGACCTGGACACCGTGCAGCACCTGGTCAGCGCGGCGGCCGGGGAGAACGCGGTGCCGCCCCCACGCGGCCGGCGCCGCTTCCGCGACCGCCTCTCCCGCCTGACCGACCACCTGACGGCCCCGCCGCCGCCACGCTGGTGAGGGCCGCCCCGGGGACAAAACCCGTTGCCCCCGGCCGTCGTCCCGCCGACGATGGGCGTTCGTGACCGACGACTCCCCCCGCCCCTCCACGGGGCCCACCGGGCTGCGTGCCCTGCTGCCCGACCTCTCCCCCTGGCGGGCCTCCGCCGACTTCCGGCGGCTGTGGCTGGCGGGGCTGATCACGAACTTCGGGAGCTTCCTGACGCTCGTCGCGCTGCCGGTGCAGATCAAGGAGCTGACGGGGTCGGCGGCGGCCGTGGGCGCGATCGGGGCCGTCGAGCTGGTGCCGCTGGTGGTGTTCGGGCTGTACGGCGGGGCGCTCGCCGACGCCTGGGACAAGCGGAAGCTGATCCTGTGGACGGAGGCCGGCCAGGGCCTGCTGTGCGCGGTGCTGCTGGTCAACGCGCTGCTGCCGGGCCCGGCCGTGTGGCCGCTGTACGCCGTCGCGGCCCTCTCCTCCGCGCTCGGCGCGGTCCAGCGGCCGGCCCTGGACTCGCTGATCCCGCGGATCGTGGCGCACGAGCACCTGCCGGCCGCCGCGTCGCTGAACGCGCTGCGCTGGCAGGTCGGCGGGATCGCGGGTCCCGCGCTGGCCGGCGTCGTGGTGGCGTACGCGGGTCTGGGGTGGGCGTACGCGGTGGACGTCGTCACGTTCGCCGTGTCCGTCCTGCTGGGGATCGGTCTCGCCGCGTGCCCGGCCGCGCACGAGGCGGCGAAGCCGTCCTGGGCGGCGATCGCGGAGGGCGCGCGTTACGCGTGGAGCCGCAAGGAGCTGCTGGGCACGTACGCGATCGACCTCGCCGCGATGTTCCTGGCGATGCCGCTCGCCGTACTGCCGTTCCTCGCGGACGAGCTGGGCGCCGAGTGGTCGCTGGGCCTGATGTACGCGGCGATCCCGGCGGGTTCGCTGCTGGTCGGCGTGAGCAGCGGCTGGACGTCGCGGGTGCACCGGCACGGGCGGATGGTGGTGCTGGCGGCCGTCGGCTGGGGCGTCGCGGTCGCCGCGGCCGGCGTCGCCGGGAACGTGTGGCTGGTGCTGCTGTGCCTCGTCCTGGCCGGTGCCTGCGACATGGTCAGCGGCGTCTTCCGCGGGGCGATGTGGAACCAGACGATCCCGGACGAGCTGCGCGGCCGGCTCGCCGGGATCGAGCTGCTGTCGTACTCGGTGGGTCCGCAGCTCGGTCAGGTGCGGGCGGGCGGCACGGCCGCGCTTGTGGGGGTGCGGGCGTCGGTGTGGTCGGGCGGGCTGCTGTGCGCCGGCGCGGTGGGGCTGCTGGCGCTGTGCCTGCCCGGCCTCATGGCCTACGACGCGCGGACGAACGAGCACGCGGTGCGGCTGCGCGACAGGCGCGCGGCCGCCACCGCGCCGAGTGCCTGATCAGTCCTCGTCCCCGCGTCCGGCCGGGGCGTCGTGCCACTTGGGGTCGTTCTCCCACTCCAGGTTGCGCTCGCGCGCGGTCCGCATCGCGTGCTCGGCCTCGGCCCGGGACGCGTACGGCCCGAACCGGTCCTTGGCCGGGCACTCCGGGCCCTCCTCGACCTTCTTGTGCTCCAGGCAGTAGTACCACTCGCCCGGTTTTCCGACCGTGCGCTTCTTGAACAGGGCCATGACCAGCTCCTCTCGCCACCGACATGTTCCCCCGTGCCCGCTGGTTAGACTCGCGGCATGTCTGGCCAGTCGCTGCTCGTACCAGGGGAGCTGTCTCCCACCCGTTCCGTACCCGGCAACATCCGCCGGCCCGAGTACGTCGGCAAACCGGCGCCGGCGCCGTACACCGGCCCGGAGGTGCAGACGCCCGAGACGATCGAGGCGATGCGCGTGGCCGGCCGGATCGCCGCGCAGGCGATGGCGGAGGCCGCGAAGCTGATCGCGCCGGGCGTGACGACGGACGAGCTGGACCGGGTCGCGCACGAGTACATGTGCGACCACGGCGCCTACCCCTCGACGCTCGGCTACCGCGGCTTCCCGAAGTCCCTGTGCACCTCCGTCAACGAGGTGATCTGCCACGGCATCCCGGACTCCACCGTGCTGCGCGACGGCGACATCGTCAATCTCGACGTGACGGCGTACATCGGCGGCGTGCACGGTGACAACAACGCGACCTACCTGGTCGGCGACGTGGACGAGGAGAGCCGGCTGCTGGTCGAGCGGACCCGGGAGTCCCTGGCCCGCGCGATCAAGGCGGTCAGGCCGGGCCGGCAGATCAACATCATCGGCCGGGTCATCGAGTCGTACGCCAAGCGCTTCGGGTACGGGGTGGTGCGGGACTTCACCGGGCACGGGATCAACTCGTCGTTCCACTCCGGGCTGATCGTCCCGCACTACGACAGCCCGCACGCGACGACCGTCATCCAGCCCGGGATGACGTTCACGATCGAGCCGATGCTGACGCTCGGGACGCACGAGTACGACATGTGGGACGACGGCTGGACGGTCGTGACGAAGGACCGCAGGCGGACCGCCCAGTTCGAGCACACGCTGGTGGTGACGGACACGGGCGCGGACATCCTCACGCTGCCCTGACCGGACCGGCCATGGACTCCTTCTCCACCCTCCTCCGTACGGCCTCCCACGAGCGGCACGTGGAAGCGGAGACCTCCGCGTTCATGGGCGATCTGCTCGGCGGCCGGCTCGGCGTCGACGCGTACGCGCGCTACACCGAGCAGCTCTGGTTCGTCTACGCGGCCCTGGAGGCCCCCGCCGTCCGGCTGGCCGGGGACCCGGTGGCGGGGCCCTTCGTGCGGGCGGAGCTGATGCGGCTGCCCTCGCTGGAGCGGGACCTGGAGCACCTGCGCGGACCGGACTGGCGCACGGGTCTGACGGCCCTGCCCGCGACCGCGGCCTACGCGGCCCGGATCCGCGAGTGCGCCGGGCGGTGGCCGGCGGGATACGTGGCGCACCACTACACGCGCTACCTCGGCGACCTGTCCGGCGGCCGGATCATCCGGGACCGGGCGGAGCGGACGTGGGGCTTCGCCCGCAAGGGCGACGGGGTCCGCTTCTACGTCTTCGAGGGGATCGCGAACCCGGCCGCGTTCAAGCGCGAGTACCGCGAGCTGCTGGACGGCATACGCGCCGACGACCTGGAGAAGCAGCGGGTCGCGGCCGAGTGCGGGCGGGCCTTCGCCCTGAACACGGCGGTGTTCCGGGCCCTGGGCGAGGAGTTCCCGCTGTCCGCCTGACCCCGCGACCGGGTCCGCGGGGCGGAGCCGGACGGGCGTCACCGCTCCAGGCGCACCCGCCCCCCGATCTCGATCCACCCCTCGGGCTGGGGCGCCGTGAGGATCTGCGAACCGGCCCCCTGGGTGATGTTGAGGGCCCGGCCCAGCCGCTCGGTCAGCAGCAGCGCCGCGGCCCCCGTCGCCTCGTCCTCGTCGATGCCGTCGTCGCGCCCGGGGAAGGCGCGGGCCCGGACGCGTCCCGCGGGCTCGCTCTCCCAGGCCCAGGCGTAGATCCACTCCCCCTTCGGCGGCACCGGCAGCGCGTCGACCTCACCGGCCGTGGCGTACTGGCGCAGGGTGCGCGGCGGCGCCCACTCGGGGCGGGCCTCGATCCAGCTGAACTCGCCGTCCTGCCGGGCGCCGGCCACCCCGGCGGGGGTGACGAGTTCGGGCACGTCCAGCAGCCAGGCCGTGCCGACGCAGGGGTGCCCGGCGAACGGCAGGCGCAGGGTGGGGGTGTAGATGTCGACGACGCCGCGCTCGGGGTCGTCCACGAACACGGTCTCGCTGAAGCCGAGTTTGGCGGCGAGCTCCTGCCGGTCGGCCCGCTCGGGCAGCACGGAGCCCTCGCGGACGACGCCGAGCTCGTTGCCGTATCCGCCGTTCGGCGCGCAGAAGACGCGCAGTACGTCGTAGTCAGTCACCGGGGCATTCAAGCAGCGACCGGCCGGAGGAGGTGCTTCCGCTTCCACGCGCGGAAGCGGTGACCGTGATCCCGCGACGCGGCCTTTGACGTTCCTTTGACTTTCCTATGAGCACCTCTTTGAGCCACCGTGACCGTCTCGTGCTCATACACCGTCCATGAGATTCGGATCACCGCATGGACGGGTATCGCTTAGGAATTCCTTAGGTACGTTAGGCGAGCCTCACCTTCCCTATGAGGCCCGTCACGCGTACTTTCGGCCATCCCTTGGAGCCCGCATGCGAGCCGCCAGACTCTCCGTCGTCACCGCCGTCGCCACCGCGGCCGCCCTGACCGCCGTGACCGGATGCACGGAGAAGAGCGGCGCGGCGGACGGCGACCACGTCGTCACCGTCACGGCGACCGACGACGCGTGCGACGTGTCGGCGAAGGAGTTCCCGGCCGGGCACGTCGAGCTCGCCATCGAGAACAAGGGGTCCAAGGTCACGGAGGTCTACCTCCTCTTCCCCGACGACCGCGTGGTCACCGAGCGGGAGAACATCGGCCCCGGCACCAAGCAGCGGGTCACCGCCGAGGTGAAGGCCGGCGACTACCGGATCGCCTGCAAGCCGGGCATGAAGGGCAAGGGCATCCGCCAGGACGTCAGGGCCACCGGCGGCAAGGCCGCCACGCGCGATCCGCGCCTGGACGCGGCCGTGGCCGCCTACCGCCAGTACGTGCAGCAGCAGGCCGACGAGACCCTGCCGAAGGCCGAGGCGTTCGCCAAGGCCGTCCGGGCCGGTGACCTGGAGGCCGCGAAGAAGGCGTACGCGCCCTCCCGCATCGGCTGGGAGCGCACCGAGCCGGTCGCCGAGTCCTTCGGCGACATCGACCCGCAGGTCGACGTCCGCGAGGACGGCCTGGAGGACGGCCAGGACCCGGCGACCGACTGGACCGGCTGGCACCGCCTGGAGAAGGCGCTGTGGCAGGACAGGAAGATCGGCGACCGCGAGAAGGAACTCGCCGGCACGCTGGTCACCGACCTGAAGGACTGGCAGAACCGCGTCGGCACGGCCGACATCACCCCGACCTCCATGGCCAACGGCGCCAAGGAACTCCTCGACGAGGTCGCCACCGGCAAGGTCACCGGCGAGGAGGAGCGCTACTCGCACACCGACCTGGTCGACTTCAAGGCCAACGTCGAGGGCGCCCAGAAGTCGTACGAGCTGCTGAAGCCGGTCGCGAAGGAGAACGACGCGGCGCTGACGGCGGACCTCGACAAGCAGTTCGCCGCTCTGGACAAGCTGCTCGACCAGTACCGGCCCGGCCCGGACTCGTACGAGTTCACCTCCTACGACAAGGTCGGCAAGGCCGACCGCAAGGAGCTGTCGGACGCGGTGAACGCGCTCGCCGAGCCGCTGTCCAAGCTCGCCGCCGCCGTGGTCGGCAAGTGAGCGCCGGAGGACGACGATGACGGACACGGACGGCAGGGCGCAGGCCCCCACGCGCCGGGCGCTGATCGGCTGGGGCGGCGCGGGGCTCGCCCTCGGTGCCGCCGCGGCCGGCGGGGCGATGGCGATGGCCCGCGCCGGCGACGACGTGGACCCGGCCGGCGCCGACGCGGGCGGCGCGGTGGACTTCCACGGTGCGCACCAGGCGGGCATCGCCACCCCGGTACAGGACCGGCTGCACTTCGCGGCGTTCGACGTGACCACCGACGACCGTGCCGCGTTCGTGCGGCTGCTGAAGGAGTGGACGGCGGCGGCCCGGAGGATGACCGCCGGGGAACCGGTCGGCGAGGGCGCCTACGGCGGACTGGCGGAGGCCCCGCCGGACGACACCGGCGAGGCGCTGGGCCTCAGGCCGTCCCGGCTGACGCTCACCATCGGCTTCGGGCCGTCCCTGTTCGGGAAGTTCGGGCTCGCCGAACAGCGCCCCGAGGCGCTGGTCGACCTGCCGAAGTTCCCCGGCGACAACCTCGACAGGAACCGCAGCGGCGGCGACCTGTGCGTCCAGGCCTGCGCGGACGACCCGCAGGTCGCCGTGCACGCGATCCGCCAGCTGGCCCGCATCGGCTTCGGCAGGGTCGTCGTGCGCTGGTCCCAGCTCGGCTTCGGCAAGACGTCCTCGACGACGGCGGACGCCCAGACCCCGCGCAACCTGTTCGGCTTCAAGGACGGCACCCGCAACATCTCGGGCACGGAGACGGAGCGGCTGGACGAGCACGTGTGGGCCGGCGCGAAGGACGGCGCCGACTGGATGGCGGGCGGCTCCTACCTGGTCGCCCGGCGCATCCGCATGCACATCGAGACCTGGGACCGCACCTCGCTCCAGGAGCAGGAGGACGTCTTCGGCCGCGACAAGGGCGAGGGCGCCCCGGTCGGCAAGGCGAAGGAGCGCGACGAGCCGTTCCTGAAGGCGATGAAGCCCGACGCGCACGTCCGGCTGGCGCACCCCGACGCCAACGGCGGGGCGACCATCCTGCGCCGCGGCTACTCGTTCACCGACGGCACCGACGGTCTGGGCCGCCTGGACGCGGGCCTGTTCTTCCTCGCCTACCAGCGCGACGTGCGCAGCGGTTTCATCCGCGTCCAGCGCAGTCTGGCGACGGACGCGCTCAACGAATACATCCAGCACGTGGGTTCGGCGGTCTTCGCGATCCCGCCCGGCGTCCGTGACGCGGACGACTGGTGGGGCAGCACGCTGTTCGCCAAGGAGGCGTAACCGTGTTCTCCAACTATCTGATCGGACTGCGTGAGGGCCTGGAGGCCTCCCTCGTCGTCTGCATCCTCATCGCCTACCTGGTCAAGACCGGCCGCCGGGACGCGCTGAAGCCGATCTGGGCCGGCATCGGCGTCGCCGTCGCCATCGCGCTCGGCTTCGGCTGCGCGCTCGAATTCGGCTCCCA
The DNA here is from genome assembly GCF_042724095.1 of Streptomyces sp. NPDC127100. Classification (NCBI taxonomy): domain Bacteria; kingdom Bacillati; phylum Actinomycetota; class Actinomycetes; order Kitasatosporales; family Streptomycetaceae; genus Streptomyces; species Streptomyces sp. NPDC127100. Next base: position 81,287 of record NZ_JBHXFL010000030.1, read on the forward strand.
GGAACTGACGTTCAAGGCGCAGGAGGCCCTCGGCGGCTCCCTGTCCATCCTCGCCGTGGTGCTGGTGACGTGGATGGTGTTCTGGATGCGGCGCACCGCCCGTCACCTGAAGTCGGAGCTGCACGGCCGGCTGGACGCGGCCCTGAGGATGGGCACGGGCGCGCTGGTGGCCACCGCGTTCCTCGCCGTCGGCCGCGAGGGCCTGGAGACCGCCCTGTTCGTGTGGGCGTCGGTGCACGCGGCGAGCGACGGCACCCCGCGCCCGCTGATCGGCGTGGCCCTGGGCCTGGCGACGGCGGTGCTGCTCGGCTGGCTGTTCTACAAGGGCGCGCTGCGCATCAACCTGGCCAAGTTCTTCACCTGGACCGGCGGCATGCTGGTCGTCGTGGCCGCGGGCGTGCTGGCGTACGGGGTGCACGACCTCCAGGAGGCCGACCTGCTGCCCGGCCTGACGAACCTGGCCTTCGACATCAGCGGCACCGTCGATCCGGCGAGCTGGTACGGCACCCTGCTGAAGGGCGTGTTCAACTTCCAGCCCGACCCGACCGTCCTCCAGGTCACGGTGTGGCTGCTGTACCTGGTCCCGGCGCTCGCGCTGTTCCTCGCCCCGGTAGGGTTCGCCTCCGGGAAGGGGAAGGTGAAGGAACCTGATGAGCAGGGATCGCGGCCCTCGAAGGCCCCGCAGGCTTGACCGGAGCGCGCTGATAGCGGTCTCGGTGACGGCTTTGTCGTTGTCCGCGAGCGGCTGCGTGGTGGTGCACGGCGAGCGCGAGGTGCTCCCCGCGGCCACCCGGGCCGAGGCCGCGAAGGCGCTCGAACGGTTCACGGACGCGTACAACGAGGCCGACAAGGCGTACGACGGTTCCCTGGACGCCGAGTACACCACCGGCGCCCTCGCCGCCATCGACTCGGCGCGGCTGAAGGCCGGCCGGGCCAACAACCCGGGCGGCAACCCGTCGCACACGCCGCTGGAGCTGACGGACGCGAAGTTCACGATCCCGAAGAAGGCCGGCTGGCCGCGCTGGTTCGTCGCCGACACCAGGGCCAACAAGGGCGGCGCGGCGCGCTGGCTGCTGGTGTTCACCCGCGACGGTCTGGAGGACACCTGGGAGGTGGCCTACCTGACGCTGGTCGCTCCCGGCGACGTGCCCGAGTTCAAGACCGACGGGGACGGCTGGGCCGAGGCGGTTCCCGCGAACTCCACCGAACTGGCCGCCGCGCCCGCCGGACTGAGCAAGGACTACACGGCGTACCTCAAGGACGGCGGGAAGGTCTTCGCGGACGGCGCGCACACCAGCTCGTGGCGCGCGCTGCGCGAGAAGCGGTCGATCAGGCCGGGCCTGGTCACCCAGTACATCGACGAACCGCTGACGGACGGCGACTACGCACCGCTGGCGCTGCGGACGAAGGACGGCGGGGCGATGGTGTTCTTCACCACGCGCCACTTCGAGAAGCAGACCGCCGCGCAGGGCACTTCGGTGCCGGCCCCGAACAAGGACGTGCTGGCGCTGACGGACGGCGAGATCAAGCAGTCCCTGACGATGGAGTTCGTCTCCAACGAGGTCGCGCTGGACCCGGCGGGCAGCGGTCAGGTGTCGGTCCTGGGCCGCATCCAGGGCATGACGTCGGCGAAGGGCGAGTAGCGCCCCGCGGCCGGCCTTCGCTCAGCGGCGCAGCGGCCAGGCGGTGCCGGCCGGGTCGCTCTCCTCGCCGACGTGCCGGGCGCAGGCGTCGGTGAGGGTCTCCAGCAGGGTCAGCGGCTCGGGCAGCGGGTGCTCGGGGCCGCGCACCCAGTGCACCGTCCGGTCCTCGCCGGGCAGCCGGGCGGGCGGTACGAGCACGTAGGAGCCGCGGCAGTGCCAGCGCAGACCGGGGTGCTCGTCCATGGTCTCGGGGTGGCAGTCCAGCTCGCACGGCCACCACTCGTCCTCCTCCTCGGGCGTGCCGCGGGTGAGGGTGAAGAACAGCATGCGGCCGTCGTCGCTCTCGGCGACGGGGCCGGCCTCGACGCCCGCGTCGAGCAGCCGCCGCAGCGCCTCGCGGCCGGCCTCGAGGGGTACGTCGAGAACGTCGTGCACCATGCCGGTCGCGGTGATGAAGTTGGCCTGCGGCTGGTGCCGGACCCAGCGTTCGAGCTGTGCCCGGTCGGTGGTGGACTGCGTCTGCCAGGCGAACGACACCGGGTGCCGGGCGGGGGTGGGACAGCCGACGCGGTCGCAGGAACAGCGGTAGCCGACCGGGTGGGCGGCGGGAGCCAGCGGCAGTCCCGCGGCGGCGGCGGCGAGCAGCAGGGACTCCCGGCCGCCGTCACCGGCGGCCTCCTTCGGGCGGCCCTTGCGCAGCCACTGGGAGAGTTTGTCCCGCAAGCCGGTCCGGCCACCGAAGTCCGCGCTCATCTATCTCCTCGCCTAGCCGTCGTGCGCCCCAGCATGCCCTATCGTCCCACCATTCCGCGCTTCGGGGCCGGGAAAGGGACAAACTTCACTGGTCAGCGGGGAGCGAGTCCGTACAGCGCGTAGTCGACGAGCGTGTCGGTGTAGTCGTAGGAGATCGGGGCCGTGTACTGGAGCCAACGCTGGGCGAGCGGTGAGACGAAGAGCTCGAGGGCGATGCGCGGGTCGATCTCCGGCCGGAGCTGACCGGCCTCCTGGGCGGCGCGCAGCCGGTCGACGTAGAGCTGGAGCGAGGGCTCGAGCAGCTTGGCGACGAACTCCCGGCCGAGCTGTTCGTTGACGACGCCCTCCGCGGCCAGGGCGCGGGAGGGGGCCTCGAACTTCGGGTCGTGCAGCTGGTCGACGGTGGCGCGCAGCACGGCCTTGAGGTCGGCGGCGAGGTCGCCGGTGTCCGGGATGGCGTACGTGTCCTGCTGCCCCTGGGCCTCGACGGCCTGCTCCTCGAGGTCGAGGAACGCTTCGAGCAGGACCTCCGCCTTGGAGGACCACCAGCGGTAGATGGTCTGCTTGCCGACGCCGGCGCGGGCGGCGATGCCCTCGATGGTGGTCCTCGGGTAGCCGGCCTCGGCGACGAGCGCGAGGGCGGCCTCGTAGATGGCCCGGCGGGACCTGGCGCTGCGGCGCGTGACGTCGGGGTGCGCTTTGCCGGGGGACGGGACCTGGGTGGGTTTCCGGTTGGCCATGGCCCGAATTTACCAGTTGACAAGACGGCGCGTCTCGCCTGACAGTGGATGGGTAAGCGCGAGACGAACCGTCTCGTCGCACACGGATGTGAAGGGACGTGAGCTCTGATGACCCGAGGCGGAGCCGGGAACATGCTGGGCGTGGGCGGCGCGCGCCGGAACCTCGGCCGCGAGGCCCTGCGCGGTGGCGGCCGGGGCGACCGGACCGGCAGCGCGCCGGACGCGCGGGCCCGGGAGCGGGAGCTGCTGCGCAGGCTCCAGGAGAAACGGCAGGAGACGGTCCGGAAGGAGGCGTGACTAGCGCTCCGCCGCCGGGGGCCACGGGTCGCCCCAGTCCGCGTCGCGGGCCGCCTTGTACAGGTCGCCGTGGCGCTTGGTGACCGTCCGGCGGCGGAGCTGCTCGTCGGTCTCGCACAGGTCGAGCAGGACCTGCCCCTTGCGGATCTGCGGGCGCCGGACGACGCGGGAGGGCGCGGGGGCGACCGGGAAGCGGGCGGCGGCCACGTAGCTGAACTTCTCGTCCTCGTAGGCGAGGGAGCCGCCCTTGACCTGCCGGTGCAGGGAGGAGCGGCTGACCCGCGCCGCGAAGTGGCACCAGTCCGTGCCGGGGACGATGGGGCAGGCGGCGCTGTGCGGACAGGGGGCGGCGACGTGGAAGCCGGCGGCGATCAGCCGGGTGCGGGCCTCGATGACCCGGGCGTACCCGTCGGGCGTACCCGCCTCGACGATCACGACGGCCTGCGCGGCGCCGGCGGCGGCGTCGACGAGGGCGGCGCGGTCGGGGGCGGTCAGTTCGTTGAGGACGTAGGAGACGGTGACGAGGTCGATGCTCTCCAGGGTGAGCGCCGCCCCGATCCGGGAGCGCTGCCAGCGGACGTCGCGCAGGGCGGGCTCGGCCGCGGCGATCTCCCGGCCGAGGGCGAGCGCGGGCTCGGCCCAGTCGAGCACGGTCACCGGGCGGGCACCGCCCCAGGTGTCGCCGACGGCCCAGGTCGCCGCGCCGGTCCCGCCACCCACGTCCGTGTGGCTCGCGGGCGTCCAGCCGGGCACGGCGTCCGAGAACGCCGCGAGCGCCGACCGCACGGCGGCGAAGGTCGCCGGCATGCGGTACGCGGCGTACGCGACGACGTCCGCGCGGTCCCGCAGGATCGGGGCGTCGGTCGGGGTGGCCCCCCGGTAGTTGGCGATCAGCCGTTCGACGGCCTGCGCGGCCTGGCGGGGCGGGAGCCCGTCGAGGAGATCGGCGAGGGCGGCGCGCAGGGTGTCGGCGGAGCTGGCGGGGGCGTTCACCCGGGAATTCTACGGGGCGGGGGCGGGCCCCCGGCCCGGCGGACCGCGCGCACCGCCCGGGCCACCCGCGTCCCCAGCGTCGCCCGCGGCCCGTTGTCCGGCGGCCGCCGCCGCGGGTGGACCGTGTTGGCGAGCAGGACCGCGAACGTGTCCGTCGCCCGGTCGAGCACCAGCATCGTCCCCGTGAAGCCCGTGTGCCCCGCCGCCCCGCGCCCCGCCAGCTCCCCCATGAACCAGGGCCGGTCGAGCGCGAAGCCGAGCCCCGGCTCGGTCAGGAGCAGCTCCACGAAGTCGGCGCCGAGGATGCGCGCGGGCCCGTAGGAGCCGCCCGCGAGCAGCGCCCGGCAGAAGACCGCGAGGTCCCGCGCGGTGGAGAACAGCCCCGCGTGCCCCGCCACGCCGCCCAGCGCCCAGGCGTTCTCGTCGTGGACGACGCCCCGCAGCATTCCCCGGTCCGCCTTGGCCCACGGCCGCCGCTGGTCCTCCGTCGCCGCCGCCTCCGGGCACGGCCCGAAGCGCGTCGCCGTCATGCCCAGCGGCCGGGTGATCCCGTCGCGCACGAGGACGTCGAGGCCGCGGCCGGTGATGCGCTGGAGCACGTGCTGGAGGAGCAGCATGTTGAGGTCGGAGTAGCAGTAGGTACCGGGCACCCCGACCGGCGGTTCCGCGCGCAGCCGCCGCAGCCGTGCCTCGTCGTCGGGGCAGTCGTACAGCGGCAGTTCGGGCCGCAGCCCGGAGGTGTGCGTCAGAAGCTGCCGCACGGTGGTCCCGTGCGCCGCGGCCCCGCGGAAGTCGGGCAGGTAGGCGCCCACCTCCGCGTCGATGCCGAGCGTGCCGCGCTCGATCTGCTGCACGGCGGCGACCGCGGTGAACAGCTTGGTCAGCGACGCCAGGTCGAAGGGCGTGTCCACGGTCGCCGGCACCCGGGAGCCCTCGGGCAGCTCCACGCCCGTGTCGGTGACCGGGTCGTACGACGCGTACCGCACGGCCCAGCCCGCCGCCTCCTCGACGGCGAGCACCGGCCCGCGGCCCACGGCCACGACGGCCCCGGCCGCCCAGGGCCGCTCGCCGGCGGTGAGGGCGTGCACGTCGGCCACGACACGACGGAGCTCCCCGGGGTCGAGCCCGGCCCGCTCCGGGGTGTCGAGGCGCAGTCTCGGAGCGCTCAGCTCTCCGCCCCCTCCGCGGTCGCGCGCCCCGCCAGGGGACGGCACAGGCCCAGGAAGCAGGCCAGCGCCACCACCGCCGCGGCGAGTTGGACGACGGCCATGGGCAGGGCGGTGTCCTTCCCGGCGATCCCGACCAGCGGGGAGGCGACGGCGCCGATGAGGAAGGAGGAGGTGCCGAGCAGCGCGGACGCGGAGCCGGCGGACCGCTCGACCCGCATCAGCGCGAGCGCCTGGGTGTTGGGCAGGCTGATGCCCATCGCGGACATCAGCACGAACAGCGCGGCGGCGACCGGCACGAGCCCGACCTCGCCGAAGACGCCGAGGGTCATCAGCAGCAGGGCGGTCGCGGCGGCGATGACCACCAGGAGGCCGAGGCCCAGCACCCGGTCCAGGGCGACCCGCCCGACGAGGATCCTGCCGTTGATCTGGCCGACGACGACCAGGCCGATCGAGTTGAGCCCGAACAGCAGGCTGAAGGTCTGCGGGGAGGCGCCGTAGATCTCCTGGACGACGAACGGGGAGGCCGAGACGTAGGCGAACAGCGAGGCGAAGGCGAAGCCGCCGGCGAGCATGTACCCGGTGAAGGCCCGGTCGGCGAGCAGGCCGCGCATCGAGCGGAGCGTGTCGCCCACCCCGCCGGCGTGCCGTTCGGACACCGGCAGCGTCTCGGGCAGCCTGGCCCACACCACCCCGCCCAGCAGCACACCGACCACGGTGAGCACGGCGAACACGCCCCGCCAGTCCGTCACCCGCAGGATCTGCCCGCCGATGAGCGGAGCGACGACCGGGGCGACGCCGGAGATCAGCATGAGCGTGGAGAAGAAGCGGGCCATGGCCACGCCGTCGTACAGGTCCCGTACGACGGCCCGCGCGATGACGATGGCGGCGGCTCCGGCGAGGCCCTGCGCCAGCCGGACGGCGACCAGGAGCTCGACGGTGGGGGCGACGGCGCACAGCGCGGTGGCGACGACGTAGACGGCGAGGCCGACCAGCAGCGGACGGCGGCGGCCCCACTTGTCGCTCATCGGGCCGACGACGAGCTGCCCGAGGGCCATGCCGGCCAGGCAGGCGGTGAGCGTGAGCTGGACGGTCGCCGCCGGCGCGCGCAGGGACTCGGTGACCTCCGGCAGCGCGGGCAGGTACATGTCCATCGCCAGCGGCGGGGTCGCGGTCAGCCCGCCGAGGACGAGCGTGACCAGCAGTCCGGTGCGGCGGGCGCCGCGCGGCGCGCGGACGGCCGGCCGCGGGTCCGGCCCGCCCGCCGGGGGCGTGCCCGGCCGTGCGGTGTTCGTCGGTGACGCCTGCGGTATGGACGGCCCGCGCTCGGGCATGTGCCCCTCCCTGTTCTCCGGATCCGGCACCTATGCTCTCAGCTCGTACGGACTTGTCTGAACGTGAGCGAGGGTGGGGACAGGGTGGCCGAGCAGAGGGTGCGCTGGGGAGTTCTGGCGACCGGCGGTATGGCGGCGACGTTCACGGCGGATCTGGTCGATCTGCCGGACGCGGAGGTCGTGGCGGTCGCCTCGCGGACCGAGGCGTCGGCGAAGGCCTTCGCGGAGCGGTTCGGGATACCGCGGGCCTACGGCGACTGGGCGACGCTGGCCCGGGACGAGGACGTCGACGTGGTGTACGTCGCCACCCCGCACGCGGCCCACCGCACCGCCGCCGGCCTCTGCCTGGAGGCGGGCCGCAACGTGCTCTGCGAGAAGCCGTTCACGCTGAACGTGCGCGAGGCGGAGGAACTGGTCGCGCTGGCACGGCAGCGCGGGGCCTTCCTGATGGAAGCGATGTGGATGTACTGCAATCCGCTGGTGCGGCGCCTGAAGGCGCTGGTGGAGGACGGTGCGATCGGCGAGGTCCGCAGCGTCCAGGCGGACTTCGGACTGGCCGGACCCTTCCCACCGGCGCACCGGCTGCGGGACCCGGCGCAGGGCGGCGGCGCGCTGCTCGACCTCGGCGTGTACCCGGTGTCGTTCGCGCAGCTCCTGCTCGGCGAGCCGTCGGACGTCGCGGCGCGCGCGGTGCTCTCGGAGGAGGGGGTCGACCTCCAGACGGGTGCGCTGCTGTCCTACGACAGCGGCGCTCTCGCGTCGGTGCACTGCTCCATCACCGGCGGCACGCCCAACTCGGCGTCGGTCACCGGTTCCCTGGGCCGCATCGACGTCCCGGACGGCTTCTTCTTCCCGGAGCACTTCGTGCTGCACCGGGACGGCCGCGAACCCGAGAAGTTCACGGCCGACCCGGCCGACGGGCCCCGCGCGAGCCTCAAGCACGAGGCCCGGGAGGTGATGCGGGCGCTGCGGGCCGGTGAGACCGAGTCGCCGCTGGTCCCGCTGGACGGCACCCTCGCCGTGATGCGGACGCTCGACGCGATCCGGGACCGCGTCGGCGTCCGCTACCCGGGCGAGCGCGCCGGCGAGCCGGCCGCCGAGCGCGAGGTCACGCCGGCTTGAGCCCCTGCTCCCCCACCTCCGTGACGAAGGAGGCGGCGGTCGTGAGCGGCGCGCCCTGCGTGGTCACGTGGGACACCGTCTTGAAGTCGGCGCGCGCCAGCTCCCGGCCGAGGGACACCGTCGCGTAGCCGCGCAGGCCGTTGTAGAACCGCAGGTGCGGGTTGGCGGCCAGGTACGTGTCCCAGTTGGACGGCTTCGCGGAGCCGTTGCCGCCGCTGGTGACGGAGGAGGTGACGATCTCCGTGCCCAGGGTCCGGGAGTCCGGGTCGGCGAAGTCGCGCTTGATGTCGAAGCCGTAGTGGACGTGCACGTCGCCGGTGAGGACCATCAGGTTCTCGATTCCGGCGGCCTGCGCGCCGGCCAGCACCCGCTCGCGGGAGGCCGGGTAGCCGTCCCAGGAGTCCATGGAGACCTTGGAGGGCGCGGTGGTGGAGTTGTACCGCTGGGAGAAGGTGACCTGCTGGGGCACCACGTTCCAGACGGCGTCCGACCGGTGCCAGCCGTTGATCAGCCAGCGCTCCTGGGCGTCGCCGGTGAGCGTGCGCGACGGGTCCTGCGACTCCGGGCCCGGGTACTGCCAGCCGTCGCCGTAGGCCTGGTCAGAGCGGTACTGGCGGGTGTCGAGCACGTCGAACTGGGCGAGCCGGCCCCAGTGCAGACGCCGGTACAGCTTCAGGTCCGGGCCCTCGGGGAGCTGGGGGCGGCGCAGCGGCATGTTCTCCCAGTACGCCCGGTAGGCGGCGGCCCGGCGCAGCAGGAACTCCTCCGGCGGGACGCTGTTCTCCGGGGTGTCGCCCGCGTAGTTGTTCTCGGTCTCGTGGTCGTCCCAGGTGACGACGAAGGGGTGCGCGGCGTGCGCGGCCCGCAGGTCGGGGTCGGACTTGTAGAGGGCGTACCGCAGGCGGTAGTCCTCCAGCGTCACCGTCTCGTGGTTGAACTGCGCGGGCAGGGTGCCGGCCGGGTAGGCGCGGGAGCCGCCGGCGGAGTTGACGGCGTACTCGTAGAGGTAGTCGCCGAGGTGGAAGACGACGTCCACGTCCTCCTCGGCCAGGTGCCGGTAGGCGGTGTAGTAGCCCTGGTCGTAGCGCTGGCAGGAGACCAGGCCGAAGGTGAGCCCGGCGGTGCGGCTGCGGGCCGGGGGCGCGGTGCGGGTGCGGCCGGCGGGGCTGACGAAGCGGCCGGCGCGGAAGCGGTAGTAGTAGACGTGGCCGGGGGCGAGGTGACCGACCTCGACGTGGACGGTGTGGTGGAACTCGGGGTGGGCGGTGGTGGTGCCCCGTCTGACGACGCGGCGGAAGCGTTCGTCGAGGGCGAGTTCCCAGCCGACGTCGACGCGTTTCGCGGGCAGTCCGCTGTCGGCCTGGTAGGGCGCGGGGGCCAGGCGGGTCCAGAGCAGGACGGAGTCCGGCAGCGGGTCGCCCGAGGCGACGCCGAGCGTGAAGGGGTCGCCGGGGAGCTGCGCCGGGTCGAGCTCGGCGGCGCTCGCGGTGCCCGCGGCGGGCAGGTTCACGGAGAAGGCGAGCGCCGCGGCGGCGCCGGTGACGGTCAGGAAGCGGCGGCGGCCCAGGTGGCGGGCGGCGGCGCGGAGTTCGGGCGCGTGCGTGGCCCGGGCGGCCTGGGCACGGTGCGGGGCCTGGTGGTTCGCGGGTGTCATCCGTTCCTCCCCTTGCGGTGGGTGCAGGGGGCATTCGAATGGCCGGGAACGACGCGGGCTTGGCGCGGACATGACGGGGCTGTGGCGGACGGATGAGTTCCGCAAGATCGCCGGCCGATCCCCCACGCGTACGCTGCGGCGTCATGAACACCGTGAGAATCACCGACGAGGGAACGTACGACATGGCGGACCAGGGGCGGATCGCCGTGGTCACGGGTGCCGGTTCCGGCATCGGCCGCGCGGTCGCCGCCGAACTGGCGCGCGCGGGCTGGACGCTGGTCCTGGCGGGCCGCCGCACCGGGCCCCTGGAGGAGACGGCCGCGCTCGCCCCCGGCGGCACCGCCTTCCCCGTGCGGGCCGACGTGTCACGGCCCGAGGACGTGGCGGCCCTGTTCGCCGCCGTGCGCGACCGGTTCGGGCGGCTGGACCTGCTGTTCAACAACGCCGGGACGTTCGGCCCGGGCGGCGTGCCGGTCGAGGACCTGCCCTACGACGCGTGGCGGCACGTGGTGGACACCAACCTCAACGGGGCGTTCCTGTGCGCGCAGGCGGCGTACCGGCAGATGAAGGAGCAGAGCCCGCAGGGCGGCCGGATCATCAACAACGGCTCGATCTCCGCGCACACGCCGCGCCCGCACTCGGTGGCGTACACGGCGACCAAGCACGCGCTGACGGGCCTGACCAAGTCGCTGTCCCTGGACGGCCGCCCCTACGGCATCGCGGTCGGCCAGATCGACATCGGCAACGCGGCGACCGACATGACGGCCGGCATGCGGACCGGGGCGTTGCAGGCCGACGGGGAGGTGGTGCCCGAGCCGGTGATGGACGTCGCCGACGTGGCGCGCACGGTGCGGCACATGGCGGAGCTGCCGCTGGAGGCGAACGTGCAGTTCGCGACGGTCCTGGCGACGGCGATGCCGTACGTGGGACGCGGCTGAACGGGGCCCGCCGGGAAGGCTCTTGACGATCCGCACATTCGGAACGCAACGGTCCGCGCCCTTGCGGGCGGCGGCGGTCGTATGCTCAACTTTCCTTCACCGAAGCTTCACACTCGGAGCATCGGCCTTCCGGAGCTCCGCAAGCCATACCCGGGGGGAAGGCGGCGGCCGTTCCGGCCACCGGGTGGGGGTGGATCCCGCGGGGGGACCGCGGGATGCGCACCGGTGGACGGAACGGCTGCCGCGCACACCGTGCGCGGGGGCCTTGGGCGGGCGGCGCGAGCGTTACGCCTGGCCGGTCTCGAACCGGGCGATGCGGCCGTCCTCGTCGACGGTGAAGTTCCACCGGGTGCGCATCTCGCCCCATGTGTCGTTGCGGTAGCGGGCGATGAGGGCGCGCCCGCCGTTCGACTCGTTGTCGACCTCCATGTGGCCGTTCGAGGAGAAGATCTCCTGGTCGATCCACTGGGCGAGGTCCCGGTCGTCGCCGTCGTCGGCCATGGTGGCGTCCGGCGCGAGCAGCGCCAGGAAGGCCTCGCGGTCGTGCGCGTTGACGGCGGCGACGAAGGCCCGGACGGCCGGGTCGCTGAGACGGGTGGTCTGAATCGTCATGCCGGCCAGCGTCACACCGGCCCCGGCGCCCCGCCACCCGAACGGCGCCCGCGGCGGGCCGGCCGGGTGCGGACGGTGCGACGGTGGGAACCTGGGAGGTGCCCACCCCAGACGTCACGGCGGTAAGCGCCCGTCACCGCCGTCACCGCCCGAAGGAGCAGACATGACCTGTTACGACCGACGCGACCTCGGACTGCTGCTGCTCCGTCTGGGGACGGGCGGCGTGCTGGCCGCGCACGGCGCGCAGAAACTGCTCGGCTGGTTCGGCGGCGGGGGGCTGGAGGGGACCGGCAAGGCCATGGAGTCCATGGGCTACACCCCGGGCCGGGCCAGCGCGACCGCGGCGGGGCTCGCGGAGGCCGGGGGCGGCGTGCTGCTGGCCCTGGGCCTGGCCACCCCGGCCGCGGGCGCGGCGGCGGCCGGCGCGATGACGGGCGCCGCCGCGGTGCACGCCCCGAACGGCTTCTTCGCCCAGGCCGGCGGCTACGAGTACGCGGCCTCCCTGGGCCTGACGGCCGCCGGCCTCGCCGTCACGGGCCCCGGCCGCCTCTCCGTCGACCACGCCCTGGGCCACGCGGTGAACCGGAACTGGATGGTTCCGGCAGCCTTCGCGGCGACGGCGGCCGCCACGGCGGTGGTCGTCGGGGCGCGCAACAAGCGGGTACGCAAGGCGGCGGAGGGCCGGCAGGAGCAGCTGTTCGACTGACGCGGGGGCCCCGCGGCCCGTGGCAGGCTGCCCCGCATGACCGACAACCGAGGCGGCACGCCCGCCGACGACCCCTGGACCACCGTCGACGCCCTGTGGAAGTGGCTGGAGGCGGACCAGCCCGTCGGCGGCCGTGAGGGCCTGCTGCTGCGCATGCTGAAGCTGTCCGAGGAGGTCGGCGAGGTCGCCGAGGCGGTGATCGGCGCGACGGGCCAGAACCCGCGCAAGGGGGTCACCCACACGTGGGAGGACGTCGAGGCGGAGCTGTGCGACGTCGTGATCACGGCGATGGTGGCCCTGCGGACCCTGACGCCCGACGCGCGGGAGGTGTTCGGGCGGCATCTGGCACGGGTGGCGGGCCGGTCGCTCCGGGGTCCGGCCCGGCCGGGGGCGGACTGTACGATGCGGTCGCCCGACGGAGCGCCGGACTGACCTCACGGGCCATCACCACCCGCACCAGGAAAGACACCGCCCATGCACCGCCCGCCCGCCCCTCCCACGCCACCGGCCCCTCCCGGACCCGACCGCCCCGGCACCCGTTGGTGGCGGACCGACCGGGCCCGCGTCGGCTTCGTCGCCGCCGTGCCCCTGCTCGGCCTGGTCAGCGAGTACCTGGGCTTCGTCGCCCTGGTCGCCGCGATCGTCCTGGTGTGGAAGGACAGCCCCTGGCAGAAGGGCACCAAGGTGATCGTCACGATCGGGGCCATGGCGCTGCTCGGCGGGGTCCTCCCGGATCCGCCCGAGGACGGCGCGGCGACCGTCGCGGCGGAGGCGGACGGCAAGGGCGTCGCGGCCGGCGCCCTCGCCTCGGCGTCGCCGTCGGCGGCCGGGACGACCCCGAAGCCCAGCCCCAGGCCCCGGCCGGAGGCCGCGGACTACCGGGGCATGACGCTGGACGACGCCCGGGACCGGGCCGAGGCCGCCGGGTTCGGCGTCGACGAGCACGACGCGTCCGACCAGGACAAGAGCATCATGATGCGGCTCAACTGGACCGTCTGCTTCCAGAAGACCGGCTGGACGTCGTCCGGGACGAGGACGATCGACTTCGGCGCGGTGAAGAACGGTTCCCCCTGCCCCGCGGCGGACGGCGGGGCGATCCCGTGGCCGACGATGCCGGATCTCGTCTGGAAGACGTGGAAGACGGCGCACCAGGAGGTCGCCGCCCTCGGGACCGTCCCGGACGACCACATCAGGGCGTCCACCGCGTACGTCAACGACCAGCTCCCCGACGAGGGCGAGTACGACGACTGGCGGGTGTGCGCGACCGACCCGGCGGAGGGCGGGGACGTCACCGTCGACCTGTGGGTGACGCTCGAACTGACCCACCCGGACAACGGCTGCCCCGACCCGGACCGCGAGGACGGCGACCGGCCGAACCTGCCGGACCGGGACGACGACGGCGACCCGGACTACCGGGACCCGTTCCCCGGCGACCGGAACCGCACCAGCGCCTTCCCGAACGGCCTGACGGGCGGCTCCGACGACTCGTCGGACGGAAACGGCGGCGGAGGCGGCGGCGGCCACTGGAACTGCCCCCGCACCCGCTGGTGCTGAACCGGCGTCCGGCGCGGCGGGCGGGGGTGCGCCGCCCCCCCGGCCGTCACGGGGGGGGGCGCCCGGGCGGCCGCAGGCCGGCCGCCCCGGGCAGGTGGCCGGTGGCAGGGAGGGTGCGC
>NZ_JBHXFL010000031.1:0-54129 GCF_042724095.1 Streptomyces sp. NPDC127100
CGATGGGCAAGCGAACACCCGCGCTGCGCGCGGGTGTTGCGCTCACGCTCCGCGTGAGCGCTAGCGGGACGCTGCGCGTCCCGCTCACCAGCCCGGCTGCGCCGGGTTGGTGACGCTCCGTCCGCTGCGCTCCCGGAGCTGCGGGGTCTTACGGCCCCGAGGGGGGCTTCCGCTGCGCTCCAGCCACCAGGGCGCTGCGCGCCCAGGAGGCCGGCCCCGCTGCGCGGGTCGGCCAACGGGTCTTCGGCCCGGGCAGCGAGGGGAGAGGCTGGCCGGGGACTGTGACTCTGCATGCTGATCGTCTATAGCGTGCCGTCAGCGATGCGTTCAGCCGCGTCTTGCGCGACCTCGTTAGCGATCTGCACCCCATTCCTTTCACCCGCGGCCAGGAGTGCCTTCTTCACCTCAGGCGCCGGCCTGCCAGCATGCGTAGCGCGAACCTCAGTCAAGGCCTTCTCATACCGCATCGCCTGGTCGCGAAGCCACGGTATGGCCCTCTCGTAGTCGGAAGCATCAGTCACACGAACGAACCTACGCCGGAGCTACCGGCCTCCAGCCCGAGCGGCAAGGAGACGTCATGGCTACACCGGTGACGGGACCTCAGGCGTGGGCGTGGCGGCGGGTGCCTGGCAGCTTGTGCGGGGCAGCGTGGTGCACGGGCCGGCCCGTTGCGGGAACGGCGAAACGCCGCAGGGCGAGGCTCGCGGTGATGAGCAGTGCGGTGAAGACGGCCAGGAGGAGAACGGACACCCACATCTGCCGGCTCCCGGGTGCCTGCCAGCCCGTCCAGACAGTGGTCCCCGTCCACAGCAGAATGGCCGCAGCGTAGAAGGAGCGGATCCGGCGCAGTTGCCGATCGGCCAGCAGGAACTGGATGCGTTCGGTCTTCGGTGCCATGCGGCACCGTGTACCCCGATGCGCGATGCCCACCGGGGTCGGATGGAGGGGATCGTTCGAGGGTTCCGCAAGTCCCGCCTCTCGAAGTGATGCAGCATGTAGCATTGGGGTAAAGCAGGGACATCCGGTAGCAGGTGTCCGCACCGGCCTAGCAAGGCTGGCGGGGAGGGAAACGCGATGGATTCCGATGCGCTGAGGCCTAGCTCCTTTCCGAAAGTGGAGCCGTGGACGCCGGCGCACGAGGCTGTGGAGCTGAGTGAGTGCGAAACCCTTTCCGTGCTCCTGGGCGCTGGTGCCGACCCGGACGAGGTGTTCTTCGAGCTCACGTTGCTGACTCACGCGATCGACACAGAAGGCGACAGCCACCTGCAGTCGGGGCATTTCCTGCACACGGCTGGCACGGCAATCCTGCTGGCCTACGGTGCTGATCCGCACTTGCCGTCTGCCAGCGGGGAGACTCCGCTGCAGTTCGCCGAGAGCTACGACCACGAACCGGCCAAGCGGCTGCTCCAGCGCTTCCTTGCACCGGAGGAAACTCCGGAGAGGGCGCGTGGAGGTGATCGCGGGTCTTGCCCTGAGGTGGAGTCGTGGACGCCCGCGCATAAGGCCGTGGAGATGGATGACTACGAGACGCTCGCCGTGCTCCTGGACGCTGGTGCCGATCCAGACGAGGTGTGCTTCGGGCACACGCTGCTGACTCACGCGATTGACCTGGAAGGCCAAGGCCACGTGCAGGCGAACTGCCCGCTCGACACGACCTCCACGGCGATCCTGCTGGCCTAAGGTGCCGACCCGCGCCTGCCAGCCGCCGACGGCGAGACTCGTGCAGATCGCCGAGTACTACCACCACGAACCGGCCCAGCGGCTGCTTCAGCGCTTCCTCGCCCTCACCCCGGCAAATCCGCAGGGAGCGCGCGTGACGAATGATCGCGGGCCGTCGCCCCTCGGCCTGGACTCCGCTTACAGCGGCGCCTCGATCTACGTCGACGCGGAGGCCGCTCCGCGGGTCGTGGACCGGCTTCGAGACGCCCTCGGCCTCGTCGAGGACGGCGCGGAACTGGTGGTCGGGCCGGTGCACGTGGAAGGCGAGCCCAACGACTACGCCACAGGCCGGCGTGCCCATCCCTTCGACTTCCTTGAATGGCCGACCGTGCTGGAATGCGAGGCCACCGCGGGAGCGCCGGCCGAGGAGGTGGTCCAGGCCGTCACGGCCGTGCTCGGAGCACTGTGGCGCGGGGGCTTCAAGGCCGTAGCCGCCTGCGACTTCGAGGACGAGCTGCCCGCACACGGCGGCATCGAACGGTACCCGCTCCCCGCCTCTGGCTCCGGCGGGTCCGCTGCTTCCGTGAGCACGTGGTGGAGAAACCTGATTTCGCCCGGAAAAAGAAAGGATCGACTGTCGTGATCAGCCTCCGGGAACATCAGGTGACCCAGAAAACGGCCATTTGGGAATGGGTCAGATTTTTTGCAAGATTTTCTGTGCCTGCTGAGGGGGCCCGGGGCACGTTGGTGTCTGCCACCGGATCCGGTAAGACGATCACGGCTGCTGCGAGTGCGCTGGAGTGCTTCCCTAGCGGGCGGATCCTCGTGACCGTACCGACCCTAGACCTGCTCGCGCAGACCGCCCAGGCGTGGCGGGCGGTCGGGCACCGGGCGCCGATGGTGGCGGTGTGCTCGCTGGAGAACGACCCGGTGCTGGGCGCGCTGGGGGTGCGCACCACCACGAATGCGATCCAGCTGGCGCTGTGGGCCGGGTCCGGGCCGGTGGTCGTGTTCGCCACGTACGCCTCCCTGGTGGACCGCGAGGACCCGGAGGACCCGACGGGCGAGCGAACGGTCCGCGGGCCGCTGGAGGCCGCCTTGGCGGGCGGGGAACGGCTCTACGGCCAGCGCATGGCCCCGTTCGACCTCGCCATCGTGGACGAAGCCCACTCAACCGCGGGTGATCTTGGTCGGCCGTGGGCGGCGATCCACGACAACGCCCGCATCCCGGCGGACTACCGGCTCTACCTCACCGCCACCCCGCGGATCCTCGCCTCGCCCCGCCCGCAGAAGGGCGCGGGCGGGATGGAGGTGGAGCTTGCGAGCATGGCCGACGATCCGGACGGCACCTTCGGGGCGTGGCTTCCGGACGCTGAGCTGGGCCTTGCGGAGGCGATCGAGCGGGGCATCCTCGCCGGATTCGAGATCGACGTCCTCGAAATCCACGACCCCTCCCCCATCGTCGGGGAGTCGGAGGAGGCGCGGCGGGGTCGGCGCCTGGCGCTGCTGCAGACCGCACTTTTGGAGCACGCGGCGGCTTACAACCTGCGTACGGTCATGACGTTCCACCAGAAGGTCGAGGAGGCGGCGGCGTTCGCGGAGAAGCTGCCGAAGACGGCAGCCGAGCTGTACGTGAGAGATGCCTCGGACGAGGGCCTGGCGGCCGCGGACGAGCTGCCCGTCTCGTCGATCGGCGCGCAGCTGTACGAGCTGGAGGCCGGCCGGCACGTGCCGCCGGAGCGGGTGTGGTCGGCATGGCTGTGCGGGGACCACCTCGTCGCCGAGCGGCGTGAGGTCCTGCGGCAGTTCGCCAACGGCATCGACGCGGCCGGGCGCCGGGTCCACCGCGCCTTCCTCGCCAGCTGCCGCGTCCTCGGCGAAGGAGTCGACATCACCGGCGAACGAGGGGTGGAGGCCGTGTGCTTCGCCGACACGCGCGGCTCGCAGGTGGAGATCGTGCAGAACATCGGCCGCGCGCTGAGGCTCAACAAGGACGGCTCCACTAAGGTGGCCAGGATCATCGTGCCGGTGTTCCTGGAGCCCGGCGAAAACCCGACCGACATGGTCGCCTCCGCGAGCTTCAAGCCGCTCGTGGCCGTCCTCCAGGGCCTACGCAGCCACGATGAGCGACTCGTCGAGCAGCTCGCCTCCCGCGCTCTCACCAGCGGCAAACGCAAGACCCACATCCAACGCGCCACCGACGGGCGGATCATCGGGATCAGCGGTGAGAGTGGGAGTGATGACAAGGACCAGGAGGGTGGCACCGACGGGGCGGTCGAGTCCGCACTGCTCCACTTCTCCAGCCCGCGCGACGCGGCCACGATCGCGGCGTTCCTGCGCACCCGGGTCTACCGGCCCGAATCGCTGGTCTGGCTGGAGGGCTACCAGGCCCTGCTGCGCTGGCGGAAGGAGCACGCGATCACCGGCCTGCACGCCGTCCCCTACGACACGGAGACCGAGGTCGGCGCCACGAAGGCCTTTCCGCTAGGGCGATGGGTCCACCAGCAGCGAAAGGCGCGGCGGGCCGGGGAGCTCGAACCGCGGCGCAAGAAGCTGCTGGACGCGCCCGAGGCCGGGATGGTCTGGGAACCGGGCGAAGAAGCCTGGGAGACCAAGCTCGCCGCGCTGCGCTCCTACCGGCGGGCCACCGGGCACCTCGCTCCCCGGCAGGACGCGGTCTGGGGAGACGCCGAAGGCGAACTCGTCCCCATCGGGCAGCACATGGCCAACCTCCGCCGCAAGGGTGGCCTCGGCAAGAACCCCGAGCGGGCGGTTGCACGCGCGGCGCAGCTGACCGCGATCGACCCCGACTGGAACTGCCCCTGGCCACTGGACTGGCAACGCCACTACCGCCACCTCGCCCACCTCGCCGAGGACGAACCCGGCGGAGTCCTGCCCGACATCCAGCCCGGCGTGCTGATGGACGGCGACGACATCGGCCGGTGGTTGGAGCGGCAGAAGAACCCGGGCACCTGGAAACAGCTGTCCACCGAGCAGCAGGAACGGCTGTCGAAGCTGGGCGTGCAGCCCGCCCAGGCACCGCCTCCCACCCCCGCGGCCAAGGGCACGGCGAAGGGGCCGAGCAAGGCCCAGCAGGCGTTCCAGCGCGGGCTGGCCGCCCTGGCGCAGTGGGCCGAGCGGGAAGGCGCCCAGCGGCCCATCCCGCGCGGCGCCGTCGTGGAGATCGCGGTCGACGGCCAGGCAGAACCGGTGTCTGTGCGCCTGGGCGTATGGGTATCGAACACACGCGCCAGACGCGACAAACTCACCGCCGAGCAACTCGGCGCCTTGCGGGAATTGGGCATGCAGTGGGCGTAGTAGGGGCTGGAGACTGTCTGGGCAAGCACTGCACGAAGTCTCGGTGCCGGGCACTGGTGCGGGCATCCACAAGATGGGTCAGACCGGTCTGCCGCCTATCGGGAGTCGCCTCCGCATGGCTCCGCGCGCTTGGTCGACAGAGGACTGGTCTCTTGGGCGTAGATCGACGCCTTCGGCGCATCAAGGGCGCTGGAGCCCCGCTCCGGGATCCCGTCCTGTCCACGACTCCAGAGCTGGCCGCCGCTGTCCCAGAATTCCAGCTCATAGATTCCAAGGAGCGGGTGCTCGGCTGCACTTTGTGTCTCGCCCTTGGGATCAGAACGCCACGTTACATCTTCCGGTCTGATGGTCACGACGGTGCATGGGGCAATACTGGCTTGAAACAGGACCACGGGATACCAGCGGTGCTCCGATCGACTCAGGACAAACTTGATGAATAGGTTGTATACGGGATCCGGTGATCTGTTCATCACGTGGACAGCGCGGAGCGACGAATCTCGGTTTCTGTCCTCCCACCAAGAAATAAGCCGCGCTTGGGCCAGCGCGCCACGCTCGGCGTCGTCTCTCGACTGGGCGAGCTGATCCTGGGACACCTTGGCGCCGTAGTACGTGGCCACTCCCGTAAAGAACAGCGTACTGATACCTGCCACGACTCCGGCGATAGTGGCGACTCTTGCCCAGTCGATCCTCCTCCACCGTGTCGCCGGCGGTTCGGGCTGAGGCACTGGCTCATGCCTCTCCTCACGAACTCGCGCTCGGACGCGGTCTGGAGCTTTCCGCTGCCGCGCAAGCCGTATCCGGACCGGCCGCTCTGCCTCGTTCGCCACTCGCCCCCCATAGCCGTCAGCACTGCAGACGCGCAGCTCACGCACCTGGCGCCGTGTCACTTTCCTATTCTCCGTCTTCTCCTGGTGACGCCCGTCTACATCCGCAGGAAATCCTCCGGGCCTGCGAGAGCGGTTGAAGCAGGATCCCCGCTGCAGAAGGGCGACTGCGGCAGGTTCCTCGCCTAAGAGGTCGTCTCAACTGGCTTGATCTTTAAGCTGACGGTCGTGATAGCGATGGTGGGGTGTCTGGTGCCAGACGCCTTGTGGGAGTTGTTCCAGCGGGTGGTCGCGGCTGCTCCGGTGCGTCCGCAAAGCGGTGGACGACGGCGCTACGGTGATCGCGAGGTGCTGGCGGCGATCCTGTCGTGGTCACGACGGGGTGTACCTGGCGGCAACTGCTGCCTACGGCGGCGGACGTCGGAGGCGAGGGTGGGCGTGGCCGGTGAGCTGGAGGGCGATCTGCTCGTAGTGGCGTTCGGCGAGCGCCTCCGGGCCCGTCCAGGCCAGGATCGTACGGCTCTCGGTCGAACGGGATCTCCGCCTCGATGAGCCCCTCGGGGTCGTACAGGACCGTGCGCGTACTGGTGTGCATGGCGGGCCTTGCTGGGGCGGTATCGCGCGGGTGGTCGGTGGGTGGGAGTGTCGGGGATGGGCGAGGACGGGGTATCGCGTCGGATCATGGACGGTCGGTGGGTGGTGAGCCGGGCCTGGGTGGGGCAGTACACGGGTGCGTCGGTGTCGGCGGTGAACCGGTGGTGTGTCTAGCGGGATCGGTACCCCGAGGAGCTTCGGTTCCCTGAGGCGGTGTGCACGGTGAACCGGACCCACTACTACGTGCAGGAGGCCGTGGAGGCGTTCTGGGCGGCGTGGAAGGCCGATGTCGGTACCGGGCCTCGGAGCTGCTGGCCGGCGTCCAGGAGACGGCCGGGGCAACCAGGGGGGTGGCCCCGGGCGCGCCCAGCGCGAGCATGCGGTCGCTGTTGTCCTCGCCGAGCTCCGGCAGGCCGGCGGCTACCGGCGCGGTATGGCCGCACGGCGCGGGAACACGGCGGCGGCGAGCGCGCCTGGCAACGCGCCATGACCGAAGCCCGCGCCCAGTACGAGCGTGAGCACGGCCAGGACCAGGACGACACGGAAGCAGCCGCGCACCCGGCGCAGCCCGCGCTCTGACGTCTCTGATGGTGCGGCCGGTGTCCGGTCGGCGCCGCTGAGAGAAGTCGGGGACGTTCACAGGGGGGCCTCGCCACTCTGGTTTCGCCCGACGTCGAGAGCCCCCGGCCCTCGAGGGGTAGGCCGGGGGCTACCTGCCATGACAGAGCGGCACCAGCGCCAGCGGTTCCCAGGCCCACGCCGGCGAGAACGCGAACCGCAAGGCACCGATGCACGCGTGTCACCCTGCCCAACGGACAGAACCCGGCGCAGTCACGGGTCATCGCCTCCCGTTCATGCTCGTGCCGAGCTCAGCTTGTTCTATAGCCACCTTCGGCAGTTGCTTCGACTAGCTTCACGAGGGGCGCCAGGATCTGTGGCAGGTCGCTCTCGGAGTTGAGCACCGCGTGGCCCTGCCAGGTGCGCTCGGTTCCGGAATCGATGAAGAGCATCGAAGTGGCACCCGATTCCCAGAGGAACACCGTCCCCATGCGCTCGTCCGATTCCAGTGTGAGACTCACTGCCGTGGCCTTCGGCCGACCTCGGGACGGGATTCCTGGGACGGGCCGCTTCACTGCAGAACTGATCCCACGAGAGCGCAGCTTGTGTTCATGTGCGGCATGCCAGTCCTTGAGCCACTGAGCGATCTCTGACATTGCGCCCCCGCGGACCTCGAACGACCGTCGAACTTGATCGTATGCCTGACAATCACCGGACACCGGAACGGCCTTCGTCTGACCATGTGCTCCGACCAGATGACGCTTGCGGCCGTTAACCCACGGCTCTTCGGGCCGCGACGGGACAGGGCCCGCTTCCAAGCCGAGACCAGACCGACTTAGGGGCGCAGGCAGGCCGTTCTGCGGTCAGCGCGCGAAGGCCTGGGCCGACGCGCAAGAGGACCAGGACGGCCCCGATCCCCCGGCCGCACGCCACCCCGCCGCCTGTCCGTCCCTTCCCATCCCTTTCTTCTTTCCGGTCCGGGACCAGCGCAGGGGGTGTGCAGAGGGGGATGTCGGGCTGCCGACCAAGCCACTATCAGCGTGGTGACCTGCTGGTTCTCTGATCATGCGCTGGTGGGGTGGAAACAGTTGTCGGCAGGGTTGCCGGACCGGTTGTGGGCCTGGCCGAGGGCGGTGTTGTCGCATCGTGACCGTGGTCGGGTCATGGCGGTCGCCGTGGTGGTCGGGGCCGGCTGATGCCCTGCCTCGTAGACGCGGCACCCGGACAACAGAGTGGGTGCCGCTGGACGAGGGAGTTCGTCATGACGGACATCGACACGGGCAGCCGGAACCGGCATGACGTCGATACGGGCAGCCGGGACCGGCTGGCTCTGGCGGTGCTCGCGCAGTACCGGATGGCCACCACCGAACAGATGCACCTGATCCTGTCGCCTGAGGTGCGGATCGAGCAGACGCGGCGCCGGCTGATGAAGCTGCGCGGTGAAGGGTTTATCGACCAGGTGACGCTGCCGCAGGCTGGACGGATGCGGGTCTGGCACCCCACCCGCTACGGGGCGCAGGTGGCGTCCGAGTGGCCCGAGCTGCGCGGCCGCCGTCCCCCGCGGGGCGCGCACGACCGGACCGCGGTACGGCTGGGCGTCGGACACGGCCTGACCGTCACCGAGACCGGGCTGGCGTTCCTGCAGGACGCCCGCCGCCGCGGCGACCTGTGCCAGCCCCTCGACTGGATCCCCGAAGTCCACCACCCCCTCGGGGGCGGTGAAGCCGTCATCCCCGACGCCCTGCTCTACTACCGCAGCCGCGGCACCGGCGGGACGGACAGCAGCGGGGATGGCGGGTCGATGCTACGGGCGTTCCTGGAAGTCGACCGAGCCACGATGGGACCCGAGCGCCTGGCCGCCAAACTCGGCGCCTACGCCCGCCTCCACCAGTACGTACCCGCACCCCCACCCAGCGCCCGCCGGCCCCTGGCCGTGAAGGAGGAGAGCTGGCGGCGACGCTACCCGCTCTTCCCACGGCTGCTGTTCGTCCTGGACGGCACCGGCCCCGCCGGCATCCACACCCGGATTGAGGCTCTGCAGGCCGCTGCCCGAGGACTCGGACAGGCCGCGCTCCTGCGCGACGTTGCCGTCCTGGCCGCACCCATGACCGACCTCCTGCGGCACGGCCCGGCCGCACCCGTCTGGCACCCCGTCACCGACCCCGACCACCGCGTCGGCTGGATGCACTCCAGGGACGCGTGGACGGCCCCGACCACGGACACCGAGCCCAGGCCTGCAGGCCCGACCACGGCAGGTCACAGCCTTACGTGAGGAACCAGCTGACGACGGCCCCGACCCCCGACCATGGGCCGATGCCATCCCCGGTGTGAATGGGGGGAGGTGGTGGAGGCCACCGTCGGCGCTGGCTGTCTAGGACGCTTCTTTTGGGCCCCGGGGGAACAGGACGACAACCAGATCACCGGGGCCCTGTCCCCCTTCCACGACGCGCTGGCCTCAGTGCTGGAACCTCCAGCGCCGCCCCGCCGACGGTGGTTCCGACGGGGCGGCGCACCGGAGTGATTCAGTGACCGATTACGCCTCCCTGGCGCTATGGAGATGAGGTCAGCCAATCTGCGGGAAGGCTGACCGCCACAGGAGAGGGAGGGGCGGCGGCGAGAAGTCCGTCGAGGGCTGGACCCGTGGCGCCGAGGAAGGTCACCGTGTCGCCGGAGAACGCGGCGTCATTGAAGGTCACCCTGCCGCCGGAGAACGTGGCGCCGCCGAAGTCCATGTCGCAGTCGATGGTGACGCCGGTGAGGTTGAGGTCGCAGCCCTGCCAGGAGCGATACGTCCCCTGGGGGCGTCGGTAGTGGTCGCCGATGAGGCGCAGGATCGTGTGCCGGACCTTGCGGAAGGCCAGGTAGCGGTGGTGTTCCTCCTGGTGGGCGGGGTCGTCGCCGGGGTCGGGGGTGAAGGGGAGCTGTAGGTAGGCGCCCAGAACGTCGATGCAGGTCTGGCGCAGGCTGTCGTCGGGGCATCATCGGCGAGCCCGGCCAGGGCATGGACGCCGCCCAGCCGAACGGCCGGGGAGTCCGAACCGAGCTGCTCGACGGCCTGGGAGAAGCGTTCTGTGTGGAGCCGGGTGGCTTCGCGGTGGGCGCCCGCTTCGTCGACGCGCTGGCGACGAACCCGCCGCGCCGGCAACCCGAACCCGTCGGGGAAGAACCCCAACAGCACTCCCCCGGGGTCGCATGTACACGGGCTCGGAAGACGCCCGGTTCCACAGCCGGATAACCCAGACCGCTCGGCAGCAGCCGGGCGAAAGCCGGGACAACCAAGGCGGAGTCCCCGGCCGCGCGCAGCGGGAGCGCGCGGCCACTGCCGTCCTCGCCGAACTCAGAGCAGCCGGCGTACCGGCACGGCACGGCCACACGGCCGACCCGCGAGCACGGCGGCGGCGGCGAACGCGCCCGGCAGCGCGCCATGCCGAAGCCCGCGCCCCGTACGAGCACGAGCCCTTCATCCGTCTCTGACCGAGCGATCGGACAGAGGCCGGTCGACGGGCCGCTCACCCTCGCCGTCTGCTCAACCAAACGTGTCCGCCATCGAGGTGGAAGGCCCTGTGCCCAGACCATGCGCCAGGGGTGGTCCCACTCACAGCCGCAGGCGTGGTCCGGGTGATTGTGGCCAACCTGCGTCGCAAGGGTGGCCTCGGCAAGAACCCCGAACGAGCTGCCCTCCGCGCGCAGCAGCTGACCGCCATCGACCCAGACTGGAACTGCCTCTGGCCCCTGGACTGACAACGCCACTACCGCCACCTCGCCCACCTCGCGGAGAACGAACCCCATGGCGTTCTGCCCGACATCGCACCCGGCGTCCTCATGGACGGCGACTGCCGCCCGGCAGCCGGACCTCGCCGTGTTCCTACGCGACGTCCCCGTCCTCGCCGCAGCCATGACCGACCTACTCCAACACGGCCCGACCACACCCGTCTGGCACCCCGTCACCGACCCCAACCACCGCGTCGACTGGATGCACACACAGCACGCCCTCCCGGGCCCGACCACGGACGCCGGGCCCGGGCCGCCAGACCCGACCACCGCAGGTCACAGCACCGCGTGGGAAGTCAACTGACGACGTCCCCGACCATGCAGAAGTCCGGCTGGGGCCGTGCCCGCCTCCCCGAACCCCGTACCCGCGTCCTGCTCATCGCGCTGGGAACCGAGGCGACCACGAAGGGCTACCGAGTCCGCTACACGCTCGCGACGAAGCTGGTCAATGAGCTGGTCGAGGCCGCGGACGAGAAACAGCTGAACAAGACGATCGCCCAGTACGGCCGTGTCGGTCTCCTCTGCATCGACGAACTCGTCTACATGGAACTTGACCGCCATGGCGCCGAGTTCCTTTTCCAAGTCCTCACCGAACGTCAGGACCGCCCCGCCTGCGGCGGGGGCGGACACACAACCAGGACATCTGGGCCAGCCGTGAGATCCTCTCCATCATGTTCGAGAGCGAGCGCAGCCAGCGGGCGATAGCAGGCGTCGAGGCCCACGTTCGCGACTTCTTCACCGGCCAGGCGATCACCGTCAGCGATTACGACCTGGGACCTGGGCGAAGGGAAGCGGTTCCCAACCTGAGGATCCTCACCGTCAGCCCAGGACCGCGCGCCGACAGCTGGGCCTACATCACCGCCGGCTGCTGGTCCACCGTGGAGACGGACGGCCACGGCCTCGAATTCGTTCTTACCGCTCCCGTCCGCGACGAACGCTTCGCTGATCTCCTGGCCATGACCGCCTACTACCACGCCGATCACCACCTCGATCTCGAGCACAGCCTGCCCATCGGGGAGCCGTGGCTGCCCGGGTCCCACTGCGACCACCTGCTGATCAGCCTCCCCTACCTCCATGGCCCTGACCTGGAGCACTGCCCGCTGCCGGACGGCCATGCCCGCATCCTCCGGGCCCTGCCGGTCACCGAAGCCGAGATGGCATACCGCCGTGAACACGGCCACGAAGCCCTTGAACAGCTCTTCGACGAGCACGCGATCGTCCCCACCGATCCCTGGCGTCCGTCCGTCGCCTGAACCTCGCGGGCACAGTCCGGGCGCAGATGGCAGCCGGGAGGTCCTCCAGTGCCGTCAGAACTCGTCGACCTGTTGAGGGCCAGTGATCACCGATCGCTGCCCAGAGTCATCGACAAACGCTGTCCGTCTTCATCATGAGCGAAGCCACTTGCTCGCTACCTGGACGGCGTCGTCCGCATGAGGAACAGCCCGCTGGTCCTCGTAGGCCTCTGACTGGGCAAGCCGATTCGAGAGCTGGCGACAACTCCCGGTCATGCCAGGTGTCTGTACAAAGGGCCGATTCCATTCTTTGCCGAGGGTCGGACGCCGCCCACGATGGACCCGGCAGCAGTCTTGGGATCGGCTGGGGAGGGGACATGCGTTTCATCAGTCGAGGTCTTTGTGTGGGGAGTGTGGCATCCGCGGCTGCGGTGACGCTGCTTGCCGCAGCCCCGGCCAGCGCGTATTCGCAGGCATCGGTCGTCTCGTATTCGTCCACGAAGGGCGGCTGGGGTACAGCGAATGCAATGCTGTCGAGTGACGCGTTCTGGCTGCGGGTCTGTGACAGAGGTACGGCAGACGGTTACCGGGCGGTCGGCCGCTTGACCAAGGGGAGCTTCTACGTCCAGCGGCAGGCGGCCGGCGGAAGCGGAAGCTGTGTCGGCGGCGCTCAGGACGGGGTGACCGGTGGCTGGCTGGATGCGCCGATAACCGGCACTTACACACTGACAGTGTGCCTGCGCGACGGAGCCGGCGGTAGGGACTTCAACTGCGACAGCACGACCTTCTACCACGACGGGAGCACGTGAGCCGCTCCCGGGCACGTGTGGAGGCGGTTGGGCGAGAGAGCGCCTCTGTGACCGCTTGGTGCTTGCTGCGCGCCCTTCTTGGCAGCGCATCCAGGCAGATCCACCGCAACGCCCGCAAGCGGGGCGCCGAAGAACTCGGCGCCGTACCTCTTCGACACCATCGTCCGCTACAGCGAAGCCGTCGGACAGGACGCCCGCAGCTTTGGCCGCCTGGTCCACGAACCCGAACCAGGTCCCGCCCGCGGGGACGGGCTCGGGCCGGGGCGGGGCCCCGGCCCGATGCCTCGCCCTGTGTCGCGGGGGGAACGGCCTGTTGCGCTGTACTGGGGTCAGCAGGACATGGGGTTGGTGAACTGCAGGGTCTCGGGTCCCTTGCTGGTGCAGGTGGACTGCCGGCCGCTGGTGAGGTCCCCGATCTCGGTCTGGTCGCGGAAGCCGATGATCTGGGCCTCACCGAGGGGTGCGCCCTGAACGAAGTGGGGGTAGCGGAGGATTTCCCACGCAGGGAACTTGTCGGCGGTGAGGGAGGCGGTGAAGGTGTCCTTTCTCGGTGACAGGGTCAACCGCGCGTTGATCCGGCCGAAGCCGGGGCCGACGCACGTATCGCCGACGCAGGTGCGCTCCCAGGAGTTCATGGCGGAGACGCCTACGGACAGGCCGCCGGAACCGGTGCGCGAGACGCTGATCAGGTTGCGCGCGTCCTTTGACGGGTCGCCCACGGAGGCGGCATCGGAGACGAACGCGAGGGGGAGGGCATCACGGCACAGGGTCTCCACGGAGCCGCTGGGGACGGTGGCGCCGACGGCGCATGACTTGTGGGCGTATGCGGCGACTTCACCGGTGCCGGTGTTCCATGCGACGGTTATCTTCGCGGAGGCGGCCGGGTCTGCGGTCCAGCTGCGGTGGTCACCGATGGCGTCGGTGAAACCGGTCTTGTTCCGGATGTAGGCGCGGGTCAGCACGATCCCGCGGTCCTTGCCGGGAGCGACGCGGGTCCTGGCGACCTGGTCGCCGGAGCGGGGGACGGCGCTGAAGAACCGCTGTTCGGCCGCGGAGTGGTCGCGGTTGGACATCAAGACCACCACCCGCTTGCCGACCGAGGGCAGAACGCCCTGCTGGCTGTCGCGCACCGCGGCGACCGCGTAGTTGACGCAGGGGGTCTTGATGTTCTGGTGAATCCACTCGGTCGTCTTCCCGAGGCGGTCCTTGATGAGCTGGTAGCTGCTGGTGCTGTGGGGCACGTTGTCGCAGGAGTACTCGGCGTAGATGCGGTAGTCGTCGGCACCGGCGACCTTGTTCCAGTCCAGCTTCACTGAACGGTCGCCCAGGGTGAACTTCAGCCCCTTCACGGCAGACGGTTTCCCGGGTTCGCCCGCCGCTGCGTTGGCGATGGTGTCCGTGGCGGTATCCGTGGGTCCAGCCACGGTAATGACGCCGCCGGCGGCGATCCCGCCGGCCAGCAGCCCCGAGGCGACGGCGACCACCGCCAGCGCGCGGGTCCTTCTCGTACGGGTGCTGCGCATGCTGATGCTCCTTGTGTGTGAGGAATGGTGCGATGCCATGCCGCAGGGCGGTGACGGCATCGCGCTGCGGGTGGTTCTCGTCCTGCAGGCTTCGCTGCGGGTGGCGGTGTCTCGTTGGGGGGGGGGGGCCGGGCCCCCCGGCCCCAACGAGACAGTGGGATGCCACGTGTGGGTCAGCGGATGCTGTAGATCGACTTCGCCTTGAGGTACGGGCTGGCCCCCCAGGTGGTGCACAGGGTCGTGCTCCTGGCGGAGCGGTACTTCTTGGTGCCGTTGGCCTGGATGCGCCAGCCGGGGTAGGCGATGAAGCCGCCCCGCTTCTTGTAGAGCCCCCCGTTGCCGCCGATCGTGTAGCCCTCGAGGTAGTAGTGGGTGCCACCCGAGGTGACGAGGTACGGGCAGCCGTCCATCTGCTGGAAGGTGCCGTAGAACTTCTTCTGGGCCGCCACGGAGCCCGCGTTGACGACCGTGTCGGTGGTGGTGCTCGCGGACTTGGCGGTGGTGAAGGCGCCACTCGTGCCGGCGGCCACCCCGCCGGCCAGCAGCCCCGTGGCGACGGCGGCGACGGCCATCGCCCGGGTCTTGGACATTCGTGTGCTGCGCATGCTGATGCTCCTCGTGACAGTGATGGACTTCCTCGCATCGGTCGAAGGACGGCGACCGAGCGGGGAAGAGGGACGCTCCTGCCGGGCCCGGGTGAGAGCGCATGCCGGGCGGGCGGGAGGGGTCAGCACCCGTCGCCGGGAGGGCGCCTGAACGAGGCACCGACCGGGCGGTTCGGGGCGGTGAGGAAAGCTTTGCCCGGCCGCTGAGGGCGGGGCAACAGATAGCGGCGGCTCGGACAGTCCCGCATCGTCCATGCAGGTCACAGCCGGTGCCCGCAGGTAGACGCCGCCTTCTCGCCGCGGTGCTGCGGGGCGCGGACAGGCCGGGACTGTCCCGGACGCCACCAGAGCTAGCGAGACACCCGCACGGCGCAACAGCCTCCTTCCAGGCCGCAGATCGCGGCCCTGCCCAAGGAGGTCGTCATGGCACAGCGGACCCTGCTCCCGCCCCCGGCGCGGACTCACCGGAAGCCGGCCCCCAAGCCCCAGGCCCGGCCGGCACCACGGGCGCACCGCAAGCCACGCGTTCGAAACACCGGCACCACAAGGGGCCGCGGCATCGTGTGGGGCACGGCCGGACTGGCCGTGGCCTTCGTGCTGTCCCTGATCGCCGGTGTGCTGCTGGCCGTGCACGGCCCGACGGACTCGTCGTCGGCTGCCGACAGCTCGTCGGTCACCCTCCAGCAGGAACCGCCGTCCAGCACCGAGCCCTCGCAGGTGCCGCCCGCGCCCGCCAAGCCCGATGACGGCAAGGAACCGAAGAAGGTCGAGAAGGTCGCCCTGCAGTCCGGTGACACGCTGTGGAAGCTGGCCCGCACCCACCACACCAGCGTGGAAATCCTGCAGCGGCTCAACGGTCTGGGCTCCTCGACGCTGATCTACGCCGGGAAGAAACTGAACGTGCCCGCCGGCAAGACGGCAGCCCACCCGGAACAGCAGCAGTCCCCGGCGTCAGCTTCCGCGCACGACAGGCCGTCCGCCCAGACGGCCAAGCCCAAGACCTCCGAGCCCCAGACGGCCGAGCCCAAGACCTCCAGGTCCGCGAAGTCGGCGCCGAGCACCGTCATCGCGTTCGCCAGGAAGCAGTTGGGCAAGCCCTATGTCTGGGGCGGCGCCGGTCCTCGCGGCTTCGACTGCTCCGGGCTGGTGATGCGGGCCTGGGCCACAGCCGGGGTGAAGCTCCCGCGCACCACCTGGGACCAGATACGCGCCGGCAGCGCCACCACCCGCGGCCGCCTGGTGCCCGGTGACCTGGTCCTGTCCTACGGCGGCGGCCACGTGGGGCTGTACATCGGCAAGGGCAGGGTCATCCACGCCCCCCGGCCCGGCACCACGGTCACCGTCGCGCCGCTGCCCGCCCCCGGCGACGTCGTCGCCTACCGACACATCCGGGCCTGACCGAGCCGCACGCAGCGCGTGCTGACGCGGTCGTGGACAGGTCCTGCCACCGAGCAGTCGAACGTATTCGAACGAAGCTGGGAAACGGTACTCATGAACAGATCAACGGGCTTTAGGCTCCCCTGGTACCCGAGGAACAGGGGAGAGCTGATGGGGCAGGGGCCGGATCCGGCTGCGGCAAGCAGCCCGGCTGAATTCGTGGCAGTGATGCGGCAGTTACGCCGCTGGGCGGACGTGAGCTACCGGCAGCTGGAACGCAACGCCACCGATGCCGGCGACGTCCTGCCCCGCGCGACGATCTCGGCCGCCCTCGGCCGTGACGACCTGCCCCGCGAGGAACTCCTGGCCGCCTACGTGCGAGCCTGCGGCGGCGACGACGAAACGGTGGCCGCCTGGCTCGAGGCCCGCCGGCGCCTGTCGATGACCGACCCCATGGCACCACCGCCCGTTCCCGAGGGCGCGCCCGCCACCGCCGCTGCCCAGGACGACGAGGACACCCCCCAGGAGACACCGCGGGACCTCGCGGCCCATGCCCACGAGGACCAAGGCGCCCCGGACACCGGCGACGGCGACCAGCCCGCCGAAGAAACCGGCTCCTGTGACGCGACACCCGCGTCCCACCCGGCGGAGCAAGCAGACCCTCACCCGGCCGGGAACCCGGCCCGTGCCACGCCCGCCCCGTCGGTGTGGCGGCGCCACAACCCTCAGGTCGCGATCGCCGCCTGCGCCGTCGCCGGGGTGCTGGCACTGACGTTCTGGCCACACGACAACCACTCCGACGGCAACCGCGCGGACCGTGCGCCCACCGGCGTTCCCTCCTCGGGCACCACGACCAGCGCGCCCACCAGCGACCGGCCCTCGGCAACCGCGCCCGGCACGGGAGGGGAGACGAAGGACCCCGGCCCCTCCCCCACCACCGAGCCTGTCCCCCCGCCTGCCGACCCGCCGGCCGGGCAGGAAGAAACGACGCCGAGCACCGACCCCACCCACGCGCGCACAGCGACAACCGCCCGGATGCCGGCCTCCGGAGCGGCCCGCATCCATCCCGCCTCCGCACCCTCCCGCTGCCTCACCGAAGGCCGCGAACGCAACGGGCGCACCGACCCGATCGCCGTCCAGCGCTCCTGCGCCGACTCCCCCCTGCCCCGCGTCACACTCGAAAAGCTGAGCCAGGACGTCTACCGCATCCGCTGGTACCACCCCGATCCCGACAAGGGCCTGGGATGCCTCACCGTCGACGACGCCTCCACCTCTCCCGGCGCCCTCCTCGTCCCGTGGGACAACTGCCAGGCAAACGACAGCCAGAAATTCCGCCTGGAGGCCTCCACCGGCGGCTTCCGGCTCCGGCCGCTCCACAGCGGCCTGTGCATCGGGTTCCTCCCCCCGGTCGCCGACGGCGCCGAAGCCATACAGACCGCCTGCACCGGAGACTCCGACCAGGCATTCACCATCACCACAGCCTGACTCACGGCTCGCATCGACTGAACGCGACGCCGGCTGGCCCAAGCTACATGGCCGGCGCCCCCCTGCCCGCGTAGGTGTTCGGCGAGGGCGCACAGGGCGGCTCCGGGCTCGGTGGGCGGAGTCTCGGTGAGGCGGACGTTCCCGCCTCGTGTCCGTGTCCGCCCCCTCGTGCGATGATCCCCGGCCATGGGGAGACGAGCATGGGGGAAGACGGCCGTCGGCGTGGTCCTGGACTGTGTCGGCCATCAGCGGCTGCGAGGACACTGGGCCCGGGCTCAAGGGGCCGCATGGCGAGAAGACGGTGAGCGTCACCGACGCGGCCGCGGCGTTTCAAGATGCGGTCGTGGACAAGCGGGCGTGGGGCAACGCCAATCGGCATGAGTGGATACAGCCAGGCAGCCAGCGCAACGAGACAGTGGGATGCCATGTGTGGGTCACCGAGGATCTACGGCGTACCGCGTAGGCCAGCGGTTACGTACGCGCCGCGCCGCCGCGCCCACCCGTCGAGGACGACGACGCGTAGCCCGCCCTCATTGCTTGATGAGGCCGACTACAGCAATCACCAGCCCAATGACGCCCGCAACCTCCGCAGCAATGGTCAGGAACGGCCGCCCCTCTGGCCGCGTCTGAGGTTGTCCACTAGCAGACCGCGCTGACCGCGACGGAAGGCCCCGGCGTCGGAGCGCGCTTCGTCCTCGGAGCGCCATCACAAGCAGCACCACCAAGCTGACGCCAATAAGCACATAGGAGTCAGGCAGCTGTACGCCGAATACGTGCGTGGTGCCTTCCATCATGCGGGCCCTTCATACACGTCGGATCGTCCACACAACGCCATTCACACCCACCGAAACTCATAGCCGGACACCAGACATGAATGATCCTGCATGATTCCGGCCGTTGAGGACGCGTTACCGACCAAAGGCCCGCACCTTGATCCAGCCCCGGCGGCTCAGCTGGTACTTCTGGGCCAGGCCTTTCACGACGACGCCCTCGATGCCGGCCGCGCCCCACGCCGGATCCAGCCAGTCCTCGGCGGTCGCCCGGTCGGTGGTGGCCGGGCACAGGACGAACGGCGCGGCAAGCACCCCCTCGGCGAACAACGCCTCCAGCCGGGCCCTCCGCGCCCGGTACGGCTCGTCCAGCAGCGGGCCGTCAGCAGTGTCGAGGGCACAGGCCCGGGCCCGCCGAAGTCGACACGGCCCTCCGTAGCGACGACCAGCTCCCCGTCGAGGACCAGCGGCTCGCCCAGGGACCCGCCGGCAGCGGTGATCTCGGTGAAGGCCCCAGGCTTTCGGGAATACAGGTCCAGGGCACCGAGTTCCTCATCGTCGATGTAGAGCAGGTAGCCCATCGTGCTGCCCACGCCCAGCTCATGCGCCCGGGGCGCGTAGGGGGGCCAGCGGGGCTGCTCCTGGGTGAAGTCCGCGATGCGGTAGGTCCGCTCCCCCGTCTTCAGGCGGGCAGCGTCGAAACACGGCCCCTCCCCCAGCTGTCGGCGTACCGGGAAAAGTGCTCAGGCGTGTACAGACGAGCGTGCTCAGTCGTGGGACCGGGAGGGCAGCCCTGCGGCCGTGGGGGTGTCCGCGAGCGTCCATGACTCGTCGGCGGTCTGGACCTGGAGCGCGCGGGCGTAGGCTCTGAAGGATGCGGATCGGTGAGTTGTCCAGGCGCACGGGCGTGAGTCCGCGCTCGTTGCGGTACTACGAAGAGCAGGGCCTGCTCGCCAGCTCACGCTCCGACGCGGGGCAGCGTCACTATTCCGATGGCGCGGTCCAGCGCGTGTCGCTCATCCGCCAGCTGTTCGACGCCGGTATGTCCAGCAGGGTGATCGTGACTGTGCTGCCGTGTGTGGACGTCCCGGGTGACGTGGGCGTTGCCGAGGAGACGTTCACGGCGATGATGCGCGAGCGCGACCGGATCGACGCCGGCATCGCGCACCTGATCGAGACCCGGGATGCACTCGACGTGCTGATCAGGGCAAACAGCCGACACCGGGCGGAGCTGTCCACGGCCCCGGAATCGGTGGCGCAGTCGGCCTGATGCTGTGATCTGCGTCTCAGCCGGTTGCCTCTCACATCAATGTCAGAGGTGAGGATGGCGACAACGCCCGGAATCACCGGGGCGGTTGTACGAGAGGCGGTGAAGATGGGGCAGGCGTGGGGTTTCGGCAGGTATGGCGGGCCCGAGGTGCAGGAGTTCTTCGATCGTCCCGATCCTGTTCCCGGTCGCGGCGAGGTGCTGATCCGGGTCGAGGTCGCCGGTGTGAATCCCCTCGACCACCTTCTGCGCTCGGGTCTGGTCGACGGGCTCGACGGCGGGCGTCCGTTTCCCCGTGTGCTGGGCATGGAGGCAGCCGGAACCGTTCTCGCCCGGGGCGAGGACGCCAGCGGGCTCGAGGTGGGTGACGCGGTCTTCGGCTTCGCACTCACCGGTGGCGGCACCTACGCCGAGACGACGGTGCTGTCCGCGCCGAACACCGCGCGCATCCCGCAGGGCCTGTCCGCGATCGTGGCGGCAACGCTGCCAGTGGCCGGGACGACCGCGGTGGACGTGCTCGACCAGCTCGGCCTCCCTGCCGGTGCCACGGTCCTGGTCAACGGAGTCGGGGGCGGGGTCGGCCTAGCCGTCGCCCGGCTGGCTATCGGGCGCGAGCTGCGTGTGATCGGCACCGGGAGTACCGCCAAACGCGAGCATGCCGAGGCCATCGGGGTGCAGTTCATCGACTACACCGCCGAGGATGTCGCCGCCGCGGTACGCGAGCTGGTTCCGGACGGCTTCGACGGGATCGTCGATCTGGCCGGAGGCACCTCGTTGCGGACGGTCGCTCCGCTGGCCCAGGATCCCCGCAACGTCATCGCTGTGGGTGATATGTCTGTGCCTGATCTCGGTGGGCGTTTCGTCGAGCGTCGCGTCGACCGCGAGAACCTGGAGCGGTCGGCCCGGCTGGCCCTCGACGGACTCCTCGCACCCGTCATCACCGCGGTCCATCCGCTCTCCGACGCCCCGGCCGCCCTCGCCACCGTGGAGAACGGTCATGCCTCGGGCAAGGTTGTCATCAAGGTGGGATGAGAGGTGCCCGGCCGCTGACACTGCCGGCCGTCGCTCGCCCGTCCGCCGCACCTCACGGTAGGTGTCGTACGGCAGGCGTCGTGGTCATCCGCAGCCGCCGTTCTGTGCCGGGCGTTCGATCTCACGATCAGTGGGGCGGCTGGAGCGCTCTCTGAGGTGAATCGGCCCCGGGGGGTTCAGTGGGCGGACAGCCCGAAGAGGGCCAGTCGGTGCGCGATCCCACGGGGCGTCCACGGCCTGGCGCTGCTTCAGCGTCGGCCGTCGGCGTGCCGGTGCTCGTCCCGCTGGGGGGGGCGTCCGGTGCCGCGCCTGGGCGGCGACCGCTCTGCCGTGGGCAGGGCCCGCGCCGGGAGCCGCCGCCATCGCGGGCCCTCCCCCGGCGCCGATGAGCAGCCCTACGGCCGGCACGGCGCACACACCAGTCATCCTCGCGTTCCGTCTCCGCTTGTTCACGTGGTGCGCGCTCGGCGGGCTACGGCACCGAATCTGACGGTCGGCGGCACGTATCAGGTGCTCGAAACAATCGCCCGGGCGACGGCCGTGAGTGCCGGGGTGGGGCGGCCGGGGAGTCGCGCCGTGAGAACCCGTCGGATCTCGGGGGGTGCGCCTTCGACGTGCAGCAGGCTCACCCCGGGCGGTAGGACCGGCGAGAGCCGCGAGGGCACCGTTGTCACTCCGAAGCCACCGGCGACCAGCTGTAGCTTCGTCAGCCAGTCGCGCGCGCAGTGGACGATGTCCGGCCGTCCGGGCAGACCGGGCCAGACGCCGAGCAGGGGCTCGGCGTGCGACGCCGGGGCGGCGATCCACGGGGCGTCGATCAGTTCGTCAATGTGCACCGCGCTACGGCCGGCGAACTCTCCGGTCGTTGCCACCGCCACGACCAGTTCCGTGTCTGTGACGGTTTCGACGTGCAGGCGCGGTGACTCGCCGTCCAAAGACCGGTGGGGCGGCCGGGACGTCAGCACGGCGAGGTCGATCGAGCCTGCGCGCAGGGCCCGGATCAGGGAGGGCGTGGTGCCCTCGGTGGTGGTGACCGTGATCTGCGGGTCGGTCGCCGCGAGGCGGGCGAGTGCGGGAGGCAGGATGACCGCCCCCGCACTCAGGAACAGCCCGAGCCTGACCGGTTCGGGTCGCGAGGTACTGCCGGTGAGGTCGCGCTCGGCCGCCGTCAGACAGTCCAGCATCGTGCGGGCGTGGCGCAACAGAGTCAGACCGGCGGGGGTGAGCCGCACTCCGTCGGGACGACGTCCGAACAAGGCGGTGCCCGCGCTTCGTTCAAGAGAGGCCGCCTGCCGTGAGACCGCCGACTGGGTGTAGCCGAGCCGGGCGGCTGCTGCGGTGAAGCTGCCGGACTCGGCGATCTGCCGCAGGACCCGCAGGCCCGTACTGGAAACGTCCATGCGGAAAACGCATACCACACATGCTTGATCGTCGCTTCCTGCATGCCCGCCGCGTACCTAATGTCGGTCACGACGAACACGGACGGACACGGAGGTCATCACGTGCGAGCAGCAGTTCTGACACGGTTCGGGGTCCCGCTTACGGTGCAGGAGGTCCCCGAACCGAAGGCCGGCGGGGGCGAGGTGGTGGTCGAGGTCCTCGCCGCCGGCGTGGCGCCCTATGCGGCCGAGGTGTTCAGCGGCGAACGGAAATACCCCCTGGTACCTCCCGTCGTGCCCGGAATCGGCGGCGTGGGACGGGTCGTCCACGTGGGTCCGGACGCCACTCGGCTGCGCCCCGGGGATCTGGTGTGGTGCGACTCGACGGTGCGCGCGAGGGACGACGCCCTGACACCCGACATCACGCTCCAGGGCTGGAGTTCGCGCGGCGAGGGCGGCGCACGCCTGGCCCGTTACCTGCACGACGGGTCGTATGCCGAGCGCATGCGGGTCCCGACGGAGAACGTCTTCCCGCTCCCCGCAGCGGCGGGGGACGACCCGGCGCGCTGGGCCGCGCTCGGCATACACGTCATCCCTTACGGCGGGCTGCTGGCCGGCGGGCTCACAGCGGGCGAGACGCTGCTCGTCAGCGGGGCCACCGGCAACCTCGGCAGCAGCGCGGTCGCGGTCGCGCTCGCCATGGGGGCGGGCCGCGTGATCGCCCCGGGCCGCAACCGGGCCGCACTCGACCTCCTCGCCGACCGGTTCGGTCCGCGCGTGCGCCCGGTGTCCCTCACCGGGGACGAGACCGACGACCGCACCGCGATGTCCGCTGCGGCCGGCGGCCCGATCGACATGGTGATCGACCTGCTACCGCCGAGCGCACCCAGCTCGGCAGCGCGCACGGCGGCCATGACCGTGCGCGAGTACGGCCGCGTCGTCCTCATGGGCGGCGTCGGCATGCTCGGCGGCGACGACCTCGCACTCCCGTACCCATGGATCATGCGCAACTCGATCACCGTCCGCGGCCAGTGGATGTACCCGCGCGCAGCCAACGTCGGCATCATCCGGCTCCTCGCCTCAGGCGCCCTGGACCTCACCCCTGAACGGCTCCGGTCCTTCCGCCTCGACGACGTCAACTACGCCGTCGCGTACGCCGCCGCACACGGCGGCCCGTTCGACCGCACCACCCTCACCCCACCGGCTCGCTGACAAGACCGAGGGGCCTCGCCCCGCGATCGACGCCGTCCTGGAGGCGGACCTGACCGCTCCGCGGAAGCAGCGGCACACGGTCAAGCGGATCTGCGACCGGTTGCTGGACGAGTGCAACGCCGTCGGCATCTCATGTCGGACGGTTCGCGGTTACGTCACTGCCCGCCGTGAGGAGATCCGCCTGGAGGCCGGCAAGGGTGTGGCCGACGCGTTCGTCCCGCAGACCCCCAGGGCCCGGTGCCGAGGCCGAGGTCGAGGTCGACTC
This sequence comes from Streptomyces sp. NPDC127100, assembly GCF_042724095.1. Lineage (NCBI taxonomy): Bacteria > Bacillati > Actinomycetota > Actinomycetes > Kitasatosporales > Streptomycetaceae > Streptomyces > Streptomyces sp. NPDC127100. The sequence goes on from NZ_JBHXFL010000031.1 coordinate 23,681, forward strand.
CCGCTTCTCTGGCTTCCGCCCGGCCGCGCGGGTCGTCGGCCGGGTCCTCGTTCCGGTGGTTCGGCTGGGCGGGAACCGGTGCGGTCAGCCCCAGATGGACAGGCGGCTGGCGTACGGCGTGACGTCACAGAAGTAGCTGACCGTCAGGCCGCGCGCCACGTAGTCCTTGCCGGCCGCGTCGCAGGCGGCGGCGGTCGGGTACATGCCGACGTAGACGAGGCCGGCGGCCTGGGCGGACGGGGCGAGCAGCAGGGAAGCCGCGGCAAGCAGTCCGGTCAAGCTCAGGGTCGAGATCGCTTTGCGCATGGGTGTGGTGCTGCCTTCCTGTTCCGGGGGCGAGCGTGCGGGCGTTCCGTTCGTGATGATCCGGCGCTTGGTGAGCAGCTTCCCGCACACCGACCCGGAGAGCAATGGTCCAGACCAAATCAGTCCTCAGGGGGCCGCCCCGATGGCGCCGGCGTCCATGCCCTGGCCTGACGGCGTCCAACGCGGCGGTCGATGCGAGCCGGGTCGGCCGGGTCGCGGAGGTGCGGCAGCGCGCGGCGTCCGGACGGCACCGCTGTCGGCGACGGCCCGCCAGGAGCTCGACGGCCTCCTCTACTTGGGCGACGACACCCACCCTTGGGCGGGACGCCGCTTTTCCGTCGGCTGGGGCACCCGCGAGGCCATGAACCGGAGCCGGCCGAGGGGTCGTAGCGGCCCAGCAGCAGCGTCGACGGCGCGGTCACCCGGCCCGTCACGACGGTGACCACGGGCCTCCGCGCCGGCCCGGGCCGACGCCTTGATCCAGCCCCGGCGGCCCGGCTGGTAGCGCTAGATGGCCTACCCGAAGACCGCCCTCTTCTGGCGGTCCTCCGCCACCGTCACCGACGTCTCGACGCGCACCCGAGCCGCCGATCGTCCAGGACAGTCGGTACCTCCCGGAGCCGTGCCTGTTCTCACCGGAGTAGGTCACCGAGTTTCCCAACCCTTTGAAGCTGGACAAGGAGCTTCGGGACCGGCTGGACGATATGAGCCGCTGGAAGACTTCCCCGTCTCGGCGGCCGGCGTCGGCCGCCTCGAACCGAGAAGTGAACGCCAGGTGAGGCGCTCCCGGTAGGCCCGCCTCGCAGGCTGCTGTGACCGAGCGCGATATCTGGCGCCTGAGCACGCTGGTTGGCGATGAACGGAGTGCCGGGGCTCATCACGGGCAGGTGGGACGGCGGGGTGGCGCCGGCCTGGCCCCGGAGCGGAAGGGTCGTCTCGTGTTCGAGGAGTTCGCCACCAGGACGGTGCGCACCAGTGAGGCGTCCGTCTTCGTTCGGTACGGGGGCGAGGGCCCGCCTCTCCTGTTGTTGCATGGCCACCCGCGCACGTCGGCGACCTGGCACCGGGTCGCGCCCGTCCTGGTGCGGCGGGGTTTCACCGTCGTCTGCCCCGACCTGCGCGGGTACGGGCGTTCCCGCGGCCCGGCGCCGGCGGCGGATCATGTTCCGCACTCCAAGCGCGCCGTGGCCAGGGACATGATCGAGGTCATGCAGACGCTCGGGCACCAGCGCTTCGGTCTCGTCGGCCACGACCGGGGGGTTGCCGTGGCGCTCCGCATGGTGCTGGACCACCCCTCGGCGGTGACCCGGGTGGCGTTTGTGGACGGTCTGCCCCTGAGCGAGCACCTGGCCCGTGCGGATGCCCGGTTCGCCACCGCGTGGTGGCACTGGTTCTTCTTCGCCCAGCCGGAGATCCCCGAACGCGTCATCAACGCCGACCCCGACGCCTGGTACCGCGGCGACCCCCATGCCATGGGGCGGGAGAACCACGACGAGTGGCGGGCCGCCACCCGCAATCCGGACGTCGTCCGTGCCATGCTGGAGGACTACCGCGCGGGGCTCACCGTGGACCGCCAACACGAGGAGGCGGACCGCGCCCGAGGCACGCGGATCGACTGTCCCGTCCTGGTCCTGTGGTCGCTGAGAGACGATCTGGAGGACCTGTACGGCGACCCGCGCGCCATTTGGCGCGACTGGGCCGACGACGTCCGGGGCCACGGCATCGACGCCGGCCACCATGTGGCCGAGGAGGCCCCCGGCCCGCTCTCCGCCAGCCTGGGCGACTTCTTCAACGGCTGACGCTGCCTTGCTCCGCCGCCGGAGAGGCCCCTTCCCGGCCGAGATCTTCGCCCGCCGGTAGCGCACGCATTTCTGCGTACACGTACGGGCTCGGCCACCGCGCCTCCAGCGGTCGCAGCGGACGTCATTTCACCCGCTCAAACCGCCGGCCCGGCGAACGTGTCCGGTCACAGCACCGAGGGTCCTGGGGGCGCTCACCGGCTGCCGCGCGGTGCGGTGCGGGGGGTCAGCTGCTCTGCCGCAGCCGGAAGGCGGGGCAGACGTCCGGGTCGTCGTCCGTGTAGAGGTAGGTGCGCCCGTCGCCGTCGGCGATCGACAGGGAGTCGAGGGTGTCCCCGTTCAGGAAGCGCTTCGGTGTGGTGAAGGACAGGGACATGTGCGCGAACTCGGTGGCCGAGGTTCCGCCTTGTACCACGGACCAGGTGCCGGACCCGTCGAAGGTCTCGCCGAGTTCGCTCCGGTACCAGTCACCGGTCGGCCAGTGGTGCACGGTGACCGTGCCGCTGCCCGGCTTGCTGCCGGACGCCTTCAGGGTGAGTGTCACGCCTTCCGCGTCGCCCTCGCCCCGGTAGGTGCCGGCGAGTTGCCCGGAGGTGGCGCCGACCGCCTGCTTCCCCATGCAGGCCTCGACGGCGGTGGGCGCCGAGGAACAGCCCGGCAGGCAGGTCAGCAGTGCCAGCACGGCGGCGGCCGCCGGCAGACGTACTCGGGACACCGGCTCACTTCTCCTTCGCCGGGATGCGTTCGGTCCAGACGACCTTCTGGTCCACGGACGAGAAGGCGCCCTCTTCGCGGTTGGCCTTCTCCAGCCAGTCGTAGTAGCCGATGTAGTGCAGGAACGACGCGTTGCTGGTGTTGTTCTTCAGGGTGTACTCGACGACCAGGGAGCCGTCGGGGTCCTGGCCCTTGACCGTGTAGTTGAGGTTGTAGGAGCCGGTGAACGCCTCGCCCAGGTGGTCCTCGTCGCCGGTGACGATCGCCGGCAGGTCGGTGGTGATGAGCTTCTTGAACGCGCCCAGCTTGCCGCTCTCCGAGATCGAGTACGCCACGCTGCCCTGCGGCTGGCCGGTGGAGTGCCACTGCTCCAGCGTGTCCAGCCGCAGTTGCTCCATGCTGTCGCTGGATCTGATCAGCTCGGTCATCTCGTCGCCGTAGTAGTAGTCGCGGTGCCGGGCGCCGTCGCCGGTCACCCAGTCCCAGCCCAGTGAGTACGGGTCGTCCGAACTGAGCCCCGGATAGGGGTTCTTTCCCTGGAGGGCGAGGTCCAGCGCGTTGTACGCGTCCTCGCTGATCTTCTTCGTGGAGTCGATGTCGGTGAGTCCCGGTTCTTTGTTGAACCACTGGCCCAGGCCGATGTCGGCCATCAGGCTGAAGGCGAGGTTGCGGTCGGCCGTGACACCGCGCTTGAGGATCTGGCCGATCTCCCGGTCCGCCGCCTCTATGGTCTTCTTCTCCTCGTCGGTCAGCTCGACCTTGCAGACGTTGCCGATGACGTCCGGGGACAGTGTCCCGTCCGTTTTGATGTGCAGGCCCTTCTCAGTGGCCCGGCGGGTGGCGTCCTTGAGGTCCTTCTGGGCGGACCTCAGATCACCCACGCCGTCCTCGACGACGCGCCGGGCCGCGTCCGCCACCTTCGCGGCGCTCTCCAGCTGGCGTTCGATGTCGTCGATCATCTTCCAGGCGTAGGGGGCGGCCGCCCCTTCCCAGTAGCCCTTGTCGCGCAGCGGCGTGAGGGCTTCGTCGTGCATGCGTTTGCCGAGGCCCTTGATGTCCCGGTGGATGCTCTCCCAGCGGTCCGCCAGGCCGTCCAGCGCCGACAGGTCCACGGCCAGCAGGGTGAGGTAGAAGGTCTCCGCCATCAGTAGTCCTCCAGCGCCGAGCGGAGCCGCACCTGGCCGACGGCCTGTTCCACGGCCATGTCGGCCCGGGTGTAGCTGCCGTCGCTGAGGCGCAGGCTCTCGGCGATGTGCGCGAGCCATGCCGTGACCGTGCCGGCCTGCCGCTCCCACTGCCGGTGGGCGAGCCGGACCGCCCGCGCCGATTCCAGACCCTCCAGCGCGCCCACCGCCTTCAGCGCGGGCTCCTCCAGCGACGCGGCCGGCTTGTAGAAGTGGTCGTAGATGTCGTCGATCTGGCCGGCGGCCTTCTTGAGGACTCCTGGTGCGATGTTCAGGTCGACCGGTCGTCCGCCGGAGGGCGGTGGGCGGAGGAGGCCGGGAGGGTCCGGGAGCAGCTGCGGCCGGTTCAGCGGGTCGGCGGTGCTGTCCGCGGGCGGCGCGGTGTAGTGGCCCTCCCAGCCGGGGAGGACCTTGTGCCGCTCGATCTCGTCCGGGGACAGCGGAAGCTTCGCCCCGTCGGGCTCCGGAAGCCGGTCGTCTCCTGTGGGTTTGCCGTCACTGCCTGCTGTTTTGCTTTCGCTCATGTGTGGTCCCCCGTTCGGTGTCGCCCCTCAGGTAATCATGGTGAAGGCCGGGTGATCACATCGCTCCGCCTTGCCGCGGTCGCGCACGGGCCGGGCCCCGCATCTGCGTCGGGGCCGGTTGCGGCGCGTCTTCTCGGTAGGGGCCCGCGCCGGGGGCTGCGGGCGCTCGTTGGGCGGCCCACCGGGGGCTGAGGGGCGTCGCTTGCGGCACTGGCAAGCGGGGCTGTCGTGGTCGCAGGCGGCACGGGACGCGGCCGTGGCGGTGGCCGGTTCGCCACGGTCGCGGGGCCGCGGGACCGCGCAGCCGCCGGGGCCACAGGACGGCTCGGCGGCTGCGCGGTCCCCCGTCAGCCGGTGAAGCCGGCCGTGATGGAGGTGAACTTCCACTCGGGCCGGTCGCGGTTGACGGCCCAGAAGGAGAGCCTGCCGATGTGGTGGGAGTTGGCCCAGTCGCGGATCTGTGTCCAGATCTGCGCGGTGGTGACCTCTCCCGTGTCACTGCCGTCGTTCATGCCGGAGATGCCCACGTGGGCGTAGGCCTGTGCCTCGGACCAGCCGAAGACCGACATGAGCTTGGTCTTCAGCCCTTCGGTGGCGCGTACCGTGCTGCCGTACATGTCGGCCTGGCCGCCGAAGTTGAACGGCATGATGGTGAAGTTGTCGATGTCCGCGCCCAGGGCCTGGGAGCGCTCGATGAGGCGGTTGCCCCAGGAGTTGGGGCCGGTATTGAGGGTGGGGAAGGTGAGGATCGTCCGCAGTCCCGGGTTGTTCTGCTTGACGATCTTCAGGGCGCCGAGGATGCGGTCCTGGACGGCCGGGTTCTCGAACTCGTCGGTGTTCTCGATGTCGATGTCGATCGCCTTGAGGCCGTAGGCGTCGATCACCTTCTGGTAGGCGCCGGCCAGTGCCTCGGTGGTGGAGCAGTTGGGGCCGAGTTTGTTCCCGCTCCAGCCGCCGATGGACGGGACGACGTCGCCGCCGGCCGCCCGGACGGCCCGGATGGTCGACTCGTCCACGCCGCCGGTGAGGGGGCGCTGGCTGTCCCAGGCGGGGTTGCACCCGTTCTGCGCGAGGACGAAGGCCATCGTGTACCACTTGATGCCGGTGGCGTTCATGACCTCGGTCGCGCTGGGCGGGTTGCCCCAGCCGAGGTAGAGGTACGGCGCGGCCTGGATGAAGCGGTCCCCGTCGTCGCCCTTCTCACCCGTCTTCGCGATGACGGCCGTGGATTCCGCGGACGTGTTGCCCGCGCGGTCCTTGGCCCGCACGGTGAAGCGGTACTCGGTGCTGGGCGTCAGGCCGGAGACGGTCGCGGTGGTGCCCGTCACCGAGGTGGCCAGGGTCCCGTCGCGGTAGACGTCGTAGCCGGTGACGCCGACGTTGTCGGTGGAGGCGTTCCAGGCGAGGGAGACGCTGGTCGCGGACGCCGCGGTGGTTCGCGGGGAGCCCGGGACGGAGGGGGCCTCGCGGTCGTCGGTGCCGCCGGGGCCGTCCAGGCTGATGTCGTCGGCGTAGTAGGTGCCCTGGCCGTACCAGCCGTGGAGGTAGACCTCTGCGGTGCGCTGGGAGGCGCCGGTGGTGAAGGTGACCTTCAGCTGCTTCCAGTCGGTTGCGGACGCGGTCCACGTGGACGTGCCGCCGCCGACGCCGACGCCGAGGTACACGTAGCTGCCGCGTACCCAGGCCGACAGGGTGTACTGGGTGTTCGGCTGGACGGTGACGGTCTGTGCGCACCGGGCGTTGTCGGCGGAAGTCACCGCGCCCGCCAGTGCCTTGGTGCCGCCGTGCACGGGGCTGGGGACGACCGATCCGGTACCGCCCGAGCAGGACCAGTCCTGGAGGTTGCCGGACTCGAAACCGGGGTTGGACAGGACGTTGGCGGCCTGCGCGGCGGTAGGGGTGGCCAGCGTGCCGGCACCGCCGAGCAGAGCGACGACGGTGCAGGCGAGCATTCTGTGTCGGACTCTCATGGCGAGGGGCTCCTGGGGGAAGGGGGGAGGACGCAGCCGGTGGAGTGGCGGTGCGGCGTGGCAGGGTGTGTGCCGAGGCCGGCGCGCGCCCGGGTGGGTGTGCGCCGGCCTCGGCCGTTCCGGGCGGCAGGGGGGTGTTAGCAGGCGCCGAGGTCTTCCCAGACGCCCCACTGGCCGGTGGTTCCGGGCTCCTCGCCCGTGACCCACCATTTGGCGCGCCAGTTGCGGTCGTTGTGCGAGACGGTCTCGCCGCCGTTGTAGACGGTGCCGGGGGCCCAGGGCGCCGCAGTGCAGTCGCCGGACTCGCCGCCGCCGTCTCCGCCGCCGGTACCGCCGCCGTCTCCGCCGCCCCCGCCGGGGCCGCCGATGTTGACGTCGATGCAGGCGTAGAAGGCGTTGGCGGTGTCCGCGATGTTCCAGACGGCGAGCACCTTCTGGCGGCCGGTGAAGCCGCCGAAGTTCACCTGGTGGCTGACCTCCACGGGGGGCAGGGCGCCCCGCCCGGGGAACTCGGCGATCTTCTGGTTGCCGATGAAGTACTGCCAGTTGGAGGTGGCGTGCCGTGCCTCGATGCGCCAGGTGAAGGTCTGGTTGGTGGCGACCGGCGAGACCCTCCAGGGCTTGCTGTCGTCATCCAGGTCGGCCCACCGGGCGTCGCCGCCGCTGCAGTTGCGCAGCCCCTTGGGGCCCTCGACGCTCGCGGGCTCCCATTTGATCTGGCCGCAGTTGACCACACGCGAGGCGCACTGGTCCTGCCTGCTGTTCGGTGAGACCACCCAGCCGTGGGCGTTCGCCGTACTGGCCGGGAGGCTGACGGCGACCAGCGGGGCGATCAGCGCCCCGACCGCGACGGCCACCCCTCTTTTCATGCTCATGACATTCCTATCCCTTCGGTCACGTCGAACCAGCCCGCCCCGGACCACGACGTTGCCGATCAGGCAACACCACGTAGGTCTAGACCTACGTGCGCAGGTCTAGACCTTAGCGCCACGGCAGGCAGCGTCAAGGGCGTCGGCAGGCCAAGTCGGGCGCCGGGAGGGCCGGTTCGGCACGGGGATCGGTGGCGGTCGCACCAGGTGACGTCAGGTGCTTCCTGGCGTCGGAACCGGACGGGAGACTCAGCCGGTGTGGCCGGGATGGCCCTGTGTCAGCAGGGTGTTCCAGGCCAGGGCGAAGACGGGGAAGCCGAGCTCGGCGAGGGCGAGACGAGCCGTCCTGACCTTCACGTCCGCAGCGCCGGTGGCCTCCTCGACCAGGTCGACCACGTAGTACAGGTGGGTACCGACAAGGCCGTACCAGCTCCGGTTGGGGTGCGGATGGGCGGAGTCGGCGGGTGTCAGGTGAGCGGCGGCAGCCCGGACCTTGTCTCCCGTGAGCCGGTGGGTTGCGTCACCGGAGGTGAAGGCCGTCTCCGTGGGGGTGGGCATGCCGGCTCCTGTCCTGGTCTGTGGCGAGTCGGAGGCGAGGATACTGGACGGCAGTGACGCTCTGTCCGCCTTCGATCACCTTTGCGGCATCGCTTGTCGACGAGGCGGCGTTCGCGGTTCGGGGGCTGACTGCCGCACGGCGGGTGATGTGGGCCGGGTGGTGCTGCGTTCTGCGACGGACCGGAATGCCGGATACTCGCGGGATGGACGGAGCGAGGGCCGGCTGGGTCAACACCACTCACGATTGGGCCCGTGACGTGGACCTGGTTCATCTCGCCCGGATCCGCCGGGCGCCGGAGCAGTTCGCTCCCGGTGGCCCGGGACACCTTGTCCTCGAAGCCGTTGCCTATGCCGCCGACGAGGCATCGAGTCGAGGGCAGGGCCGATGTCTGATCACTCTGCACGACGACGGCTCCGTGTCCGTCGCGGACGACGGACGAGGCACCGACACCCGCATCGATGATCACGGACGGGTCGTGAAGAAACCGGTCATGGCGTCGAAGGACCTGCGGTTCTTCGACGCCCCGGATGCCCAGCGCCTTCCGGACGGGCATCCGCGTCGCGGCATGTCCGTCGTGGCGGCGCTCAGCGAGTGGCTGATCCACACCAACCGGCGTCGCAACGGGGCCTGGAGCCAGCGCTATGAGCACGGCGTTCCGGTGACCGAGCCGATGCCCATCGAGGCCGACGCAACCACCGGGACGCTCGTCCGCTTTCTGCCGGCCGGCGCGCTTCGCCCGCCAGGGGCGTTGACCGTTGACGCCCTGACGCGGTGGACCGCGCACTGGTCCGACCTGGAGGTCCACGTCGACGACCGACGCGGCAGGGCGACATGATCTCGCTTCGTGCAGAGGCCCGGGAGAAGAGCGGCAGCGCGACGATCAGCGACGGGTTGGACGCCGGCGCTCCACGGTTGCGATACGGCCCTCGGGGCGGCGACCTTAACGGTGGCAAGCAGTATCCAGCGAGGGTGCGTCGACTGCGGACACCGTCCTCCACCGATTCCATGGCCGGACCCCAGTCCCTCGCCGAAGGCCGACGGCCGCTTCCTCTGGCAGCCGGGGACCGGCGAGCGCTACCGGCAGTCGCAGCCGCGGCTGTGGCTCGGGCCGGCCGAGCACCCGCCGGGGGTCTGGACGGCACTCTCGACCGGATGAGGACGCGCGGCGGGGGGTGATCTTGAAGGGTCATGGGCGGTGTCCGGGTCCGGGTACGGGAGGCGGACCGTGAAGCGGGTCGTGTCCTGGTCGCTCGTCACGGTCGCCGTGCCGCCGTGGGCGGCGGCGACGGCGACGACGATGGACAGGCCGAGGCCCGTGCCGCCGCCGTCGGCGCCGCGCGGGCCTTCGCCGTGGACGAATCGTTCGAAGAGGCCGCCGCGCAGCGCGGCCGGGATTCCCGGGCCGTTGTCGGTGACCGTCAGGTGGGCCGTGCCGTCGTCGCCCGGGGCGACGCCGACGGTGACGGTGGTGCCGGGAGGCGTGTGCAGCCGGGCATGGGACGTGAGGTTGGCCAGGAGCTGGTGCAGGCGGTGTTCGTCGCCGGGCACGAGGACCGGCTCCTCGGGCAGTTCCAGGAACCAGTGGTGCTCCGGGCCGGCGGCGCGTGCGTCGGTGACGGCGTCCAGGACGAGCCGTGCCAGGTCGACGGGTTCGCGCCGCAGGGGGCGGCCCGCGTCGAGGCGCGCGAGCAGGAGCAGGTCGTCGACCATGGCGCCCATGCGCGTGGACTCCGCGGCGATCCGCTCCAGCGCCCGGGTCACCTCCGGCGGCACGGGGCCGGGGTGCAGCAGTGCCAGTTCGGCGTGGCCGCGCACCGATGCCACAGGGGTGCGCAGTCTTCGACCCCAGTGGTCTGGTCAAGGGCTGGGCGGTGGAACGCGCGGCGCTCCTGCTGCGCGAGGCGGGTGGGGAGCACCTGTGTCTCAACGGCGGCGGTGACGTCCAGCTGCACGGCGGGCCGTGGCGCGTGGGGATCTCCCACCCGCTTCTGCCCGGCAGGTGCGCCGCGGTCGTCGAGTCCGCCGGCGGGCCTGTGGCCATCGCCACTTCCGGTCCCGCCGAGCGCGGCTGCCACCTCGTCGACCCGCACACCGGGGCGCCGCCCGCTGATGCCCTGGCCTCGCTGACCGTGACCTGCCCCTCTCTGGCGGAGGCCGACATGCTGGCGACGGCGGCGTACTGCATGGGGGCCGGGGCCCGGGATTGGCTTTCCTCGCTGCCCGGCGTCACCGCGTTCGCCGTGACGGCGGACGGGGGGACCTGGACGGCGCGGGGCCCGTCCGGGGCCGCGGCGTGAGCGGGGTGCCTGGTGGCGGCGGGAGGGAGGGGTCAGGCGGCTGCGAAGTCGTGGGCGGGGCTGTCGCGCCACTCCACCCACCGCGGATCGTCCAGGACGGCCCCGGGGTCGGCGATGCCGGCGCCTTCGAGGAACACGGCCAGGTCGTGGTCGCTGTAGGCGGTACCGAGGACCTCGTCCCCGCCATGACGGTGCACCGTGACCCTCCGGCCGCCCGAGAGGGAACGGCCGTGCACGACGATCGGCGCACTGCCCACCCCTCCAGCTTGCGCCCGCAGGCGGCCCTGCGGCGAGCCGGGTGACGGGTCCGGCCGGGCGCTGCGGCGTGATGCCCGGCGGCACGAGGGGGGGCCGGCCTGCCGTGGAGGCCTCGGGAGTGCCGCGGTCATGCCGCCAGGCGGGTGCCGCGGCGCCAGAGGGCACGGGTGTTGAGGGTGTCGCCGATGTCGCTGAGCGGGTCGCCGTCGACCAGCAGAAGGTCGGCGCGGAGTCCACGGGGCCGGCAGGATCCTGGCCGTCGGCTGCGTCGTGGCCGGCACGACCTTCCGGGCCGGCCGCCGCGGCCGGGACGACGCCCCGCACGAAGAGGCGGGCGGCCCCGCCCGCACGGAGGGCTGAGCGGCGGCAGGCGACGCCCCTACTCCCCCGTTTTCATCGACGGGCAGAAGGTGTCCTGCGTGAACCCGTAGAACGCATCCACCTGCGCCTGCGTGCCGCCCGTGCTCTTGTCGTCCTCCTTGTAGTAGTTCCACGTCCGCTCACCGGAGGCGACCGTCTCGCAGTGGTCCCCGATGACCGTGGCGAACAGCCTGGCGCTCTCGTCGCCCATCGGCGGGTCCGCGTAGTTGTTGGCCTCGGCGACGGCCGCCAGCCGCCTCACCATCGCGTCGGTGATGCCGTGTTCGTCCAGGTAGTCCTGCACGGAGGTGTCCTGGGACTCGACGGCGGGTTCGGGGGCGGCCGGTTCCTCCGTCAGCGGTTCGGTGACCTCGTCCGGGCGGCTGGTGGAAGCAGGTTCGGCATCGCTGCCGCACGCGGTGAGGAGAAGCAGGGCGGCGGCGAGGCCGGCTACGGCGTACTGGGCGATGCCGGCCGGGACGAGGCGGAGCTTGACGTTGCCTGACATGCGCTCAAGGTAGCGAGTCGGGCCGGTCGCCGAGAGCCGGGGGGCAAGGCCGGGGTGCCGGACGTTCAGCGCGGTCGGGGGCGGTGTGCACCGGGGGGCGGTTGCCGGTATGATTGATCTTGCAAGGCGGGCCGCTGCGGCGGCCGTCCGCTGTGCGTTGGTCGTCTAAGGAAGGACGCCCCGCTTCCTGCGGGGAAATGCAGGTGCAAGGCCTGCCCGGCGCTCCATCAGGTCCCGTCCCCCGATGCGGGGGGCGGGACCTTTCTGTCTGCCGGGTTCGTCTTCCGGGTTCAGCAGGCGCCGGTGAGTTCCTCGAGTTGGTCGGCGAGCCGGTGGTCGGGGTGGTGGAAGGGGGCGCCGGCCAGTTCCTCCTCGACCCTGAGGCGTTCGACGGCCTCGCGCAGCGCCAGGGCCGGGTGCGGCAGGCGGCGGGCGGGCCAGGCGGCGGCGGGGGCGAGGGGGATGGCGTCGTCGAGGTGGAGGGCCTGGTGGGCCCAGTGGTCGGCGTCGCGCAGTTCACCGCGCAGCAGGTGGTGCAGGTGCAGGCAGTAGGCGGCGGTGGCGTTGTCGGCGCCGGCGGCGAACTGCCACCACCACAGGGCGCTGTCGGGTTCCTGGGCGAGGCTCAGCAGGCAGCCGAAGTACAGGGCGCCGTCGGCGTCGTAGGGGACGTCGGCGATGCGGGCGAGGTGTCCGGCGGCGTCGGTGCGGCGGATGAGTTCGCTGGAGAGCGCGGTCAGGGCCGACCGCGCCTCGTCGAGAGCGGTGGGGTAGTAGCCCTCGGGGGCCGGGCGGGCGCCGAACATGAGGGTGGCGGTGACGTCGCGGACGATCTCCTGGCGCAGGGTGTCGAGGTCGGCGTCGGTGACCGTGTCCGCGAGGGCGGTCCGATCGAGGTGGTCGTCGATGCTGCGTGGCACGGTGTTACTCCTTCTCCTCGTCGTCACCCAGGTCTATGCCGAGTTTGGCGGCGATGCGCTTACGGGCCAGGCGGCGGTGGGTACGGGCGGTGGCCGGGGTGATGCCCATGGTGTTGGCGGCCTGTTTGCAGGAGTAGCCCAGGACGTACTGGAGGATGATGACGTCGAACTGGCGCTCCGGCAGGGTGGCGATGGCGGTGTAGAGGCCCAGGGGGGACTCTATGGCCGCCAGTTGCGTGCGCATGCGTTCCAGCGTGGCACGGACGGCGTCGTGGACGGCGGTGGTTCGCGCGGTTCCGGCGGGCGCGGTGCTGCGTCCGTCGGCGGCGGGGCCGAGGTTCATGCGCAGGTGGAGTTCGACGCGCATCTTCAGCAGGCGCCAGGCGTAGGCCTCCGGTCCGCCGTCCTCGAGCAGGACGACGGCCCAGTTGAGGGCGAGGTGGCTGTAGAGGCGGCGCACGACCTGCTGGGCGGCCTTCATGTCGCCCAGCACGGTGGCGGCGTAGCGCAGTTGCGGCCGGGCGTACATGCGGTAGAAGGCGTCCAGGTCGGACGGCATCTCGTAGTGGACGCCCTGCAGGGAGTTCAGCTCCCTCAAGGGGGCGTTGCCGTCCTCGGGGAGGGTGTGCGGGGCGTTGCTGTCCTCGGGGATGGCCATCGTCATGCCTCCTCGTTGCGGACGGGTGCCGCGCCGGGGGTCTCGGTGGCCGCGGTGCGTGCCGGCTGGGTGCTCAGCAGCTCGGCGATGCCGACCCGGGCGCCGGCGCGCAGCATCCGGCGCGCTCCCGCGACGACGTCGGGGAGGAAGACGCGCACGGCGGTGGTGGCCGCCAGCAGCGCGAGCAGATCGTTCACGGTCATCGGGACCTGGTCCTCTCCTGCCAACACGGCGTCAACTCCGCCCGTGGGAAGGTGAGATGACGCTGCGGAGGACGCCGCTCTGGGTCCTCGGCTGCAGGATTTCCGATGAGAGGGGTCAAACGCGCATGCCCTTCTCGACCAAATTTTTACGGCTCGTGATCGCTTCAGCACGCACAGGCATAGACCACGGCGTTGAGTTACCGCTCGGACACCATGCGTGAGCTGCGGGAACGTGCTTCCCGCGCCGCACGGAACCGGTCCCTCCCGCCACTCCGAACGTACTGCCGAACCATCGAACACGTGACGGGTATCACATGGGTGGAACGTTTCCGGAGCCGAACAGGCCGGTCGCCGCACGGTCCTCGGCCGGGAAGGAGGGCTACAGGCCGAACTCCAGGTGCTCGATGTCCGTGAACCGGACCTCCTCCAGGGAGCCGGCCCGGCGGCCGCCGTCCTGGAAGTACACCTCCTTGAGCCCCTCGGCCGCGATCTCCCGCAGCTCGTGTTCGCCGGCGCCGGCCTCCCGGGCGTCGAAGAGGCGGGCGGCGTACTGCGGGGGCAGGGCGACGGTCAGGTGCCGGACGCGGTCCTGGTCCGTGGACCCGACCGGCGCGGTGTAGCCCATGCGGGCGCGGGTGTCGATGACGATGCCGCTCGTGGTGGCCGCCTGCCGCCGGGCCCTGGCCCGGACCTGCGGCTGCCACCGGGCCTTCACCTCGCGCTCCAGGCGCGCGGCGAGGTCCGGGCGGGGCCTTTTGATCTGGTCCTTCACATAGCGCTCGACGGTGCGCTGGGAGATCCGCAGCAGCCGGGCGGCCGCCCTGGTGCCGCCCAGCTGCCGGACCAGGTACCGCATCCGCGCCCCGGCGCCCTTGGGCGCCGGGCGGGTGAACGCCTTCTGCACGGCGGCGTCCAGGCCGTCCCCGAACAGGCTCATGGGCGCCTCCTCCTACTCTCCGCCGTCGGCGTCGGTGACGGTGCCGTCCTTGATGTACCGGGCGAGGTTGAGGCCGGGTGCGTCGAACCGCTCGCGGACCTCCTCGCCCCACAGCACGGTCTGGGTGCCCTCGTGCTTGACCAGGCCGGGGTTGACGCCGAGCCTGAAGCCGCCGGGCAGCGGCTTGCCGTCGCGGTAGGGCAGGAAGTCCAGCGGTGAGGGCCCGTCGGCCGCGTAGACGACGCAGTCGGAGAGCACCGCGACCGGGTACTGCCCGGTGTACGCCGCATGCTTGACGATCTTGCGGTGGAGGTTGGTGCGGGTGCGGGAGATGACGGCCGCGCGGATGTCCGGCCGCCAGGTGGGACGGGACAGGGCGCGCCACGGCCGGCCGGGCCGCCAGCCCTCACCGCGGGGCCGCTCGCGCAGCTTGCCCAGGCCGCCCTTGACCGTCGCCTTGATCGCCGAGACGACGGCCGCCAGCTCCGGGTCACGGTCCCGGTGGCCGTCCATCGCGGCGAGGAAGCCGGCCGGCGTCAGGTCGGCGGTGACGCCGAGGTCGGCCATGGTGGCGAGGTAGGCGTCCCGCAGCCGGTTGTACCAGCCGTCCAGGTAGCGGCCGGTCTCGTAGCGCACCCACGCCTCGATCGGGCGCACCTCGCAGCCGAGCTCCACCGCGTAGGCGACGGTGGGCGTGGCGTACCAGGCCGGGCCCTCGGGGCGCTCGCCCTTCGGCGTGAATGGGCTGGGCAGCATCGAGGCGTCCAGCTCCACCCACTCCTTGCCGAGCCTCACCCTCGACAGGTCGGCGCGGGAGAGGTCCACCAGCCACGAGCCGGGCAGCTTCGGGTCGAACGCCGGGGCCTTGACGTGCGTCGGCGCGCCGAGGCCGACGGTCAGTCCGTTGGCGCCCGCCGCGAAGGCCATGTTCACGTCGATGCCGACCAGGTACCGCAGGGTGCACTCGTCGTCCGTCATCGGCCGCGCCCAGTCGTACGCCTCCTCGAAGAGCTTCTCGCCGGGGCCGCGGACGTGGAAGCGCGGCAGGTCCGCCAGGAGCGGGTGCCCGTCGGGGGCCTCGCACGGCGCCGGGTCGACCGGGTCCTTGCCCAGGCTGCCGGGGTTGTGCTCGGGGTGCCGGCGGCCGTCGGCGTCCGGTTCGGAGGCGCGGGTCGCGGGGTGCAGGGCGGTCATCAGCTCGAGGCCGGTCACGGCGGTGGAGCCGCGCGGGGTCATCACCCGGGACGCGTACACGCCCAGCACGCGCGCGAGGTCCGCCGGCGGGAGCTGTCCCGCCCTCCCCCAGTGCCGGGTGTCCAGCGCGTTCCACGACGGGATGCACAGCTGCACGCACCGGCGGTCCGGGCCGGTGGCCGGGCGGTAGATCCGCGCCCACGGCCCGAACCCGCGCTTGGTGAGCTTCCACTCCGCACGGACCAGCTGCTTGACGACCTTGTGACCCTCCGGGAGCCGCCCGGCGTGACGCTCCTCCTCGGTGAGGGCGACGGGCAGGCCGTAGCGCTCCAGCGCTGCCTCGGTGAGCACCAGGAGCGGGTCGGCGTCCTTGCCCGGACCGGACAGCTTCGGCTGCCCGAGCCGCGCCTCCTCCAGGGCCCACTCCACCAGGGCCGGGACCGACTTGGCGGGCACGTCCAGGACCGGGCCGCCGGTGCAGTACGCCAGCACCCTGCCGTCGGCGTCCACGTCGACGACCGCCAGCGGCCCGTTTCGGAACCGCGGATCGCTGCCCTGCGCCGGGGCGGCCTCCGGCACGTCCGCACGGCGCGCCGCCGACGGGGTGGCTTTGCGTGCCGGACGCGGCGCGGCGGCCGGGGCGGCGGCCACCGGCGAGGCGGCCGGGGCGGGAGCCCGGTCCTTGCGGGGTGCCGGCGTGGCCGGGGCGCCGGATGACTGCTCCGCGGCCGGTGTCCGTGCGTCCCCCGGGGCGGACGCGGCGGGTGCCGGGGCGGGCGGCTCCTTCGGTGCGGGGTAGAGCTCCGCGAGCTGGTTCAGCAGCCGCGCGTACGCCTCACGCTCGGGGCCGCGCGGCTCGGTCGGCTTCCTGGCCGACTCCCAGCCGGACACCGTGGCCCGGCGGACCTTCAGCGCGGCGGCGACCTCGTCCAGCGTCAGGCCGTGCGCGGTGCGCAGCCGCTTGCGTTCCTCCGCCGGCGGCAGCGCGGAGCGGGAAGCGACGAGCGCGTCGACCGCGTCGAACAACTCGGACATGGAGCACCTCCTGCCCACACCCTAGTTCCGTACGGATCGCGTACGGACCACGTACCCGGTTCGTACCTCGTCCGGCGTTGCGTTTACGCGTCCCGTGTCCGGTGTCCGCGGTTTGCCAGGCGTTGCCAAGCAGGTGTGCCGGTTTCCGGCCGGCCGGGCCTCGCAGGTGGGCGCGGGTCCTCGTGCCGGGGTGGGCGGTGTCCGGGGTGTTTCTCGAGCGGTTCTCGGCCGGTTCTCCAACGGGTCACGAGGGGGGGTTGCCAGCCTTGGGGCAAGAGGTTGCCAAACAGCGAACACGGTCTTGTCACCCCCCAGGAGCCAGCCATGAAGCGCATCGCCCGGATCGCCGCAGTCGCCGCCGTCGTCGTCGCCGGTTTCACCACCGCGGGTACCGCCTCCGCGGCCACGGCCGGTGACATCGGCCGGCCCACTGCGGCGCAGGACAGCACGAACGACGTCGGCTGGCCCGCCGCTCCGCAGGACAGCGTCCTCTGACGCCGGCCCGGCCGTCGATGCGGATGCGTCGGTGGCGTTCGCCGGGATGCCCCCGTCCGGTCCTCGTGGCCGTTGCGGGGGCTTCGGCCTGTGCGGTCGCGGGTGATCTCCGTCGGTCCTCGACCCGGTCTAGAGCGGCCGCTCGGATCCTCGTGCTGCATCAGTGGACGTATGCGGACGACGGCGAAGGGGCGGCTCGATGACGGAGGCGGCGGGCGGGGTGTCGGGGGCCGGGGCCCTGGAGACGGTCCTCGCGATGTGTGCGGCGGGACGGTCGGGGACGGTGGTCGTCGAGGGGGCTGCCGGGTGCGGCAGGAGCCGTCTTCTGGGTGCGGTGGCCGAGCGGGCCGGTGCCGCGGGGGCCCTGGTGCTCAGGGCGGCCGCGACAAAGGAGGGGCTCCGGACGCCGCTGGGGGTGCTGCGTCAGGCGGTGGGCAGTGCGCCGGCGTCCGCACTCGGACGTATCGGGCCCGAGCACCGGGCGCTGCGCGAGGAGGCCGTGCGGGAGTTCTGCGCGCGGCTGTGTGCGCTGGCGGTCGAGGGGCCGGTGGTGCTGTGCGTGGACGATGTGCAGTATGCCGATCCGCAGTCGCTGCGCTATCTGGATCACCTCGCCCGGCACGCCCGGCCGGCGGCGGTGCTGCTCGTGGTGACGGTCGCCGCGCACGCGCAGGAGCGGCATGCGGCGGCCGTCGCGGAGCTGACGGGACGTGCCGGTGTCCGGCGGATCGCGTTGGGGCTTCTGTCGCCGCGGGAGGTGGCGGATGCCGTCGGGGGCCGCTCGGCGCGCGCCGCGGAGGAGTCGTACCGCATCAGTGGGGGCAACCCGGCGCTGCTGCGGGCACTGCTCCAGGAGGACGACGCGGACGGGACGGTGGGGTTCGCCCCGGACGGGCCCTTCGCGGGGGCTGTCGCCGCGTGTCTGGACCGTTGCGGCCCGGCTGCCGTGGCGTCGGCCCGGGCGGTGGCCGTACTGGGTGCGGGTGCGGCCGAGCCGGTGCTGGCGCGGATGCTCGGCACGGGGACACCGGGGGCGGGGCTCGCGGCGCTGCGTGCCTGCGGCGTGCTGCACGGGCTGCGTTTCGGGCATCCGGCGGTGCGGGACGTGGTGCTGGCGCTTGCCGCGCCGCGTACCCGTGCGGGTCTGCACCGGCGGGCCGCGCTGGCGTTGCGTGAGGCGCAGGCACCGGCCGCGGTGGTGGCGGGGCATTTCCTGGCGCCGGTCGCGCAGGGAGTACGGCGGCCGGTGCGGCCGGGTGATCTGGAGGTGCTGCGGGACGTCGCGGAGGAACTCCTGGCGCAGCGGCTGCCGGAGGAGGCCGGGCGGATCCTGGGGCTGGCTCACGATGTGTGCCCGGACGCGGGTACGCGGGCCGCGGTCGAGCTGCGGATGGCGGAGATCTCACTGTGGCCGGGTTCGCCGGCGGCGGTGGTGGAGCGGGAGCCGCTGACGGCCCCCGAGCAGCGGGTGGCGGCGCTGGCGGCGCGTGGGCTGACGAACCGGCAGATCGCGGCGGGGCTGCTGCTGTCGGTGAGTACGGTTCAGCAGCGGCTGACGCGGATCTACCGCAAGCTGCGCATCCGGGGACGGGAGGAGTTGCCGGAGGCGCTGGTGCAGGGGGCGCGGGCGGACGCGGTCGCCGGCTGACGCCGGGCCGCTCGAGTTTCACTGGACGCGCGCTCGAGACGGCCTGCGTCAGGGGCAGTTGGGATCGATCGGGGGTGCTTGAATGAGCGGTGCCGGCACGGTAACCGACCGCAGGGAGCGAGCACCGCGATGCGAAAGTCGTTCTACGCAGCGCACGTCTACATGATCGTCGGGGTGGTCTCGGGACTGTTCTACCGGGAGTTCACCAAGATCAAGGACTTCACCGGGGACACGCAGCTGTCGGTGATGCACACGCACCTGCTGACGCTTGGCATGTTCGGTTTCCTGATCGTCCTGGGGCTGGACAAGCAGTTCGGGCTGTCCTCGTCGAAGCTGTTCACGAACTTCTTCTGGTTCTACAACGCGGGAATCGTGGTGTCCGTGGGCATGATGGGCGTGCACGGCTGCCTGACGGTGCTCGGGCACGAGATGCCGGAGGCGCTGTCGCTGGTCGCGGGGCTGGGGCACATCCTGCTCACGGTCGGGCTGATCCTGCTGTTCGTGCTGCTGGGCAAGCGGCTGAAGGAGCCGGCCGGGCAGCACCGGCCGCCCGCCGGGGAGCCGGAGCACGCGAGGACCTCGGTCTGAGCCGCCGGCCGGGGGCTGCCCCGGGCCGGCGGGTGGCGCGTCCGGTTCAGGCCGGCTGGGCGGCGGGGCCGGTGAGCACGTCGGTCAGCACGGCCAGCCGCTCCGGGGCCTGTTCGGCGTCGAGGCGGCCTGCGTTGGCCAGGGTCGCCATGCCGTGCCAGGCGCTCCACAGGACCTGGGTGAGCGTGCGGGGGTCGCGGCCCGCGGCCAGGGGGGCGACGGTCTCCTCGATCTCGGCCAGGACCTCGGCGAGCGGGGCCGGGGTGCGGGCGCCGTCGTTCTCGTCGCCGGTGTCCAGGACGAGCATGGCCTGGTAGAGGACGGGTGAGCGGGACGCGAAGCCAACGTAGGCGCGGGCGAGTTCGCGCAGGGTCTCGCGCGCATCGCCGGTGTACTGGCGGCGGGTGGCGCGCAGGGCGGCGGCGAGTTCGGCGAAGCCTTCCAGGGCCACCGCGCGGATGATGGCGTCCTTGTTCTTGAAGTGCTGGTAGAGCACGGGCTGGCTGTACTCGATGCGGTCCGCGAGACGCCGCGTGGTGACACTGTCCCAGCCTTCCGACTCGGCCATCTCGCGTGCGGTGGCGAGGATGAGCTGGTGGCGGCGGGCCTGTTCGCGCAGGCGGCGGTCACGGGCGGTCATGCCGCCCACCATAGCACTTTCAGCGATACTCAAGTTGTCATTGATAGGGATTCTGCTTTTGACAGCGTACGGGTGCGCCGGGCCGGCTCGAGCGGCCTTCGAGGGCCGGTGGGCAGCATGCGGGGCAAGACGGCCACAGAGAGGGCGGACCTCATGCTGACCCCGACGTGCCTGGACGCGCTGCTCGACCTGGCCGCGGACGTGACCGGCCAGGAGCGGCGCACCGTGCGGGGCCGGGCGGCGGGGGCGCCGTTCGTCACCCTGGGCGGGACCCTCCAGCAGGCGATGCGGCTCCAGCGGCGGGCCGGCGAGCGGCTGGGGCTGTCCCTGGACCTGGCGGCGCTGCTGGGGCCCGCTCCGCTCACGGAGGCGCTGGCCCGGGCGGTGCCCCTGCCCGCTCCCCCGCCGCCGGAGAGCGGGCCGCTGCGTCCCCTCCTGCCCGGGCAGCGTGCGGCACTGACGGGCCGTCACGGCCGGCGGGCCGCTCACCGTGTCCTCAGTGCCGAGCTGTCCGGTCCGCTCGACCTGGCCGCGCTGCGCACCGCCGTCGCCGCGCTCAGCGCCCGGCACGAGGGGCTGCGGACCTTCTTCGTCCCGTCGGCCGGCGGGCCGGTGCGGCGGGTGCTGGAGGCGTACACGGTGCCGCTTCTCGCCGCTCCCCCGGCGTCGGGGGACGCGGACGGCGTGGCGGCGGTGCACCGGCGGCTTGCCGTGGACGGGGGGTGGCCGGCCGGACGCGCCGGGCGGCCACCCGTCGCCTTCGTGCTGGCGCCGCTGGCACCCGGACGGCATCTGCTGTCCTTCCTGTACCACCGGGCCGTCGCCGGTCCCTGGTCGGCCGCGCTGGTGTGGCGGGAGCTGCTCGCCGACTACGGCCGCGCGGCGCGGGGCCTGCCGGTCGGCCGGGCCCCGGCGCCGGGGCCCGAGGCGCCGGAGCTTCCTCCCGGCGGGGCGGCGCGGCGGGCCGCTCTGCTGCGCGACGCCGCCGGGCCGGTGGACCTGGGGCGGCCCGAGCGACGTCCGGCGGTCTTCGACTTCCGCGGCGGGCGGCTGCCGTTCCTGCTGGACGCCGAGGTGCGCGACGCGGTGGACGCCACCGCCCGGCGGGCCGGGGTCCCGCACAGCACCGTGGTGCTGGCCGCCTGGGCCCTGGCCGTGGGCCGGCGCTCGGGCCGCGAGGAACTGCTCGTGGGGGCCGAGCTGCCCCGCCGGCCCGTGGCCGCGCTGCCCCGCACGGTGGTGCCGTGTGCGGTGACGCACCCGGTGCGCTGCGTGCTGGAGGGCACGGCCGACTACTTCCTGCGCGGTATCGCCTGCGCGCTGAGCGAGGGCCTGGCCCACGCGGGTACGGACGAGGAGGAGCTCGCCCGTGCGCTGGGCACGGGCGGTGACCGGTCCCGGCCGGGGCCGGCGCAGGTGGCGTTCGCCGCGCACGACGAGCTGCTTGCGGCGGCCGCCGGGGCGGGCGGTGTGTCGGCGCGTTTCCACCCCGGGCACCTGGGCGGTGCCGAGGCGGACGCGGCGCTGACGCTGGTGCGGTGGCGGGAGCGGCCTCTGCTGTGCCTGGACTTCGCCTCGTCGGTGCTCACCCGTGTCGAGGCGGCACGGCTGGCCGGGGATGTGAGCGCCGCGCTGCTGGCGCTTGCGCTGTCGGCTCCCTCGACCCCGGTGGACGACCTGCTGCCGGCGGCCCGGGTGGCGGGCGCGACGCTGCCGTCGCTGCCCGGTTAGGTGCCGCCGCCGGGCCCGGGCCGGCCCCGGTGCGGGGCCGGCGCCGGGGGCGGGGGGTGTGGCCCGGTGCGCGGGCCGCGGGGGAAGTCGGCTCGCGCACCGGGAGTCGTGGGGCACCGGCGGGCCGCCCGCCCGCGGGTGCCGGGAGGGGGGTCAGGCGGCCAGGTCCGGGAGCTTCGCGGCGGTCGCGGCGGGGTCGGGCATCCCGGCGATCTCGGCGGCGACCTTGCGGGCGCCGGTGCGGTAGGACTCGTCGGCCATCAGGCGGCGGGCGGCTTCGCCGACGGCCTGCGGCGACAGGTCCGGGGCGAGGACGTACTCGCCGGCGCCGGCGGCGTGGACGGCCGCGGCGTTGGCCGGGCCGTCGGCGCCCTGGGGCAGGACGAGCTGGGGCAGGCCGGCGGCGAGGGCGGCCAGGGTGGTGCCGGCGCCTCCGTGCTGGACCACGAGTGCGGCGTGCCGCAGCGCCTCGGGCTGGGCCACCCACGGGACGGCGACGACGCGTTCGGGCTGTTCGCCGAGTGCGGCCACGGGCACCACGGGCCCGGCGGCGACGAGGACCGGGACGTCGAGCGGCAGCAGGCCCTCGACGACCGTGCGCAGGACCTCGGCCGAGGCGAACGCGGTGCCCAGGGTGACGTAGACGAAGCGGCCCTCGGCGGCCCGGATGCGCTCGGGGAGCTCGCCGCCGGGTTCGGCGTAGGGCACGGGGCGCTGCTCGATGCGGTGGAGGGGGGCGGCGAGGAAGTGGGGGTCCTGCAAGGAGGGCGGGCAGATGTCGACGAAGGCGCGGGCCAGGGCCAGGAGCTGGCCACCGGGCACGTCGACGCCGAGGTCGCCGGCGGTGACGAGGAGCTGTTCCATGACGCGGGCGTCGTCGGGCCCGACGGTCATGGGGCCCACCCCGTGGGCGACGGCGGGTACGCCGGCGAGGTGCGCGGCGAAGGCGGCGCCGGGGTTGAGTGCCTCGTAGACGACGAGGTCGGGGCGCAGCCGGCCGAGGGCGGCGGTCAGGTCCTCGGTGACCCAGCGGGGCAGTACGGAGCCGAAGACCTGCACGTGCAGGTCGGCCAGGACCTCGGGCGGCACGTCCTGCGGCTTGAGGTCGGCGTCGCCCGGTGCGAGGAGGCCTCCGGAGCGGGCTGCTTCCATGAATCCCTCGGGCACCGAGCGGCCCGCGGGCACGGCTTCGAGGCCGGCCGCGGTGACGGCGGGGTGCAGTTGCTCGCCCGTGGCGAAGAAGACCTCGTGGCCGGCGGCCCGCGCGGCCTTCGCCAGGGGGAGGAGGGGGTAGACGTGGCCGAAGTTTCCGGCGCCGGCGAAGAGGATTCTCATGCCGTCGAGCGTAGGGTCGCCGCCCCCCGGTGTCTAGCAGTGACAGGAAACCTGTCGTCGGTAAGTAAGCGGATTCGAGGGGGGATCCGGCGGGCGTCGAGGCGGTCTCCGGTCCGCCCCGATCGGGACGGACCATGGTCGTGCTGCGGCCGCCTGCCCGAGGGCGAGCGGAACGAGTCGAAGGAGTCGCGCTCATGACCATCACCCAGGCAGCAGCGTCCGTGGGCGCCGCCCCGGGTACGGTGCAGCGGTTCGTGCTGTCGGCGCGGGCCGCCGACAGTCCGGTGACGCCCAACGCGGTCTTCCGCGAGTGGTTCGCCGAGCAGCGCCGTACCAACCGCTACGACGTGCGCCGCATCCCGTTCTCCGAGCTGGTCGGCTGGCGTTTCGAGGAGCCGGGCGGGAACCTGGTGCACGACAGCGGCCGGTTCTTCGCCGTCGAGGGCCTGAGCGTGCGCAGCGCCTGGGACGGGCACGAGCTGTCCTGGACGCAGCCCATCATCAACCAGCCCGAGGTGGGCATCCTCGGCATCGTCGTCAAGGAGTTCGACGGCGTGCTGCACTGCCTGATGCAGGCCAAGATGGAGCCCGGCAACCTCGACACGGTGCAGCTGTCGCCCACCGTGCAGGCCACGCGCAGCAACTACACCGGTGTCCACAAGGGCTCCGCCGTGCGCTACATCGACTACTTCCGGCCGCCGCGGCTTCTGTCGCGGGTGCTGTACGACTCGCTTCAGTCGGAGCAGGGCTCGTGGTTCCTGTGCAAGCGCAACCGGAACATGGTGGTGGAGGCGCTGGGCGAGGTGGAGCTGCACGAGGACTTCGTGTGGCTGACGCTCGGCCAGATCCACCGGCTGCTGTACGAGCCGAACGTGGTGAACATGGACGCGCGTACCGTCCTGTCGCTGATTCCGGCCCCGGCCGGGCGCGGCGGGCCGTCGCTGTACTCCATGGAGGAGGTGCTGAGCCGGCTCACCGAGATCAGGGCGCGCCGTGAGCTGGTGCAGCGTTCGGTGCCGCTGGCGCAGGTGGAGCGGTGGCGTCGCACGGACTACGAGATCGAGCACGAGAGCGGGCACCACTTCGCGGTCATCGCCGCGTCCGTGTCGGCCGCCAACCGTGAGGTCACCAGCTGGACGCAGCCCCTGCTGGCGCCCAAGGAGCAGGGGCTGGTCGCGTTCCTGATCCGGCGGGTGGGCGGTGTCCCGCACCTTCTGGCGCGGGCGCGGTCGGAGGCGGGGGTGCTCGACGTGGCCGAGTTCGGGCCCACCGTGCAGTGCCAGCCCGGGCGGGCGCTCACCCTGCCCGTCCACCTCCGGCCGCGCTACCTGGACCTGGTCATGCGGGCGCAGCCGCACGAGCTGCTGTACGACGTCGTGCAGTCCGAGGAGGGCGGGCGTTTCCACCATGCCGGCAACCGGTACGTGCTCATGGAGGTCGGGGACGACTTCCCGCTGGACGTGCCCGACGAGTTCGTGTGGCTGACGGCCGGTCAGCTCGCCGAGCTGATGCGGCACAGCAACTACCTGAACATCGAGGCGCGCACGCTGCTGGCGGTGCTGCGCGGGGTGTGGGCGCCGGACGGGGGGTACGCCCGGTGAGCGCCGCTGCGGTGCGGCCGCTGCGGCTGGGGGTGCTGGGCTGCGCGGACATCGCCCGGCGGCGGATGCTGCCCTCGCTGGAGCACCAGCCGCTGGTGACGGTGACGGCGGTGGCCAGCCGGAGCCCGGAGCGGGCCCGGGGGTTCACCGACCGCTTCGGCGGTGTGCCTCTCGGGTCGTACGAGCGGCTGCTGGAGCGCGAAGACGTCGACGCGGTGTACGTTCCGCTGCCGCCCGAGCTGCACGTCCGGTGGACGCTGCGGGCGCTGGAGGCCGGCAAGCACGTGCTGTGCGAGAAGCCGTTCGCGCCCAGCGCGGCCGAGGCGGAGAAGGCGGTGGCCGCCGCCCGGGAGCGGGGGCTGCTGCTGATGGAGAGTTTCATGTTCCTGCACCACTCGCAGCACGCGCGGGTGCGGGAGCTGGTGGCGGACGGGCTGATCGGGGAGGTGCAGCTGTTCTCCTCCGAGTTCGGCATCCCGCTGCGTCCCGCGCCGGGCGGCGGCGGGGAGCGGGCCAGTACCCTCCCGGAGGTCGCCGCCTACCCGCTGCGTGCGGCCCGGCACTTCCTGGGTCCGCTGCGCGTGGCCGGGGCCCAGGAGCGGGCGGCGAGCGCGCTGGGGCCGCGGCCGGCGGGCAGTGCGCTGCTGGTGTCCGCCTCCGGTGCGGCCGCGCAGGTGGCCTACGGCGTGGAGCACGCCTACCGCAGCGGCTACAGCCTGTGGGGCAGCCGGGGCCGGCTGCGTCTGGAGCGTGCCTTCAGCACCCCCGACGAGCACACGCCCGTGCTGAGGGTGGAACGCGAGGGGACGGTGCGGGAGATCGCCCTGCGGCCGGACCGTCACTTCACCAACATCGCCGGTGTGTTCGCCCGGACCGTGCTGGAGGGCGGGGACTTCGCCCCGCACGCACGCGACATCCTGGAGCACGCGGCGCTGGTGGAGGAGGTGGAGCGGGCGGCGGCCGGCTGAGCGGGGGCCCTTTCGGCCTTCGTGCCGTCGGTGCGGGCGGGCCGGGAGCCGGTGACGGCCGGTGCGGTCAAGGTCTGCCGGGTCACGGGTTCGTCCCAGCGAGCGGCGTTGCGCAAGCGGGCGCGGCCGGTGGCGGAACACGGGCCGGCGGGGCCCGCAGACGGTGTGTCCCGGCGTGCCGGGGCACACCGTTCCCGCGCGTGGCGCTCGATGTATGTAACAGGCATGTCCTGGCGGGCCGTTGAGCGGAACGCTTCACCGGTTGGCGGCGGTCCTGGTGGTCACAGACGCTCGCTCGTCCCCCCGGGGCCGGGCGGCCGGCACCTGTCACCGAGACTGAGGAAAAAGACGATGCGCGTTCGCAAGCTCACCTTCGCCGCCCTGGCCGTTGCAGCGGGTCTGTCGCTCACGGCCTGCAACGGCGACGACAGCACGGCACAGAGCGACGGCCCGTCCGCGTCCTCGCCGGCCTCCTCGGACGGCGCCTCGGGCACGGGCGGTGCGGGCACCGGCGGTGCGGAGCAGGACGGCGGGAAGGACAGCTCCGGCGAGCAGAGCACGGACGGCGGCTCCGGCGGGCAGGACACGTCCGCCGGGGCCGGCGCGTGCCGCACCGACGAACTGGACATCACCGCGTCGGACAGCACCATCGACGGCGACACCGAGGGCTCGGTCGCCATCACGTTCACCAACGGCGGCGGCCGTGACTGCGCCCTGACCGGATACGCGGGCGTCGACCTGAAGACCAACGCGGGCGATCTGTCCGCCGAGCGCACCGGCCAGGAGGCCGGCCCCATGACGCTCAAGGACGGCAAGTCGGTGTCCTTCACCGTCAGCTACCCCGTCAACGACTCGGGCGGCTCCGGCGTCCGTGTCACCGCACTCGTGGTGACCCCGCCCGACGAGACGAAGTCGGTCACCCTCGACTGGCCGGGCGCCGCGACCCTGCCCGTCACCGACGGCGCCGGCTCCCCCGTCCGGGTCGGCCCGATCGGCAGCGCCGGCCAGGGCGGGGAGAGCTGACCTCGGCGGGTGGGTCAGGCCTTCTGCAGCGCGTAGAAGTCGACGCCCAGCTGGCGGAACATGCCGCCCATGTCGAGCTGGTCCCAGTGCTCGGCCAGCAGGCCGTCCTCGACCCGCCAGATGTCGATGGACTGGAAGGTCAGCGGGCGCCCGGTCGCCTCGACGCCGAAGAAGGTGCCCCGGTGGGTGCCGGAGTACTCGAAGCGGCCCGCGATCCGGTCCCCGTCGACGATCACGTCGTGGGCGACGACCCTCACGTCCGGGAACGCGTCGAAGATCGCCTGGAAGAAGGCCGCGTTGGCCTCCACGCCGTCGGCGACGACCGGATTGTGGTCGATGTGGCCCGGCGCGGTGTGCTCGCCGATGGTGCCGACGTCATGGTTGTTGATCATGTCGACGAAGGCCTGGATGAGTGCACGGTGGTTGTCTGCCATGCCTGGAGCATCACGGCCGCGTCTCGAGCGGCCCTGGAGGGCCCCTAAGGGCGCGTGCGATCCCCCACTCCCGCTCTAGCGCGCGTTCCTAGGGTCGGTGGCATGAAGGCTCTCGTACTCTCCGGCGGGGCCGGAACCCGCCTGCGCCCCCTCACCCACACATCAGCCAAGCAACTGGTGCCCGTGGCCAACAAGCCCGTGCTCTTCTACGGCCTGGAGGCGATCGCGGAGGCCGGTGTCACGGAGGTCGGGATCGTCGTCGGGGACACCGCCGCCGAGATCAGGCAGGCCGTCGGCGACGGTTCGAAGTTCGGTCTGACGGTCACCTACCTCCCGCAGGAAGCCCCGCTGGGGCTCGCCCACGCCGTGCTGATCGCCCAGGAGTTCCTCGGCGACGACGACTTCGTGATGTACCTCGGGGACAACTTCATCGTCGGCGGCATCTCCTCCATCGTCGACGACTTCCGCGCGCAGCGCCCCGACGCGCAGATCCTGCTCACCCGGGTCTCCGACCCGCGGGCCTTCGGCGTGGCCGAACTCGGCCCGGACAGCAACGTGATCGGCCTGGAGGAGAAGCCGGCCACGCCCAAGAGCGACCTGGCCCTGGTCGGCGTCTACCTGTTCACGTCCGCGGTGCACCGGGCCGTGCGCGCCATCAAGCCGTCCTGGCGCGGCGAGCTGGAGATCACGCACGCCCTGCAGTGGCTGATCGACCACGGGCACGACGTGCGCTCCACGACCGTGTCCGGATACTGGAAGGACACCGGGAACGTCACCGACATGCTCGAGGTCAACCGGTCCGTGCTGGAGTCCGCGGAGCCGCGCATCGAGGGCGACGTCGACGACGTCAGCGAGATCATCGGGCGGGTGCGGATCGAGGAGGGCGCCAAGGTCACCGCCTCGCGCATCGTCGGCCCGGCGGTGA
The DNA here is from genome assembly GCF_042724095.1 of Streptomyces sp. NPDC127100. NCBI lineage: Bacteria > Bacillati > Actinomycetota > Actinomycetes > Kitasatosporales > Streptomycetaceae > Streptomyces > Streptomyces sp. NPDC127100. The sequence continues at coordinate 51,364 of NZ_JBHXFL010000031.1, forward strand.
TCGGCGCGGGCACGGTGATCTGCTCCTCCTACGTCGGCCCGTTCACGTCGATCTCGAACGACTGCGACATCACCGACAGCGAGATCGAGTTCTCCATCGTCCTGGACAATTCCTCCGTGCGCGGCGCCCGGCGTGTGGAGGCGTCGATCATCGGACGCAACGTGGAGGTGACGCCCGCCCCGCGGGCGCCCGCCGCGCACCGGCTCATCCTCGGCGACCACAGCAAGGTACAGATCTCGTCATGACCCTCACACGCATTCTCGTCACCGGCGGCGCGGGATTCATCGGTTCGCACTACGTCCGCCGGCTGCTGGGCGCCGGCGGGCCGGGCGACGTGAGCATCACCGTGCTCGACAAACTCACCTACGCCGGCAACCCGGCCAACCTCGACCCGGTCCGCGGCCATCCCGGGTTCCGGTTCGTGCGGGGCGACATCTGCGACCGGGACCTGGTCGCGGGCCTGGTGGCCGAGCACGACCAGATCGTGCACTTCGCCGCGGAGTCCCACGTGGACCGCTCCATCCTGGGCGCGGCCGAGTTCGTCACCACCAACGTGCTGGGCACCCAGACGCTGCTGGACGCGGCGCTGCGCCGGCCCGGCGGCAGTGCGCGGTTCCTGCACGTGTCGACCGACGAGGTGTACGGCTCCCTGGCCGAGGGCTCCTGGCCGGAGAGCGACCCGTTGCGGCCGAACTCCCCCTACGCCGCGTCCAAGGCCTCCTCCGACCTGATGGCGCTGTCCTACCACCGCACCTTCGGCCTGGACGTGCGGGTGACCCGCTGCTCCAACAACTACGGCCATCACCACTTCCCGGAGAAGGTCATCCCGCTGTTCATCACCAACCTGCTCGACGGGCGCCCGGTGCCGCTGTACGGGGAGGGGCTGAACGTGCGGGACTGGCTGCACATCGACGATCACGTGCAGGGCCTGGAGCTGGTGCGCGCCTCGGGCCGGCCCGGCGAGGTGTACAACATCGGCGGCGGCACCGAGCTGAGCAACAAGGAGCTGACCGCGCTGCTGCTGGAGCTGGCCGGGGCGGGCTGGGAGAGCGTGGAGCACGTGCCCGACCGGCTCGGGCACGACCTGCGGTACTCGGTCGACTGCACCAAGATCTCCACCGAGCTGGGCTACCGTCCGCGCAAGGACTTCACCGAGGGTCTGAAGGAGACGTTCGCCTGGTACCGCGACAACCGCGCCTGGTGGGAGCCGTTGAAGGCACGCGCCGCCCTGTGAACGGAAACGGCCCCCCGGCCGCCACGAGCACGAGCGCGAACACGGCCGTCCCGGATTCCCGGGGCGGCCGTCGCGCGTCGCGAGGACGGCGCGCCCGGTCCTGGGGCCGTTCACGAGCGTTGTGCGAGCGGGCGCCCCTACAACGGTGAACAGCACCAGTCCTCCCCGTCCCCTTGTGAGAACGGACCCCCATGGCCACAGACCAGGTACTGACCGGTTCGGCGCCGGCCGGTGTGCGCGGCGGGCAAGCCGCCGCGCCCGGGCGCCCCGCGCCGTCCCGGCTGCCGTCCCTCACCGGCCTGCGGTTCCTCGCCGCACTGGCCGTCTTCGCCCACCACGCGTTCCTGCCGATACCGCCGCTGCGGCTGCTGGCCGACGACGCCACGGAGTTCCGCCTGTACCGCTGGTTCAACCAGGCCGGCGGGCTCGGTGTGTCGTTCTTCTTCGTGCTCAGCGGCTTCGTGCTGACCTGGTCGGCGCGCCACGACGACACCACGACGTCGTTCTGGCGGCGCCGGTTCGTCAAGATCTACCCCGTCTACGTGGTCGCCTGGGCGCTCGCCATGTGGCTGTTCGCCGCGCCGGCCACCTCCGACGGCACCGCCGTCGCCAACCTGTTCATGGTGCAGGTGTGGGTGCCCGAGTACTTCACCAACTTCAGTGTCGACTCCCCCAGTTGGTCGCTGGGCGTGGAGGCGTTCTTCTACCTGTGCTTCCCGCTGCTGCTGCGGCTGTTCGGCCGCATCGACGCGGCGCACCTGAAGTACTGGATCGCCGGGGGGATCGCCGCGGTGTGGGCCACGCCCGCGCTGGCGTACGGGCTGTTCTCGAAGGCCGAGCTGGTGCCCAGCGGCCAGGACCTGTCGGTGGCGCAGTACTGGTTCAGCTATGTGCTGCCCCCGGTGCGGATGGCGGACTTCGCCCTCGGCATCCTCGTGGCGCTCGCGGTGCGGCACGGGCGCTGGCGCAACATCGGCATGTTCTGGTCCGCCGCCCTGCTGGCCGGCGGGTACTGGCTGACCTTCCACGTCCCCTACCTCTACGGCCAGCGCGCGGCGATGATCGTGCCGATCGTGCTGCTGATCGCGGCCGCGGCGAGCGCGGACGTCGAGGGCCGCTTCACGCTGTTCCGCAACCGCGCGATGGTGTGGCTGGGCGAGATCTCCTTCGCCTTCTACCTGCTGCACTACATCGCGCTGTCCTGGCTGCGCAAGGAACTGGGTACGCAGATGTACTCGACCGCGGCGGGCCTTGCGATGCTGGCCGGCACGGTGGTGGCCACGGTGGTGGCGTCGTGGGTGCTCTACGCCCTGGTCGAGTCCCCGCTCGTGCGGCGCTTCGGCCGGTCCCGGCCCGCAGCCGCGCCCGCGCCGGTGCGCTGAGGGATCGGGGCCCGGCGTCCCTTCTTCCGGGGGCACGGCCGCGGACGGGCCGGGCGCGCCCCCGCGGCGGCCGGGGCCCGGGGGGAGTGCGCCCCAGGCCCCCACCCCCCCGACGCCCCCCCCCCCGAGCACGAGGGGCGGGCCCAGCGC